>CAZUVK010000073.1:0-7608 GCA_964623785.1 uncultured Gemmatimonas sp. | reverse complement strand
CGGCCGGCTGAACGCATACCGGATTCCCGGCGTGTCGTTCGAGGCAACGCGATTCACGCCGTCGGGCGACGGGTGGATGCAGTTCCGGGGCGCGACCGTGCCCGGCATCCGGATATCCATCCTGGATCGCGACGTCTACGATCCGTCGTTTGTCGCCCTGGTGATGCTCACCGAGATCTATCGGCTTCACCCGAGGCAGGTGGGGATGAACGCGATGAAGCATGTGCTCGACGACTGGACGACGGAGGAGATTCGCCGGGGCGTCGAGCCGGCGCGGATCGCGGATCGATGGGCCGCGAACGCGAGGGAGTGGGAGGCGAGGACCGCGGCCTACCGCCTGTACGACTGATACGCTGTGCGATCGCTCTCCGGCGGGTAGCCTTTCTCTGACCTTCGGCCTCGAATGCGAAGAATCCACCAGTGGTTCGCGCTGGCCATGGCTGGCGCGCTCGCGGTCGTTCCGCTTGCGACTCCCGCGTCGGCCCAGCTGACGCTCACGAACCCCTACCGGGTCGCCGACGAGGCATGGGGAAACCTCCCCGAGGGTCGGTCGTGGGGCTCGATCAGCGCCATCGACGCCGGGCCGGACGGCCGCACGATCTGGGTCGCAGACCGCTGCGGGGCGGGGAACTGCATCGGTCGGGAGGACATCCCCATGATCTTCCAGTTCGATCTGGACGGTACGCTGCTGCGGAGCTTCGGCGCGGGCCTGATCGCGGTACCGCACGGAATGACCGTCGACGGGGATGGCAACGTCTGGGTGGTCGATACCGCGTGGCTCGGGAGTCCCTCGACGGGTGTCGGGCACGTCGTGCGGAAGTTCAGCGAGACCGGCGAGTTGCTGATGACGCTCGGGCGCTGGGGGGAATCGGGCCCGGGCCGCGACGTCTTCAACCGCCCGAGCGACGTGCTGGTCGCGCCCGACGGGAGCGTCTTCGTGGTCGACGGCCATGACGCCGATGGGAACAACCGGGTCGTCAAATTCGACTCTGAAGGCCGTTTCCTGAAGGAGTGGGGAACTACCGGTGCCGAGGCCGGCGAGTTCCGCGATCCCCATGCGCTCGCGATGGACTCACAGGGCCGGCTCTTCGTCGGCGACCGTGGGAACCACCGGATCCAGATCTTCGATCAGGAAGGCGTCCACCTCGCGACCTGGACCCAGTTCGGGAGCCCGAGCGGGATGTTCATCGATTCGAACGATGTCCTGTACGTGGCGGACTCGGATTCAAACGTCCGGACGAACCCGGGGTGGCGGCGGGGCATCTATATCGGAAGCGCGATCGACGGGTGGGTCACGTCGTTCATCCTCGACCCGGAGCCGGATCCGGATCGGCTGGTGACGAGCGGAGCCGAGGGCGTGGCGGTCGACGTGGACGGGAACGTCTACGGCGCGGAGGTGGGTCCCCGCACGCTCCGCAAGTACGTTCCGGAGTGAGTCTCGGTCTCGGTACGCGCGGGGCTTGACGATGAATGACGCGGCTTCGGGCGCGGATGGATTCCGCGTGCGCGCCGCGGGCGCCGCGGACCGGGATCGGATCGCCCGGGTCACGCGCGAGGCCTACGCGGAACTCGAGTCGGTCATGGTGCCCGATGCATGGCGGGGGCTCCACGCCGCTGTCTCCAACGTGCTCGCCCGAGGCGCGGGTGACTGGATCGTCGCCGAGGAGGGTGGCGACGTGGTCGGAAGCGTTATGCTCTCGCCGCCGGATACGGAGGCGTACGGCGGTTTCATCACGCCGCCGCCCTGGCCCGAGATCCGGGCCCTCGCGGTCGATCCCGCGATGCGCGGGCGCGGCATCGCCCGAGCCCTGGTGGACGAGTGCGCGCGGCGGGCCGCGGCCTCCGGCGCGGACCGGATCGGCCTGCACACGTCGCGGAGTATGCGGGCCGCCATTGCGTTGTACCTGCGGATGGGATTCGAGCGCGCGCCGGAATACGACTTTCAGCCTCCCGGCGCGGAGCTGGTCGAGGCATACGCCCTGTCGCTTCGGACCCGCTGACCGGCCCCGAACTCGACGCTGGATCCGATCCGCGCGTGCGGACCATCCTCTTCCGGAAGACATTCCATCCTGAAATCCGCCGGTGACAGGCACCGGGTCTCCCACGCTGACCATGCGGCCATTGGCACGCCCGAGCGGATCGCCGTCCGCGCCATGAATGCGTAGTCGGCGGCGTGGCGCTCCGCGGCCGGTGATTCCAGCATCGCCCTTAAAAGCTCCCGCATTGCTGGCTCGCCGATGGCCGATTCGAGGGAGAAGAGCATGAGCGGCGCGTACCCGTACCGGTAGGCCGACTCGGCGAAATCGTCGGCGTCGGCGAACTGTAGGCCGGTGGGGTTGTCGAGCCGGGCCGCCTGATCGCGCAGGCGCGCGACGCCCCGCCGGTACTCCTCCTCGCCGAAGAAGTGTCGGACCGCCTTCAACTCGAGGTAGACCGCGAACGGTTCTCCGAAGAAATCCCGCTGGGCCGTGCCGGCGCCCATCCGCCAGGCAAAGTACCGGTGCGCGAGTTCGTGGGAGAGGAAGCCAAGTACCTGTCTGCGCGAGGAGGAGCCGGGCCGTTCGACCGCAGTCAGTAGTTCGGGAATCGACATCCCGATCAGCGCGAGCGCGGGATCCCCGAGGAATCCCCAGAGACTGCCGCGCCGCGGGGCCTGGGCCGGTGCGATGCCGAGGACGTCCGGGGGCGAGCCGAATGGAACCCCGATGTACGATTCCAGGAACCCGCTCACCTCGTGGAGGATCCCCGCGAACGCCTCCGCGGAATCGGCCGCGACGGGCGACCCGATGAACGTCACGCCGCCCGCGCGCTCCACCGCCAGGTCGCCGGCGGCGAGCAGGAGCTCACGCGGCTCGCTCGACTCAAACACCGTGCCTTCGCCCACCTCCGCGACTTCACCGTTTATATAGACTCGCGCGCAATCGGCGCACTCCACTTCGAGCCGCCAGGTCACCGCCTCCGCCGCGAGGCCGGTGGTCGGATCGTAGGGAGTCGGATGCCAGCGCGAGATCCCGCGCGCCCGGACGACCGAGCCCGTGAAGGCGACCACACTCGAAGCGTCGTCCTCGCGGTAGTCACCGGAGGCGATGTCATGAACGGGAAACTGTCCGGAGTACTGGAGGCAGATGGCCGCCCGGCCACGCGATCCGGCGCTCGTCGCGTCAGGCGGCACGCCGGCGAATGTGTAACGAACGCCGGTCCCACCTGGTTCGACCTCGCGCGAGACCGGGGCGGGGTAGGCGCCGGTTACTCCCGTGATCCTGTACGCGCTGTTGAGAGCGATCGTCACGGAATCGCCGCGCGCGGTGAGATTCGCGAGGCAGACGTCACCCGACACCGTCCCGGCGCGGAGACCGACCTCCGTCCGGCCGGTGAGGTGGGGAATCGACTGCGCGCTCGCGGCCTCCGCCGCCACGGTTACGGCGGCGAGCACGACACCCATCGCGATCGCACGCGCCATTCGCAAGCTGCTGCGCGTGATCACTGGCCGCACCGTCCCGCCCGGTAGTCGGCGGGCGCGCAGTCGAACGCGCCGCTCGCCCAGAGCCCCCGGCCGGCGCCCCGCGCCTCCTCGACCGCCGCGCGAATCCGGCCCTCATGCCTCACGTTCGGGGGGATCACGAGCGCGGTGACGAATCCGTTGCGCGCGAGTTCCTCGTTCACGAACGTCCCCGTCTGTGTGTGGAGGTAGGCGAGGATCCGGCCGTTCGGGTCACGCTCGCGGACATCGAGCTCGACACGCGCGACGCTCCCCACGGGGAGCAACCGCTCGAGCGCGGCACGGGCTTCCGCGCTCGCCGCGCCCTGGGCCAGCTCCGGCGCGTCGATCTGCAGCAGGCGAATCCGCGCCGCGGCCTCGGCGCACACGAGCGTGTCGCCGTCGACCACACGGGTCACGGTGCAACTCCCCGTCTCCACCGGCGTTGGCCCCGCGCGCAGCGCCGGCGCTTCGCAGCCTCTGGCCGTGGAGGGCCGGTATCCCGCATCTTCCGCGTCGGCGATGGTCGCGAATGTGAGGCGATTCTCCGGCGGTATCGACCGCCAGTTGTCGCAGCCGACCCAGTAGTAGACCGTGCCGCTGACCGACGCGACGAATTCACCCGCGTCGGCGACTGTTGCGCCACCGCCAGTCGTACCGACGTCGGCACCTGGGCCTGGCTCCTGCGCGCACGCCGTCGTCAGCGCGACCAGCACGGTGGCCAGTCCGCCAGCTACGCCGCGGCCCGCGCCCTTCAGCGCCAACGCGTGGCCAGTCTCCTTCAGGGCCCGGGAATTCCAGTGCCTCACCCGGGGCATCCGATCGCGATGGAAAGGGAAAGGCGCGGGGATATGCAAGTCGAACTCGGTATCATCGAGGGATTCTACGGGCGGCCATGGGCCGCGTTGGAACGTGAGGAGACAATCTCGTTCCTCGCGCCCCATGGATATTCTTTCTACCTCTATGCCCCGAAAGCGGATCCGTTCCTTCGACGCAGGTGGCGCGAGCCCCACCCGGAGTCGCGCGTGTCCGATCTGCGCCGGCTCGCGTCTCACTGCGCGGACCTGGACGTCCGCTTCGGGGTCGGGCTCTCGCCCTACGAACTTCACCTGGATTTCGACGATTCGTCCCGCGACGATCTGGCCCGGAAGCTCGAACTCTTCGCGGATCTCGGCGTTCGTGACGTCGGCATCCTCTTCGACGACATGCGCGGCGACCTGCCCGACCTCGCGGAGCGCCAGGCCCGCATCGTCGACTGGGTCGCGCCTCGGTTCACCGGCGACCGGATCATCGTCTGCCCCAGCTACTACACGGACGATCCCGTTCTCGACCGCGTCTTCGGCCACCGACCCGACCGCTACCTCGAAACGCTCGGCGAGCTCCTCGATCCCGCGATCCATGTCTTCTGGACGGGGGAGGAGGTCTGCTCCCGGGAGATCTCGCCCGCCCACCTCGAGCGTGTGACGGCACAGCTCCGCAGGCGTCCATTCCTCTGGGACAACTACCCGGTCAACGACGGGCAGCGGATGTCCCGCTTCCTCCACCTTCGTGCCTTCACCGGTCGACCCGCCGCGAACGCGGACCATCTGGTCGCCCACGCCGTAAATCCGGCGCTCCAGGCGACCCTTACCCGTATCCCCGCGCTCTCGCTGGCGGACAGCTACCGCCTGGGCGACGGTTATGCGTATGGCGAGGCCTTTCGCCGCGCGGCCGTCGCCGTTCTCGGGGAGCCCCTCGCCACCCTCGTCCGCGAGGATCTCCTGATCCTGCAGGATGTCGGCCTCGAACGGCTGGAGGACTACCAGAGCCGCCTGCGCGATCGGTACGCTGGACTCGATCACCCCGGCGCCCGCGAGATCATCGCGTGGCTGGACGGCGAGTACGCGATCACCGACGAGATCGTCAGAACGCAGTAACCTCCGGGAAGGATCGGTTTCCGGCCGCAGCCGCACGGGATTTGCCTCCTCACCGCGCGGACCCGGACGGGACCCGGTTCACACCGAGGAGGACGGATTGCCGGATACTCGTTTTCCACTCGCCAGACCGCCTTCCCGGCGAGGTCCGATCGAGCGACTCGTTCGCGCACCCTCCGTTCGGCTCTTCTTCTATTATCTGGTTGTCGTATCGGTCACGATGGTACTCGTCCGGGTGTTCCCCGAGGTGCGGGCCGCCCTGGTGGACCCCTCGATTCCGGCGCTGGGCGAGGCCGCGGAGGTCATTTCGGGTGCCCGGCGGCCCGGGCCGGCGTCGCCACCCCAGGTGGCCGCCGAGCCGTGGGAACGTGGCCTGACGACGCTTTTCGTTGTCCTGGGCGCGGTCGTTCTCGCCATGCCGGTCGCCTGGGTCTACATGTGGACGAAACGCCTCCGGTACGACCCGGGGCTCGTGCGTTCGATCATCATCCTGCCAATCGCGGTTTCGGGGATTCTTCTCGTCGTGAAGAACAGCCTCGCGATCGCCTTCAGTCTCGCCGGGATCGTCGCGGCGGTTCGCTTCCGGAACACGCTGAAGGACCCGCAGGATGCGGTCTACGTATTTCTGACGATCGCGATCGGGATCTCGGCGGGCGTCCAGGCGCTCGACGTGGCGCTCGTCGTCTCGCTCGTCTTCAACGTCGCGGTGATCGTGATGTGGAAGCGTCAGATCGGCTCGATGAACGGAGGCGGATACACGGCGGCGGGAACGCTCTCCGTCGGCGACACCGCGCTGCTGGTGGCGCGCTCTCCCAGCGCCTGCCGGGCTCTCCGTCGTGAGGCGATCGCGCGCTCGGATGGCCTCGACGCGGACGGGCTCCTGCTCGTCCACTTCACGGAGAGCGAACCGGGCCGGCATGCGGTCCAGGATACCCTCGCCGAAGCGGCGGCGGACTGGCGGATGCTCGGGGTATATCCGCGGGGCGAGCAGGTGAGAACCGCCGAATACCTGGTCGCGCTCGCGCCAGGGATCACGCCTGTCGACCTGATGGGCGCGCTTGACGAGTGGTCCGCCCATCTCGATGCCGCCGAGTACGTACCCTTCCGGCGGTGGCGCCGACCCCGAGACCCCGAAGACATCGAGGAGGGCGGGCGATGAGCACCCCGACATCGGACCATGTCGCCTGACCGATCCTCCTCTTCCGAGGCATCCCCGACCCGCGACCACGGATCGCGACACGACGGGGGAGACGCCGTTGACTTCCTCGAGGAGGCGGCCCGGGCGGCGGTTTCGCCGCGGGTCGATCTGCCACCCGGATCCATGCTCAACATGGAGCTGAGCCAGCTCGCCTTCGCCGAACGTGTTCTCGACCTCGCGCTCGATCGCCGGACCCCCCTCCTCGAACGGGCACGGTTCGTCTCCATCTTCGGCGGCAGTCTCGACGAGTTCTTCATGACCCGGGTCGCTGGATTCAAGCGACAGGTCGCGTCCGGGAAGCGGAAACCGACGCTCGACGGCCTCACGCCCGCCGAGCAGCTAGCCTGCATCGACTCGCGGGTTCGGGAGCTGGTTGCGCTGGCCCACGGTACCATCGTCCCGACGCTCGCCGATGATCTTCGCGCGGCCGGGATCGAGATCGTCGCCTGGGATGACACGTCGGACACTGAGAAGAAGTATCTCCGAAGGGCGTACACCGCGGAGCTGGATGCGGCCCTTCATCCGGTGCTCGTGCGACCGGACGGCCCGTTTCCCCACGTTCGCAATCTCCGCCCGGTCTTCCTCGTGTGGGGTGCCGACGATGCGAGCGCCAGGGACGAACGAATCCTGATCCTCGAACTGCCGGGCGACATCCCTCGTCTCCTTCCATTGCCGGGCGGGATGCGATTCGTCAATCTCGACCAGGTCATCCGGGCGGATCTGTCGCGGTACGTGGGCGCTCGGGGAGAGGTGGAAGCATGTCTCTTCCGTGTCACCCGGGAAGGGAACCTGCTCCTCGACGAGGAGAACGTCGCCGACATCGTGGAGGCCGTCTCGGAGAACGTGGCGCTGCGGCCCTATCAGCCCGTGGTACGCGTCGAAGTCGAGGCCTCCATGCCCGAGTGGGCGCGAATGCGGTTGCTCGCCTGGCTCGGTGAGTCCGCGGGAGAGGGCGTCGACATCCTGTCGCCGCGGGACGTCCACGTGATCGACGGGCCGCTCCAGGTCGATCGGCCCGT
>CAZUVK010000072.1:7697-14706 GCA_964623785.1 uncultured Gemmatimonas sp. | reverse complement strand
GCGAGGCCGGCGTCGGCAAGACGGCGGTCGTGGAGGGCTTCGCGCTGCGAATCGCCCAGGGCGACGTGCCGCCGGTCCTCCGCAACGTCTCGCTCCGGTCGCTCGACCTCGCGCTCCTGCAGGCGGGGGCCGGCGTGAAGGGTGAGTTCGAGAATCGCCTCAAGGGGCTGATCGAGGAGGTCCGTTCGTCACCGACTCCGATCATTCTGTTCATCGATGAGGCGCACACGATGATCGGGGCGGGAGGGCAGGCGGGGCAGGGTGACGCGGCGAATCTGCTGAAGCCGGCGCTCGCGCGCGGTGAGCTGCGGACGATCGCGGCGACCACGTGGTCCGAATACAAGAAGTTCTTCGAGAAGGATCCGGCGCTCAGCCGGCGCTTCCAGGTGGTGAAGGTCGAGGAGCCGAGCGAGGAGCAGTGCCTCGTGATGATGCGCGGGGTCGTGCCCTTCCTGGAGAAGCACCATGGCGTCCGGATCGTCAGCGACGGTCTCTTCGCCGCCGTGCGTCTCTCGCACCGGTATCTTCCGGATCGGCAGCTCCCGGACAAGGCGGTGAGCGTGCTCGATACGGCGTGCGCTCGTCTCGCGCTGGGCCAGAACGCGACGCCCCCCGCGATCGAGGCGGCGATGCGGCTTCTGGACGACCTGGAGGTCCAGGCACGCGTGCTCACCCGGGAACAGGCACTCGGCGCCGATCACTCGGAGCGGCTCGAGGAGATCGCCACCGAGCGCGCCAGCACCGACGCTCGCCTGAACACCCTCCGTGAGCGCTGGGAACGGGAGCGCGACCTCGTCGAGAAGGTGCGGGCGCTCCGCGAGGAGCTGGAGAAGTTCGTCGAGGCTGGCCCCGAGGCGATCGCGTCCGGCGAGGCGCAGGCGTCGCGGGAGGAGCTGAACCGCCTCACGACCGAACTCACCGGCATCCAGGGCGAGACGCCCCTCATTCCGGTTACGGTCGACGGCGAACTCGTCAGCCAGGTCATCTCGGGCTGGACGGGCATCCCCGTCGGCAAGATGCTTCGCGACGACCTGAGCATGGCGCTCGAACTCGAGAAGCACCTGCAGCGGCGGATCATCGGGCAGGACCACGCGCTGGAGATCATCAGCCACAGGATCCGCACCTCGAAGGCGGGCATCGAGGATCCGCAGAAGCCGATCGGCGTGTTCCTGCTCGTCGGTCCGAGCGGCGTCGGCAAGACGGAGACGGCGCTCGCGCTGTCGGACCTGCTCTACGGTGGCGAACACAACGTGATCACCATCAACATGTCCGAGTTCCAGGAGGCGCACACGGTCTCGACGCTGAAGGGGTCGCCGCCGGGATACGTCGGCTACGGGGAAGGCGGCGTGCTGACCGAGGCCGTCCGCCGCAGGCCCTACTCGATCGTTCTCCTCGACGAGATCGAAAAGGCCCATCCGGACGTGCTCGAGCTGTTCTTCCAGGTCTTCGACAAGGGCCGCATGGACGACGGCGAGGGCCGGCAGATCGATTTCAAGAACACGATCATCCTGTTGACCACCAACGCCGGGACCGACACGCTGATGAAGCTGACGGCCGACCCGGAGACGATGCCGGACCACAACGGTCTCGTGAAGGCACTGAAGCCCGAGCTGGACAAGACGTTCAAGCCCGCGTTCCTGGGCCGGACCGTGATCATCCCGTACTTTCCGGTTCGTGACGAGGTGCTCAAGACGATCGTTCGGCTCAAGCTGGGCAAGATCCAGCGCCGGCTGCGCGACACGCACCGGATCGAGCTGGTGGTCGGCGAGCCGGTCATCGACGCGGTCGCGGAGCGCTGCACCGAGGTGGAGAGCGGCGCGCGCAACGTCGACAACATCCTGACCAACACGATGCTGCCGGCGATCTCGCGGCATCTTCTGGTCTCGCTGGTCGCTGGCGACAAGCCGTCGGCGATCGAGGTGTCCATCGGGGCGGATGGCGAGTTCGAGTACTCGCAGACCGGTGCATCGGCCGACGCGGTGGTGGTCGCTGAACCGCCCGTGGTTACCGCATAGGCTGGTCGGACTCGCTGGACGCCGGGCTCGCCCGGCCTCCGGCGCGCCCGGAGCCTGAACCCATTCTTCGCGGAGTCGAATGCCGAGTTTCACGCAGGAGAATCGCGCGCTCACGGTCACTACGCCGCTTGGCCCGGACGCCTTTCTGCTTCGCGAGTTCAAGGGGACCGAGGCGATATCGCGTCTGTTCAGCTATCACCTCGATCTCATCGCGGGGGCCAATGAAAAAGTGGCCTTCGCGGACCTGCTCGGCGAAAGCATCTCCGTCGGCCTCGAGTTGCCGGACGGCTCGCAGCGCCATTTCTCGGGCATGGTGAAGCGGATCGTCGAGGGTGGTCGTGCGACGGGCGAAGTGGAGATGATCGGTACCAGCTACCAGATGGAGCTCGTGCCCAAGGTCTGGCTGCTCACCCGTCGGGTGCAGAGCCGGATCTTCCAGCAGAAGGCGGTGCCGGACATCCTCCAGGAAGTGTTCGCTGGAATGGACGTGGATTTCCAGCTTCAGGGGACGTACGAACCGCGGAACTTCTGCGTGCAGTACCGGGAGAGCGACCTCGACTTCGCGTCGCGGCTGATGGAGGAGGAGGGAATCTACTACTTCTTCGAGCACAGGTCAGGCGGGGTTCACAAGATGATTCTCGCGGACTCTCCGACGTCTCATCCCGAGATGCCGAGTGAGAGTTTCATCGAGTTCGACGAGATGGAGGGTGGCGGCCGGGAGGCCGGGAGGATCGTCGCCTGGGAGCGTCGGCAGGAGCTGCGATCGGGCAAGATGACGCTGCGGGACCACAATTTTGAGCTTCCCCAGAACAACCTCGAAGCGACCGTCCCGATCATGGGGCGGGTTACCGCCGGAGTGATGCAGCACGACCTGACCGTTGGCGAGGCCGACGCGAACGAGGTCTATGACTACCCGGGCGGCTATGCGAAGCGATTCGATGGCGTCGATCCCGGGGGCGGAGACCGGGCCGGGGACCTTCAGAAGATCTTCGACGACAACGCGCGGACCGCGAGGATCCGCATGCAGCAGGAGGAAGCGGACTCGGTGGTGGTGAACGGCAAGAGCGCCTGCCGGCAGTTGGTTCCCGGATACAAGTTCACGCTCGTCAAACATCGAAACGCGAACGGCGCGTATGTGCTGACCAGCGTTACGCATACGGCGAGTCTCGGGGAGATTGGACGGTCGGGGTCCGACAGCGAGTTCGACTACAAGAACGAGTTCACCTGCATCCCGCACACGCTCCCGTTCCGCCCGGCCCGCCGGACTCCCCGCCCGCGAGTCGACGGGTGCCAGACCGCGACTGTCGTCGGGCCGGAGGGCGAGGAGATCTTCACCGACAAATATGGTCGGGTGAAGGTCCAGTTCCACTGGGACCGGGAAGGGAACAAGGACGCGCAGAGTTCCTGTTGGCTTCGCGTGGGAACGCCATGGGCCGGCAAGCAGTGGGGCATGGTCCACATTCCCCGCATCGGACACGAGGTCATCGTCGACTTCCTGGAGGGGGACCCCGATCGGCCGATCATCACGGGCATGGTATACAATCCCGACTACATGCCACCGTGGGCCCTACCGGAGCACAAGACGCGCTCGGGGATCCGGACGCGGAGCACGCCGGACGGGTCGGGGGAGACGTTCAACGAGCTACGCTTCGAGGACAGGAAGGGACAGGAGCAGATCTACCTCCACGCGGAGAAGAACCTTCGGGTCCATGTCGAGCGGAACGACCTCCATTCGGTCGGCCAGCATCATGGATCGATGATCTCAGGCGCCCGGGCGGTACTCGTCCAGGGTGAGGTCAAGATGGACCTTTCGGCATGGACCGATTTGCCTGAAGATGGGGAGTTCGAGGAGGATGGGGAGGAAATGGTCGGGGACACGCTCATCGTCGAGAAAAATCGATACACGTACGTGGGCGATATGGAGTTGCATGATGTCGAGAAGGGGCACATGCTGCACGTTCTCGATGGAGACCAGACACTGAAAGTGACGACCGGCAACCAGATCACCGAGGTGGTGGACGGGAGCCAGGAAATCACGATCAAGACGGACCAGACGACCGAGATCGAGACTGGCGACCACGCCCTGTATGTGAATCAGGGTGACTCCGACACCAAGATCGACCAGGGGAACCACAAGCTCAAGGTGGCCCTCGGGAAGAGCACGCAGGAGGCGATGCAGTCGATCGAGCTGAAAGTGGGCTCGAACAGCATCAAGATCGATCAGTCAGGGATCAAGATCAAAGGGATCATGGTGACGATCGAAGCCGATGCCATGTTGAAGGCGAAGTGCGGAGCCATGACGCAGGTGGAAGGGGGCGCGATGCTGATCCTGAAGGGCGCCATCACGATGATCAACTGACGATGAATGCCCGGAACACTCCGATCGCCACGGGCGGTCCGACATTGAAATCGCTTGCCCGTGCGTCGGGGGTGAGTGACGAAGCGCAGGCGCTGTTGCGAGAGGACGACGCGCCGCATGGATACGTCACGCGCCTGATTGAGGACGGATTCCCGAAGGATGCCGTGAAGCTCCTGGGGGCGATGCTTCCGCCGCGCGAGGCGATCTGGTGGGCATGGACGTGCTCGCGGAAGGCCGCCGGTGACGAGGCGCCGCCCGAGGTGACGGCCGCGCTGGCGGCGATCGAGAAGTGGCTGCGCGAGCCGACGGACGCCAATCGCCGGGCCGCGATGGACGCCGGCGAGGAGGCCGATCTCTCGACGCCAGCGGGCTGCGTCGCGCTCGCCACCTTCTTCAGCGGTGGGAGCATCGCGCCGCCGGAGGTGGAGCCGGTCGCGCCGCCACCGTTCGTCGCGGGCAAGACGCTCGCGACCGCGATCATTCTCTCGGCGGTCATCGACGAGCCGGAGAAAGCGCCCGAGAAGTTGCAGGGCTTCCTCGACCAGGGCATCCACGTCGCGAAGCGCGTGGGCGCCTGGCCGAGCTGACGAATTACTCCAACAACCCACCTAGCCAATGGGCCAGCCCGCCGCGCGCGTTTCGGACATGCACGTCTGCCCGATGGTCACACCGGGCGTTCCGCCGATCCCTCACGTCGGCGGGCCGATCCTGCCGCCGGGCGGTGTTACGGTGATGATCGGCAAGCTGCCCGCGGCCCGCGCGACAGACATGTGCGTGTGCGTCGGTCCGCCCGATGTAATCGCCAAGGGTTCGGCCACCGTGCTGATCGCGAAGCTGCCCGCCGCCCGGATGGGTGACATGACCGCGCATGGCGGCTCCATCGTTCTCGGTTGCCCGACGGTGCTGATCGGCGGCTGACCGTTTCATTTTTCCGGCGCGACCGGCGGGTCTCCGGACGCGGGGAAGACTATTATGCACGAGGACACGACGCCGTCTCCCTTCCCCCCGGAAGCCGAGCGGGAGATGAGCTTTCAGGACGCCCTGCGCTACGCAATCTCGCTTCACCAGGAGGAAGAGCACGAGCAGGCGGAACGCGTATACCTCCAACTGCTCGCCCTCCAGCCCGCCAATCCCGACGTCCTGCACTTTCTCGGCGTCCTTCGGCATCACCAGCGGCGGTCGCCCGAAGCACTCGAGCTGATCCTGTCCGCGCTGTCCATGGCCCCCGAGTACAGCGATGCATGGGCGAACGTCGGAAACGTGTATCGACAGCTCGACCGGCTGGACGATTCCGAGGCCGCGTATCGCAGGGCGCTGGAGATCAACCCGGATCATGTCGGGGTCCTGAACAATCTGGCGACGCTGCTTCGCGTTCAGGGCCGGTTCGAGGAGGCGCTGGAGATGCACCGGCGGGCGCTGGAGCTCAGCCCGGGCGCATCGGACGTGTACTACAACTTCGCGAACACGGTGAAGGAGTGCGGTGATCCGGACCTTGCCATCGCCGCGTACAGGCGGGCGATCGAGCTGAACCCGGCACACAGCAACGCGAACCAGCGGTTCGGATACATGCTCCACCGGATCGGTCGGGTGGAGGAAGCGATCGCAATCTACCGGGACTGGGTCGCCGCCGATCCGGACAACCCGATTGCCGCGCACATGCTGGCGGCCTGCACGGCGGAACGGGTGCCCGGTCGCGCGTCCGACAGCTTCGTCAGGAAGACTTTCGATGGATTCGCGGACAGCTTCGACACCCGGCTCCTTGGCGATCTGTCGTACCGCGCGCCGGAACTGGTGGGCGCGGCCGTCGCCGCCATCGGCGCGGCTGACGGTGGGCTGGACGTGCTTGACGCCGGGTGCGGCACGGGTTTGTGCGCGCCGCACCTGCGGCCATTCGCGCGCTCCCTGACCGGGATCGACCTCTCCGCCGGGATGCTCGAGAAGGCGCGCAATCGCGGGGGGTACGACGAGCTTCTCGAGGTGGAGATCACCGAGTTCCTTCGATCCAGTCCGGACTCGTTCGATCTGATCGCCTCGGCGGATACGCTGGTCTACTTCGGCGCGCTCGAGGGCGTGGCGGCGGGCGCCCGTGACGCACTGCGGGACGGTGGCAGGCTCGTCTTCACGGTCGAGCGACTCGACGAGGGCGATGAGTACCAGATCAACCCGCACGGCCGGTACTCGCACACGGAGAGCTACGTCCGGAGGGTCCTGGCGGATGCCGGGTTCGACCAGGTTTCGACGGACCGAGAGGTCCTGCGGACGGAGGCCGGAGAAGACGTGGGTGGCCTTGTGGTCACCGCACGCGCTGGCGGCCATCCGGACGCGGCCTCACCGGCGTGACCGGGATCGACGTCGAAGCGACGTTCGCGAAGGGCGGGAGGGAGCTGCTCGGCTTCCTTTCCTTCTGCGTCATGGCGTACCACATGGAGCCGTTGTTCGCGTTCTTCCACCGCGAGTTCAGGTTCCGGCCCACGCCCGAGCGGGCGCTCGTTCTCTATGACTGCTTCTGCGCCCCCGGCGCACCCGCGCGTCTACGGGCGGGGAACGAGCTTCTCGCCCCTCGCAACATCCGGTTTTCCGTGGAGATGGAAGCGCTCCCGGCGCGAATCGAGCGACCTCCCCGCGGAGCGCTTCC
>CAZUVK010000072.1:0-7687 GCA_964623785.1 uncultured Gemmatimonas sp. | reverse complement strand
ATCAGCTGATCGCACGACTGTCGTCGGGGCCCGCGAGCCCTATCGCCGCGCCGGGTCTCCAGTTCAACGCCGACCTCACCCCCGCCGAGAACCTGCCCGGCGGTAGAATGTCGCCCGCCGCGCGCGCCTTCGTCGACAACGTGTGGCGACCGGGGGTGGCCCCGACTCTCATCGCCGCCGGGTTTCGGCACGCCTCGAACCTCGTCTGAATCCCGGCCCGCCGCTTCGGATGCGGCCGGAAGCTGCCGATAATCAGATCGCCCGGAACGACCGCCGAACGAGAGGTCGGCGACGGTTCTTCGGGCATCCCTGAATCCCGCGTGTCCGAGGACGCGCCGGTCGGTCTCGCACGCCTCCAATAGATGATCGCCGAACTGAGGGCCACGGTCCGCGAACAAACCGCCGGACGATACGAGGTGCTGGGCGAACTTGCCCAGGATCCCCGCGGAGGCGTTGTCTGCCTCGCGCGCGAAACTCGTGAGCACTCGCTCGTCGCGCTCTGCCTGGACCGCGTCGGAACCCGGTCGGATGGGAGCGGTCAGTACGTGATTGAAGTCCTCCCTGAACTCGACGACTCGCTCGTCACGCTCGGCTCCACCTGTGGCGTCTGCGGAACGGCCGTGATCGATCTCGCGCCAACATGCGAGGTGTGCGGGTCATCCATCGAGTCGCGGAGTCGGGACCCGCTGAGCGGGCATTCGTCGACCGATGCGATGCGCGCGATTCGCGACGCGGCGGGCGGGGCGTTCGAGATCCTTGGGGAGATGCCGCGGGCCGGCGGCTCCGGGACACTCTACTTCGCGCGTGAAATCGCAACCGGCCGCGTCGTGGCGTTGAGTCTCCGGAACGAAGTCGACGAGAATGGCGGGGAGTTTCTCTCGCTCGGGGTTACCCGCGTGATCAAGCGGCCCGCGGCCGGCGCGACGCCGGGTCCGACGGGAGCTCCGGCGGGCGCGGACGTGGAGACCGGAGTCGATCCGGCGCGGAGCGGCCCGGTTGCGCCGCGGGTCGCTGGCGGCAGCCGCGAGAAACTCTGCCCCACCTGTTCGCGTTCATTCCCCGCGGAGACCCGTTTCTGCCCGACCGACGGGGCCACGCTTCTCACAACGGGAACGGATCAGGGACTCATCGGGCGCACGATCGCCGAGCGCTACCACATTCTGGAGCTGATCGGCGAGGGCGGATTCGGGAAGGTCTACCTGGCGGAGCACGCGCGCATGGGGCGCCGCTGCGCGATGAAGATCATCAACCCGTCGATGCGGAATGACGCCGACGTGATCGGAAGGTTCTCCCGCGAGGCGGCCAACTCGAGCCGAATCAATCACGCGAACGTCGCGACGGTATATGACTTCGGCGAGTCGGCCGAGGGCCTGATCTACCTGGTGATGGAGTACGTCGCCGGCGAGACGCTCGCGCAGACGCTCGCCCGCGAGAAGCCGCTTGCCGCATGGCGGGCCGCGGAGATCGCGCGCCAGATCGCCGACGCGCTCATCGCGGCGCACGCGCTGGGCATCGTTCATCGCGACCTCAAGCCACAGAACATCATCCTCACCCGAGGTCACGACGGCGGGGAACTCGTGAAGGTCGTCGACTTCGGCATCGCGAAAGCGGTCCAGGGCGAGGCACAGGAGATCACGCGCGCCGGGTTCGTCATCGGCACGCTCGAGTACATGAGTCCCGAACAGCTCCTGGGATCCGCGGTCGACGGGCGAAGCGACGTCTATAGCCTGGGTTGTGTTCTCTTCGAGATGCTCACCGGCCACAGCGCCTTCGCCGGCCCGGATGGCCCGATCTCGATCGGCCGAAGGATGGCGGAGGACCCGCCGCGCGTTCGGGAACGCAACGCGGACGTGCCGCTGGAACTCGACGAGATCGTGGCGATGACGGTGTCGCGCGACCCGGCGGAACGCTTTCAGTCGGCTGAGGGCGTACGTGACGCGCTCGAGGGGGTACTTCGTGGCGGAACCGCGGAGCGGCTCGGGCTCATCCGCCGAAACACGGCGGAAACGCGGGGATCCGTCAGCGCGCCGGGGGCCGGGGCGACCCCGCCGGTGACGGACTCCGCGCGGGGCGCCGGGCCGACCCCGACCGGGGGCGCGATTGCCGCCACGTCATCCACCGGCGAGGCAGCCGCGGCCTCGCCGTCCGCGGCCACGCCGTTGACGGTCCCGGTGACCGGGCCGCACGCCGCGAGCGGCGGAAACGCGGGCGCCGCCGTCGCTCCACCGCTCCGACCATCTCACCGGGCCACGGTGCCGCTCATCGCCGTGGCCGCCGTGATCGCCGTGGTGGTGGTCGGCTACCTCGCGGTTTCGTCGGGGGATGGGAGCTCGGCGGCGGTCGCCACGTCGCATGTCCCGCCGTCCGCGGCCGGAGTGTCGGCGCCCGTGACGATCAACGATGCGGGATCCGCGGCGGCCGGCGCTGGCACCGATGCCACGGGCGCGGCCGAAGTCGAGCCCGCGACGATGTACATTCGCGGATCGATCCCCACGGGTGCGGTCGTTTCCATCGATGGCATTGCGCGCGCCGAGAGGTCGCTGCTTCTCTCGCCCGGGACGTACCGGGTGCAGGTGACCGCGGACGGCTACGCGCCGTTGGATACGGTGTTCACGGTCGCATCCGCGCAGGTCGTTACCTGGGCTCCGGCAATGCGGCCCGTCGGCGGAGGCTCCACCGCCTCCGTCGCGCAGCCCACCGCGCCGTCCCCGCCGCCCGCGGCGCCGTCCGTCGCCGCCCTCGGAGGTGCGACCGGGCCGACCACCCCCGTGATCGCCATCGAGCCGCCCCCGGCAGTCGGCGTCGTCCCTCCGCCCACCCCGAGCGCGAGCCCGGTGGTTCCTCCCGTGCCGCCCGCACCCTCGGCCGAGGCCGTCAGGGAGCGGATCGGCGCGGGTCTCGACCGCTTCGCGCGCGCGCTCGAGTCCCGGCGCATCGATGCCGTCGCCGCGGCGTATCCGGGGATCACATCCACCGAGCGATCCACCTGGGCC
Organism: uncultured Gemmatimonas sp.; assembly: GCA_964623785.1. Lineage (GTDB taxonomy): Bacteria > Gemmatimonadota > Gemmatimonadetes > Longimicrobiales > Longimicrobiaceae > WHSP01. The sequence continues at coordinate 4,694 of CAZUVK010000072.1, read as the reverse complement.
GGATTCATGGATGGCGTCCGGACGCTCCAGGTCGCGATCACGGATATCCGGATTCCCCCGACCATCGGCGAGAGCCTCCAGGTCCCGTTCAGCATGCGGTTCGACTTCACCGACCAACGGGGCGCGAATCAGTCGACCCAGCAGTACCTGGGAACCTTCGTTGAACGGGGCGGAGAATGGCGGATCGAGGCGATCCGCCCCCAGTGATTCCCGAACAGCGATTCCACCATTCAGAGGAGGTTTGATGTCACGTCGTTTCCTGGTCGCCCTTGCCCTGTTCTGTTTCGCGACGCCCGCGGAAGCGCAGCGTGGCCTTCGCTGGGATGTCGCTGAGCTCTTCCAGTTCGGTGACTGTGGCGATCCTCTCTGCCTCAACGTCGACAACAACCACGGCCACCACTACATCGCCGCCTCCACCGAGCAGAGCGGTCAGATCCTCGCGTTCCTTTCCAGCGCGATCGGCACGAGTATCAACAGCATACCGATCGGCGGCTCGAGTGGCGGCTCGACGTTCTCCTTCGAAGGTGGCCTCCCGGTTCGGTCGACCGTCTCTTCCGGGCCCATCTACGCCGAACGCGCGCAGACGATCGGTCGCGGAAGGTTCCTCGCGGGCGCGAACGCCACCCTCTTCCAATTCACGAGCATTCGGTCGACCCCGTTGGACCGGCTTCAATTCGTCTTCACGCACCAGAACGTGGGAGACCCGGCGTACGGTGACCCGATCTTCGAGAACGATGTCATCCAGGTCGATATGGACCTCAGGGTCAGGGTTGCGGTCAGCTCGATCTTCCTGGCGTTTGGCCTGACCGATCGCCTCGATCTCGGGGTCGCGGTGCCGTTCGTCAACACCTCCGTGTCAGGCGTGAGCAACGCTCAGATCCAGTCGTTCGGGGTGACGCCCCACACCTTCGGCGGGCCGGACGAGATCACCGCAAGGGCCGCGTGGTCGGGTTCGGCCACCGGCGTCGGAGACGTGGTGTTCCGCGCGAAAGCGAACCTCGGTGAGTCCGCGTTGGGCAGCGTCGCCATCCTCGGAGACGTCCGCCTTCCGACGGGTGACGAGGACGAATTGCTGGGGTCGGGGAGTACGAACGTTCGCGTCCTGGGCATCGTGTCCGGACGGTTCGGTGGCTTCTCGCCGCACGCCAACGGCGGCGTGCTGATCCGGAGCGGCGAGTTCGAGAGAAACGCAGCCCTCGCCTCGATCGGCTTCGATCACCTGATGAACTCGACCGTGACCCTGGCGATCGATTTCCTCTCATCGTGGGAGTTCGGCGAGGAGACCCTGCGGCTACCCGCGCCACGAGTCTTTGAGGTGCCGTACGAGCGTAGCGTCCGGCTGACGAACATCCGTGGAGGGTCCGACAACAGCGCGTACCTGTCGCTGGGGACCAAGATCGCCGCGCTCGATAACCTCACCGTGGTCGCGAACACACTCACGCCAATCATCCGCGGAGGGTTCCAGCCCGCCATCGCGGGGACTCTCGGGATCGAGTTCAACCCGTAGTGCGCGGCGCGCTGATCTAGTGCTGTGTGTCTGATGTCCCAATGGCCATGGGACATCAGACACACAGCACTGGCTGGAAGGACAGGGAAGCGTCGCGTCGGGATCGCCGCTACGGTATCCGTTGGAACAGGCCGATACTAACTGTGCCCGGATCAAGCGGTCAGGCGAGGTCGTATGGTCGGCCCGCGCGCGACGCGCTCATCGGCATTCATGCCGATCCATTCGCCAGCTTCAAGCTCATCGATGATGGACGAAACAATCGCATCCGTTCGCGAGCAGGAGGGTGATCGCTTTGAGGTTCTCGGCGAGATCGCCGGCGACCCCCGAGGCGGGATCGTCTGCCTCGCCCGCGACACCGCTCAGGGTTCTCTCGTAGCGCTGGTCCTCGGCAAACGAGGCCCGGGCCAGGGTGGATACTCGGTGGAAGTCCTCCCGGAGCTGGGAGCCGCGTTCGTGACGCTCGAGGCGGTCTGTGATGTGTGCGGCACGCCAGCGACCGATCAGTCGCAGAACTGCTCGACATGCGGAATGCGGCTCAGTTCCGTGGATCCAACGCCGTTGACGGACAGGCCCGCCGACGAGATGCTCCATGCGTTGCGCGAGGCCGCTGGCGATGCCTACGAGGTGTTCGGAGCGATGGCCCGGGGAGCCGGGCTGAGCCCCATCTACTTCGGGCGGGAGAAGGCTACGGGCAACGTAGTGCCGCTCAGTCCGCACCGGGAAGGGGATGCCTCGGGGCGGGAGACCCTCTCCGTCGGCGCGACACAGCTCATCTGGATGCCCGCGCCGAAGGCCGCGGAGCCCGCGGGCGATCCGTCGCCGACGAGCCAGGCTCAGACGACGTTCGCGGCCCCGCCGGGACCGGCACCGGAAGCCCCCACCGAGGTCGCGGCCCCCGCGCCCGAAGTCGTCGCTTCTCGAGCCGACGTTGCGGTTCCAGATCCCGAGCCGGTGGCGTCCGTCCCCGATCCGGTTGCTTCCGCGCCCGAGCCGGCGGTCCCCGCGCCTGAGCCAGCCGCTTCCGTGCCCGAGCCGGTGACGTCAACGCCCGCGCCCGCGCCAGTATTGCCGGTCGCTCTGGGTCCGATCTTCGGGAAGCTTCCGCCGGAGGAGCACCCTCCCCTTGACCCCGACGCGAGTTCCGAGGTGGAGGAGGGGCACCGGGAGACGTTCGACGAGATCATTCGAGCCCAGTCGTCCGCCCAGACCGTGGCGGCGGACGCTCCCGCGGAGTCAGCGCCCGGAGGATGGGAGGACGTCGCCGAAGCGGAGCCCGAGACGACCGCCGCGGCCGCGACGACCGGCGTCGCGTCCTCACCAGTCGCGCAGGTCGAACCAGCGGCCCCCGTGGCGCCGACCCCGGAGGTCACGCAGGCCGTCGCCGAGTCGTCCTCCGCCGTGGAAGTGAAGCCGGATCTGACGCCGCCGACCCCCCCGCCGTCTACCACGAAGCCATCCAGGCGCGCGCGTCGTCGCAGCTCGATGCTGCCGATCGTCGTCGCGGTCCTCGCGGCGGTGGTCGTTGGGATCTTCACGATATCCTCCAGTGGCGACATCGCACTGGTTCAGACCGCATCCGCTCCGACGGTCGGGACGGAGACCGCACCCGCCGCCACGAGCACCGAGGTTGAGGCCCCGGTGCCGACCGAGGCGCCGCCGCCCGCCGCGGCCGACCCGTCGCCACTCATCGCCGGGGCGACGCTTCGAATCGACGGGGCGCTTCCGGACTTCGCCGTGGTCTCGATCGATGGTCTCGTCTATTCCGCCCGCACGGTGTCCCTCGCGCCCGGATCACACAGGGTGTTCGTGCGCGCCGATGGGTATCTTCCGGTCGATACCGTGATCGTGCTCGAGCCCGGTCGGGTGTTCGCCCTGACACCGGGGCTGCGGCGGATCACCGGGGCCGCGGCGGCGACCTACGTGTCCGGAGCCGTCTCCCTGGACGTTCCACTGCCGGCGCCCCCGGGCGACGGTGAGTCCGTCGACATCCCGACCGCTCCGTTGCCTTCGATCCCGGAGCCGCTGGGAACGCCGCGCAACGAGACGGCCGCCGTCGTCGAGCAGCCGGAACGCACGGCGCCCGCGCCCGTAGCGGTCGCGCCGGCACCCGCGCCCGCGCCCACGCCGCCTCCGCCGCCAGCACCAGCTCCAGCGCCGGCCCCAACGCCAGCGGCCGATCCCACGTCGCCGCCGCCCCCGCCGTCCGTGGCCCTCGAGCCGCTCAACATCGGGCTCAACAACTTCGCGATGGCCCTCCAGTCGAGGGAGATCGAACGCGTCGCGGGTGCGTACCCGGGGATGACCCAGTCCGAGCGGTCTACCTGGATGGAGTTCTTCGGCAGTGTCACCACGCTCAGCGTCGTACTCGCCAACGTTCAGGCCGCGCCGATCACGGGGGATATCGTCCAGATCCCGTTCACGCTCGTCATGGACTTCAGCGACCGCGGCGGCGCCAGCCGCCAGCTGACCCAGAACTACCGAGCGACGTTCATCCAGCGGGCCAGTGGCTGGCAGATCGAGGCGATCCGACCGAACTGAAGGCAAGCTGGGACAGCTCCAGGATTGCACCGCATCTTCGCGCCCTCGCATGAGCCCCGCCCGAAACGCTCACGCGAGGGCGCGAATCGATTGACGTTTCCCTCGCCAACCCCGATCGTGTACCCATGGTCGGCCAACGGACCCCCGAGCGCGGTCCCAACCGCCGTCGCGTGACATACGCCACCGCCGGGCCCGCGTGTCCGCGCGCGACGGATCCGAGCGTGATGGAATTCCTGATGGAGGCGGAGATGAAACGATCGATCGCGATACCGTTCGTCCTGGCGACCCTCATCACCGTGAGCGGCGCGTCGGCGCAGCAACCGACTGTGATTGCGAGCGCCCCCGAGGATGCGGGGATCTCCTCCTTGCACCTGGATCGCGCCACCCAGCTCCTCAACCAGTTCGTTGCGGAAGAACGGATCGCCGGGGCCGTGGTCGGGATCGCGCGCCGCGGCGATGTCGCCTACCTCAGGGCAGTCGGCCTCCAGGATATCGCCGGGAGCTCCCCGATGACGCCGGCTTCGATCTTCCGTATCTACTCGATGACGAAGCCCATCACGGCGGTCGCGGTGATGATGCTTCACGAGCAAGGGAAGTTCGATCTCGACGATCCGGTCTCGCGGTACCTTCCGGAGTTCGCGAACCTCCA
>CAZUVK010000071.1:9610-14934 GCA_964623785.1 uncultured Gemmatimonas sp. | reverse complement strand
GCCCGGTTTGATCGAGGTAGCCGAGCAGCAGCGCGCGCCGCTCGGCGTAGTCCTCCGCGAGGCGGGTGTAGTAGGAGTCGGGCAGCTCGAGGCCGGCGACGATGGCGTGCTGGAGCGGCGCCGGGGCCCCGACAGTGAGGAAGTCGTGCACCTTGCGTCCCTGCGCGACGAACTCCGGCTCGGCAAAGACGTAGCCGATCCGCCAGCCGGTGATGGCGAAGGTCTTCGAGAGCGAGCTGCACATCACCGTATGATCCGCCATGCCGGGCAGCGCCGAGATGTAGGTGTGCCGGTGCGGCTCGAAGACGATGTGTTCGTAGACCTCGTCCGTGATGATAAAAACATCGAACTCCCGCGCGAGGGCGGCGATCCCCTCCAGCTCCTCGCGCGTGAAGACCTTGCCGGACGGGTTCGACGGATTGCAGAGGATGAACGCCTTGATGCCGCTCGCGAACACCGTGCGCAGCTCGTCCGGATCGAAGGTGTAGTCCGGGGGATGCAGCGAGGCGAAGACCGGCGTCACGCCGGAGAGGATGGCATCGGCGCTGTAGTTCTCGTAGAACGGGGAGAAGAGACCGATCCTGTCGCCCACGTCGGCGACGGTCATCACCGCGACCATCATGGCCTCGGTCGCGCCGCAGGTAACGATGAGGTGCCGGTCAGGATCGCACTCCAGACCCGTGAAGCGCGAAAGCTTCCGCGCCAGCGCCTCGCGCAGCGGCGCCGCGCCCCAGGTGACCGCATACTGATGGTGGTCGGCATCCATCTCGGCCCTGGCGGCCTCGAGGACCTCCCGCGGCGGATTGAAGTCGGGGAACCCCTGCGAGAGGTTGATGGCGCCGTACCGCTGCGCCACGCGGGTCATCTCGCGGATGAGGGATTCGGTGAAGACGGATGTGCGACGGGACGTTCTCGGCATCGATGGGCTCTCCAGTTTCCCATAGAGATGGGGCGCCCGTCGCGCGGGGTCAACTCCGTGGCTGGAGGAGTTTCTCTGAGAGTCCGCCATCAGACCGACCTCCCGTTCTTTCATGAGCGGAACGGGACCTCGTCGCGCACGGGTGCGATCGGGCGCTGGGTGACGCTCGCGGTGCAAGGCCCCCGCAGTGTCGAAACTGGATCGGGCCGTTCGACGAGTGGTAGAAGGCGCGGAGACTGGATGCCGCGCACGCGATCCGGAGCGGCCGACACCCGCGGACCGCCGACATCGATCGTTAGCCGCGCCCCGTGGCGCCCCACACCCTACAGGACGGAAACGGATGGCCAAGACAGACTTCAAGAGCGTGGACGAGTACATCGCCACCTTCCCCGAAAGTGTCCAGGAAGTTCTTCAACAGGTGCGAACGGCGATCCGGGACGCCGTGCCCGAAGGCGAGGAGGTCATCAGCTATCAGATACCGGCGATCAGGTTCCACGGCTGGGTCTTCTACTTCTCGGCCTACGCCAGGCACTTCTCGCTCTCCTGCCCTCCGCCGTTCACCGTGTTCGAAGCGTTCCAGGAGGAGCTCTCGGAGTACAAGATCTCCAAGAGCACGATCCAGTTTCCCTACGATCGTCCGGTGCCGGTGGACCTGATCCGGCGGATGTCGGAGTTCAGGGCCAGGGAGAACGTCGAGCGGGAGGCGGGGAAGGGATCGACGGCGAAGGGGGCGAAGCGAGCCGCGAAGTAACAGCGGTGTCGTTGCGGTCGCTGTTGGCTCGGTTCACCGCCCTGGCCGCCGCCGCGGTCAGGTGTGACCCCAACGCGGGTCGTCGTAGTAATCACTTACGTTGTTCGGATTGGCGTAGCCCCCGGTCTCGCCGAGCATCTGCACTTCGAAAACCTTCTCGAGCGGCTCGCCGGTAGCGGACGCATCCTGCGTGTACTCGTTCGCGAAGATCGCGACGCCATCCGGTTTCATCGTGAATGTGGCCGTCTCGCCATCCGCCTCCGCCTCTTCTCGCGCGACAGCGGTGGGGACATGTCCCGCGCAGCTGTGCGTGAGCGTGAACGCGACCGGATCAAACGAGTGGCTCTGGTCATCCTCGTAGATGCTGATCCTGATCAGATCGCCATAGGTACCCTCGGCCGTCATTGTGATCAATGCTCCGCTCGGCAGAAGGATCGACCGGCGGCTGCCGAATCGATCCTTGATGTGTTTGCCGTTGAGGTTCTCGTGGAACGCGCCCAGCAACCCCGCTGTCTCGCCGCCCCAGAACGCGACCTTGGCCGTCGAGTCTGGCGTGACGATCGTGATTTCGGACCTGATGTAGAGGATCTTGTAGCCGTCGGCGGCCGTGAAGACGAAGGTGTCCCCGACACGCGTGAGCGTGCCCGTGGGCGCGGGATTCTGGATCGCGGGGCACCCCGCCACCTTGATGGAGGCGCTGCCGACGATGCCCTCGCTGCTCGCCGTCATGGTGGCGATACCAGGGCTGACGGCGGTGACCAGACCGCTCGCTGAAACGCTCGCCACGGCGTTGTCGCCGGTAGACCAGGTAACGGTGCGGCCGTTGAGGACGGTTCCGTTTGCCGACCGGAGGATCGCGGCGAACTGGCGCGTGCCACCCACCTCGAGCGTGTCCGCCAGAGGCGTTACCTCCACGCTGGCCACCGGCACCGGGGCCACCGTAACCGTGGCCGTCCCGCTCTTCCCCCCGCTCGTCGCCGTGATCGTCACCGGCCCGCCCGGGCTCACGCCGGTGACCACGCCGCCCGAGACCGTGGCCACGGCCGCGTTCGACGTGGACCACGCGACGGGCTCTCCGGTCACGGCGTTACCCGCGACGTCGCGAAGAGTGGCCGTGAGCGTCACGGAAGCGCCCACCAGCACGGTCTCTCCCGTGGGAGATACGGTGACGGTGGCGACCGAGCCTCCCTGGGGTCCGGTGCTCCCGCCGCCGCAGGCCGTCAGCGTCGCCAAGGTGAACGCTACGGTGAGGGACCGGCGGGTGATCACGCCGGGGGAAGGTCGTGGACGGTGCATCGAGCCCATCGTGGATCTCCTGCCGGGAAACGGGTGGAGCGGAAGCGCACCCCGGCGGGGCGGCGAGAACGATCCGCTCTCGTGACGCGTCTAAACGGGCGAACCGGGCTCACGCGCGCCGAAACTCTCCATCGGCGCAGACGGGAAACGCCGGCCGGTGGGCATCCGTAAGGCATCCATGCGACGACGGGTATCCAACGAATGGGTACGTCCCGGCGATCGAGCGCGCGCTTGATGGAGAGCTTGGCGGATATGCGGGATCGCTCTGATGGACACCGACGCGATTCCCCGCGCGGGAGAGCGCCGCGGCAGTAGCCGGAAAAGCGCGAGGCGTCGACCGGTACGAACCGGCCGACGCCTCGCTTCCCCGCGTGGGGATCTACCTGCCCGTCACGACTCAGGGTCGATACGTGCGCGTCGGAGGCAGCTGTGAGCCGGTCAGATCTTCCGGTATGGTGCGCTCGCTGACGATCCTGTGCTTCAGCGTGCCGATGCCCTCGATGCTGGCCTCGATGATCTCACCGTCGACCAGGTAGCCCGAGCCCGTCGCGCGCTCGACGCGGCCGGCCCCGGTGCCGCCGGACGTCCCGCTCTGGAGCACGTCGCCCGGGAAGAGGGTGATCAGCGACGACGCGTACTCGATCAGCTCAGGAATCGAGTGGATCATGTCCCCGGCCTGGGCCTCCTGAACGATGATCCCGTCGACGACGGTCTGCTGGTGGAGGCGCTCCATCGGATCCCCGAAGAACTCCTTGGGGACGATCCACGGCCCGTGGGGCGCGAACGTGTCGTGGCCCTTCCCGACGAACCAGTCCGAGCCGGAGCCGTAACCGCCCGGCGGCCGGCCGCCGCGGTCGGAGATGTCCATCGCGACCATGTAGCCGAATACGTGGTCGTACGCGCGAGACGCCGAGATGTACTTGCCCGAGCGGCCGAAGACGATTGCCATCTCGACCTCATACTCGATCCGGTCGCGGCCGTAGGGCATGATGATGTCGTCGCCCGTGCCGATGACCGCGCCGCGCGTTGGCTTCAGGAACAGGTACGGGACGCCGCGGTTCTCCTGACGCTCCCGCGTCCGCGCCGCCAGCTGCTCCTCGGTGCAACCCTCACACGCATGCGTGTAGAAGTTGACCGCCGCGTTCATGATCTTGCTCGGATACATGATCGGGGGGAGGATGTGCATGCCCTCCACGTCATAGATGTAGTCGGGCCGATCCGCGCCGGTGAGCAACCCGTTGCTCACGAGGTGGTTCACGATCTCGTAGAGCCGGTACTTGAGACCGTACTCGTACTCGCCGATCAGCTGGAGCATGTCCCCCGGCATCTGAAGCCTGGTGTACTCCGTACGGAGCTGCAGGTCCGCGTTCGCGGCGGCGATGTCGACGATCAGCGCGTCACGCAGAACCAGACCGACCGTCGGCGTGTGGTTGATCTCGAAAGTGCCGACCTTGAACGGCTCGGCGACCTGCATCGCTTGTCCCGCGGCGAACGCGGGGCTCGCGAGTATTGCGAGCGCCGCACTCGCAATCGTGATTCGCATCTTGGCTAGCATGACGTTAGCTCCGTGATGGGCGGCCGGGATTCGACGGCGGGATAGTCCGTCGCGGTTCGGACTGTACCATAGAACTCGTCGATGGCCCTCCTGTCAAGCGCGGAGCGCCGCGACCCGGTCAGCCGCGGGTCTCCCGACGGGTCTCCACGCTACGTCCCCGACGACCCGCGGCACCACCTGCGCGCGCAGGGGTCGCGGTGAGCCCCATGGCGGCGAGTCCGACCGCGGCGAGTGCCATGAGACGGGCACATCCACCCGTGGCGTCGTCAACCGCGGATGGAACTACGCGAGGGTATGAATCCCGTTGGGGGGATGTAAGGAGGTCGTCATCATGAGGGCGGACGGGCCGCCTGAAGCGGCCGGACACCACGCCGGATCTAACCGGTTTGTTCCGCCCGCTTCGGCTATCTCGGCGCGGGACCCCGTCGCCCCATCACCTCGAGCAGCTCGTCAACCGCGATGGAGCAGCCGCGCGCCTCGGCCCCGGTGGCCCGGCCGTGCAGCTCGATTGCGCCGTCCTCGCGTACGACGCCCAGATCGGCGGTTTGCAGGGCGGCGACCGAGTGGACGTTGGCGAGGTCGAGGTGGCGGAGGATACCCGTCTTGCCCGGTGTCACCGGCTGCAGCGTTTCGGGGTCGACGGCGACCGTCCGGACCCAACCCGGCCCGCGATGGACACGTGGCGCTCCGAGAGCCGGCGCCGAACCCGCCGCGCCGTCGTAGAGCTGGGAACTCATCTCCGTCATCCCGTACTCGTTGACGATCCACTCCGGTCCGATGCCCAGGGCATCGGTGATCCGGGC
>CAZUVK010000071.1:1882-9600 GCA_964623785.1 uncultured Gemmatimonas sp. | reverse complement strand
GCGCCCCTTGAACCAGCCCGTGTCCATCGCCCGAGACCCCGGCGGAAGCTCGAATGTCGCGCCTGACTCGTCGAGCGCGTCGAGCATGTGCACGAAGGCGAACGATGCCCCGGCCAAGAGAATCGGCGCTCCCTCGGCGATGGATGCACTCAGCGCCGCCACCAACGCATCGGTCCGCTGTCCTCCCGACAATGAGACGAAGAAGCCGCTCGCGTCGTCGCCGAAGGTGTCGACCAGGTCACCGACCATGAACGAGAGCGATGAGTCGGCGGCCTCGCGCGGGTCGGGTACGAGCGAGAGGATGCGGAAGCCCGTGTCGAGGTCGATGTCGGGCAACAGGTGCGCATGGAACCCCGCGCGCAGGGCGGCGCGGTACAGGCTGGTGTCGAGCATGTAGTGCGTGCCCCGAACGCCCGCGCCGGCCGTCGTTCCGCTGGTCCGGAAGACCGCCTCCGCGCGCGCGGGATCGCCGCCCGTGACCAGGGCGGCCGCCTTGAACGCGTCCGTCGGCACGGCGGGGATGTCAGACCACTCGCGCGCGATCGCCGGCGTCATGCCGCGCCGTTCGCAGTAGGCCCGGTAGATCGGATTGTGCTCGAACTGGTGCGCGAAGACATCGTTCGCGAGCTGATCGAACTCGGCATCCGTTACAGGGGCCGCCGCGCCGCGCGCGATGAGCCCGTGGAGCCGATCCACCAGTTCCAGGCTGACTGGCGGGACCCGGCTATCTTCCATCACGTCCGTCCATCACGTCCCGTCATAGGTCGCCAGCAGAGTTCCAAGCTGAGTCTGCGCCCCGCGGGCGCCGCTCGTGTTCGCGCCATTGTAGAGGAACGAGAAGGCGATCATCTCCCCATTCGCCGCCGTGACATACCCCGACAGGGTGCGGACGCCGTTGATGAACCCCGTCTTTGCGTGGAGGTTGCCCGCCGCCGGTGTACCAACGAAGAGCCGCGCCATCGTTCCGCCCTGCTCGCCCGCCACCGCGAGCGAGGAATGGAAGAGTTCAGAGTACGGCTGTTGATGCGCGTATACCAGTGCCCGCACCATCGTCCCTGCGCTGACCCGGGTCAGACTCGATAGTCCCGACCCGTCGAACTGGTAGATCTCGCCGGGCGCGACGCCTGCCCGTTCGATGAAGTGCATCGCCGCGGCCGGACCACCCAGCTGATAGCTGCCGACGCCAACCGCCTCCCGCGCAGCCGCCTTCCACAGGTGCTCCGCGAAGAAGTTGTCCGAATACTGGTTCAGGAACGGGATCATCATCCCGACTGGCATCGAGACGTGGCGATGAACGATCCTCGCGTCGTCGGGTGTCTCGCCGGTCCGGGTCTGGCCGGCGACGGTGATGCCCGCCCGGGTCAGGGCGTATCGCAGCGCGTCGGCCGTCAGCAGCGCGGGATCGGAGACGCCGACGCCGTAGCGATGCGGGCCGCGGCCCGAGACCGCGCCAGTGATCCGAACGGTGTCGTCCGCCGGATAGCGGAGAACGCGCGCGCCGCTACCGCCGCGGTTCACCGTTGAGACGACGGGCACCGCCGTCACCTGTGGGTCCGTCCGGACGACGATCTCGCCACCATTCGCGGGGGCCACGGCCTCCACCCAGAGCATGTTACGCTGGAACGGAAGCCCACTTACCCGCGGAGCGTAGCGGGAGGCGCCGCCTCCCGTATCGTTCGGCCAGTTTGGCCCGATGAGCACGCTGTCGAACGCCGTTGCGTCGCCGATCACATCCCCCGCGACCGACTGCACGCCCATCTCCTTCAGGCGCGCAGCCATCCGGTCGAGCGGCGTCATCGGGGGCTCGACGATCACGTTGTAGCCGAGTGGCGGCGGATAGCCGAACGCCGGGTCTCCGGACCCACGGATGATCACGTTGCCCTGCAGCACCCCATTCTCGATCGGACCCTCGATCAGCAGGTCCGTCGAGAACCGATGATCCGGACCGAGGTTGTCGAGCGCCCAGATCGCGGTGAGCACCTTGTTGTTGGAGGCGGGGACCAGCGCGTCGGTCGCGTTGATCGAGATCAGCGGCACCTGCCGGTCGATCGACCAGGCAAAGACCCCCCACGCACCCCCCGTTCGCGCTACGATTGCCTCCGCTTCCGCCTGCAACGGTGGCCCGGCGTGCTGCGCCGGAGAGGGCTGTTCCTGCCCAGCGGCCGCCCCGGCCACAACGCCAGCCCCAAAGGATAACGACAGCGCGATCCAGACGGCTCGCATCTGTGTATTTGACTTGCACATAGCACTTCTCACTTCCCCGCGGGTACCACGCCGTCCCAGTGTGGTTGGAAGTGCACCCGGCGTGCCGCAGAGTCTGGCTCACGGCACCAAAGGGTTGGGGAAGAACGGATTCCGAACCCGCCCGCCATCTCGACAATCCATCCCGTCATCCGGGGAACCCGCCCGCCACCCAGGGAACCCGCCCGCCACCCAGGGAACCCACCCTTGTCATCCCGAGCGGAGCGAGGGATCCGCACTTTCCGCGCGAATGACCAGGTGCGGATCCCTCGCTCCGCTCGGGATGACGGGTTGGCCGGGATTTTCCTCCGTCTCCGTTATATCTTGCCGTGTGACCACTCTTGCCGCCTCCCTGATCGATCCGGCGTCGCTGGATTCCCTGGTAGACCTGCTCCGTGGCCGGCGCGTCGCCGTGCTGGCGGGCGCCGGCTGCAGCACCGACTCCGGAATCCCGGATTACCGCGGTCCGGAAGGCAGCCTCCGAGCGCGCAACCCAATTCAGTACAAGGAGTTCGTCGGCGGCGAGCCGACGCGCGCGCGGTACTGGGCGCGCAGCTTTGTGGGATGGCGTCGCATGGAAGTCGCGCGTCCGAACCCGGCCCATGCGTGCCTTGCGCGACTGGAGATGGCCGGCGCGGTCACCGGTATCATCACGCAGAATGTGGATGGTCTGCACCACAAGGCGGGCAGCCGGCGTGTCGTGGAACTGCACGGGTCTCTGGCGTGGGTAAGGTGCCTCGGCTGCGGTGATCGGATCCGGCGCGCGGACTATCAGGTCCGGCTCCGTGAGGCCAACCCGGAGTGGGGCGCGTGGATCGAGCGTGCCGAGGGCCTGCCGGGGGGCCTGGATACGAGCGCCTCGGCCGTGCGACCCGCGCCTGACGGTGACGCCGAACTTCCGGCCTCGGCGATCGAGGGGTTCCGCGTCCCGCCCTGCGGATCGTGCGGCGGCGTGGTCAAGCCGGACGTGGTCTTCTTCGGCGAGAACGTACCGGGCGAGGTGGTGGCGGAAGCGTGGCGGATCTTCGAAGATTCCACCGCGCTCCTGGTCGTCGGCTCGTCGCTCACGGTCTATTCCGGGCGGCGGTTCATCTACCGGGCGGCGAAGGATGGCGTGCCGATCGGCGTCGTCAACCTCGGTCCCACCCGCGCCGACGAGATGGCCGCGGCCAGGGTGGATGGCCGGCTCGGCGAGGTCCTTCCGCGGTTGACTGACGCACTGGTGAACATTTCCCGGGAGGAGGGACGATGACGGAACTGATACGAACCGAATCGCGGGGGCACATCCTGCACGTGGAGGTGAACCGGCCGGAAAAGAAGAACGCCCTCACGGTCGAGATGTACCAGGCGCTCGCCGATGCCCTCGTCGGTGCAGAGGCCGATGACGTGGTCCGCGTCATCCTCATCACGGGCGCCGGCGAGACGTTCAGCGCGGGGAACGACCTGCGCGACTTCCTCGAACGCCCGCCGGTCGGTGTCGAGAGCCCGGTCCACCAGTTCCTCGCCGCGCTGGTCGACGCCAGCATCCCCATCATTGCGGCGGTGCAGGGCCACGCGGTCGGCATCGGAACGACGATGCTGCTTCACTGCGATCTCGTCTACGCCGCGCGGAACGCACGATTCCATCTGCCGTTCACGTCGCTCGGCCTCGTCCCCGAAGCGGGGTCGAGCCTCCTGCTCCCGCAGCGGATCGGCTACGCCCGCGCCGCCGAGATGCTCCTCCTCGGTGAACCCCTCGGCGCCGCCGACGCGCTGACCTTGGGGCTCGTCAGCGGCGTGTTCGACGACGCCGACCTCCACGCCGAAGCCTGGGCGCGAGCCGAGCGCCTCGCGAACCTTCCCCCCGAATCCGTCCGCGCCACCAAGGCCCTCCTGCGCGAGGACTACCGCGCCACCGTCCCCAACCGCATGCGCCGCGAGGCCGAGCGCTTCGCGGAGCGACTCCAGTCCGACGAAGCGAGACGGGTTATGGAGGCCTTCTTCAGACGGGATGGGGCGGGATAGACGGGATAGACAGGATAGACAGGATAGACAGGATAGACAGGATAGACAGGATAGACAGGATGGACAGGATGGACAGGATGGACGGAAATGGGGATGATGAGGGATGAGGGGGAATTGGGAGGTTGGGTCTCGCTATCCGGCAAATGACATGGCTGATGCGATTTACGACAGGATCGGCGTTGGGTATGCGCGGTATCGGCGGCCTGATGAGAGGATAGCGGCGAGGATTGGGGAGGCGCTGGGGACGGCGCGAAGTGTGTTGAATGTGGGGGCGGGGACCGGATCCTATGAGCCCGCTGATCGGGATCTGATCGCGGTGGAGCCGTCCGCCGAGGCGCTTCCGCTTCGGGATGGCGTCGTGGATGCGGCGATGGCAATTCTGACGATCCACCATTGGGGGGATTGGCGGAGGGGGATTGAGGAGATGGTCCGCGTGTCCCGCGATCGCGTCGTGATTCTTACCTGGGATCCGGAATGCGGCGGGTTCTGGCTCATCTCGGAGTACTTCCCCGAAATCGCGTCGCTGGACCGGGAGATCTTTCCGACGCTCGCGGAGATCCGCGACTGCCTCGGATCGGTGGACGTTCGGCCGGTGCCAGTTCCGCACGATTGCACCGACGGCTTCCTGGGCGCGTACTGGAGACGACCCGAGAAGTATCTGGATCCAGGTGTCCGCCAGGCGATGTCGTCCTTCGCCTACATCCCCGACGCCGTCGATCGGCTTCAGCAACTCCGCCGTGATCTCCAGAGCGGGGCGTGGCACGATGGGCACCGGGACGTCCTCGAGCGAACGGAGTTGGACCTCGGCTATCGGCTGGTCATCGGTGAAGTTGGATCCGGCGCTTGATCCGGTTGCGGATCGCGGTCGGGCTCACGCTGGAAATGGGGGACGGCACCGTATGACTTGTGGCGCCTCATTCACGAGCCCTTGAGTAGCATCCGGAAACACTTACCCTCTTCCAAAGCCCGCAACCCCGCCTCCCCTGCGCATCCGGACGCATCAATCTCCATGAACACGCCGGCGGCACCATCCGCGCCTCATGCCGACATCACGTCGTCGATCATCCGCTGCGCGATGAACGTCCACAACGCTCTCGGACCCGGTTTCCTGGAGACAGTCTATCGCAACGCCCTCCTGCACGAGCTGCAGCTATCCGGCCTGACCGCGGACGGAGGCCATCGAGTCCAGGTCAGGTACCGCGATATACTCGTCGGGGAGTTCATCCCGGACATCCTCGTCGAGGAATCCGTCATCGTCGAACTGAAAGCCGTTCGCGAGCTCGCGACCACTCATCTCCTCCAACTCGTCAACTACCTCGCCGCAACTGGCATCGACGTCGGCCTCCTCCTCAACTTCGGTGCGCCACGTCTCGAGTTCAAACGAAGACTCCGTACCCTCCCTCCACCAACCACATCCCGACCAGAAGTGGAGTAGAACCCTCCGGCCCTGATCCCGCTCCCCATTCCATCCCATCAGACCCATCCCCTGACCCGAGATCCTTCCTCCAAATCGGTCCTTTTCCACCCATCCTGTCCATCCCGTCTATCCCGTCTATCCTGTCTCATCCTGTCTCATCCTGTCGCCGGTGCTCCACCAGCCGTCCCAGAATCGCGCGCTGTACGCTGAAACTCGCGCGCGAGTTATCCTCCAGGTCCGCAAGGATCCGGATCAGCGCGCTGGCGACGAGCAATCCCGTCCCGACCAGGATCGCGGCGAGCATGATCAGGCCCCTTTGCGCGAAGCCCAGCGAGTCGTCGCCGATGAGGAAGACGAGTACGCCCACCAGCATGGTGATCGCACCGAGGAAGCGTACGGCGGGGAGGAGGATCCGGAGGCTGTTGTACTTACGTTCGACTCCCGCGAGTCGGCTCGGTGTGCGGCGCTCCATGAGCAGCGCGCCGCAGCGCGGGCATCGGTCGATGACCGGATCATCGACAACGTTTCCGCACTGTTTGCATTCGACCGGCGTCGGGAAGAGATGAAGGGACATGCCGTCCAGTGTGTTCGGTGTGTCGGACGATGGCGGTGGCCCCTTCGGTACCGGTCAGCCGCTCCGGGCCGATGCCGGCGCGCTGCGCCCCCGGGCCGGAGCCTCGTCGACCGCTCGCACCGCGGCGGCAAGCCTCCGCATGCGATTCACTCGGAGCGACCGCGCCGTGTTCCGGACGACCCGCCAGAACCTCAGGCATTCGGCGCAAACGAGATCGTAAGTCGTCGGGTCCGGCGAGGGGTCGCTGGAGACGCTGGATCGGGCCTCGAGGACGTCGTCGCAGTGGGGGCAGCAGGGCGCCCGGTCGGACCGAAGCGCACGTTCGATGGATCGTCCATCGCGCGGGTTGAAGACGAGCCAGGTTCGGGATGCCCGTCGGGTCCGTTCTTTCCGCATTCAGGTCGCTGAACAGGGTGAGTTTCGAGCGCCGCGGGCAGGGCCTGTCGGCGCAAGAGGGGTGCCAGCCGGGGGGGTTACTCGATATCGCACCAGCGAACCAGGTCCGCGAGGGGCGGGCGGCCGTCGTGGTGCCAGTCGGACCGCGGCCAGGGCATGTCGCGAAACGTGGTGATCCGGCTCGCGCCGAGGGCCCCGAGGCGCGCCGCGAGGATGTCGCGTCGTTCCGACGAGCCCGCGAAACCTACGGTCTGCAGGATCGGGCCGACCGGCTCCACGAGTTTCGTCAACTCCTCGAACGAGGTGAATGGCTTGACGGCCACCACCCGGTTGAGGCATGAAGGGGCGAACGCGGGGCTCGGGTCGAAGACGACCGTCCATGCGGTACCGTTCGCCGACGCGTGCAGCCCGCGGCCATCGCCAGCGAGCTGGCCGAACTCGGCCGCCGCCCGCGCCTGCAGGATCGCCGCGGATTCGCCCGGTGTGACCACTCCGCGCGGGAGTGTCACTTCCAGCGCCTCGAGCGAGTCGGCCAGCATCGCCGTCCACCCTGCGGGCGCGGTCTCGCCGTCCTCCTCGACATAACACAGGTGTGGCGATACGCAGCCGTGCTGATCGAACATGGCCACGGCCATGGCCGCGTCCCTCGCCGATTCCACGGCCGCGTCCGCGCCCAGGGCCTCCCGCGCGACGACGCCGAACGAGACCCGGTGGCGATATCCGAGGAATACCGCCCCGTCGGGTGTGCGCTCGCGCAGTGACCGAACGGTCGCGGTCCCGCCGTAGACGACGACCGCCGACGAGCGGGCGAGTGCAGCGTCCTCCAGCACCCGGTCGCCCCCGCGCCAGTGCGTGACCGCCACGCACGCCCCCAGCCCCGGGTCCGCCTCCGTGAGCGCCGATGCGAAGAGCGCCGCCAGCACGGGTTCGGACCCCGCGGTCTTCCCCAGCGAGGCGGATTTGACGAGCAGCGCCCGGATCAGGGACGTCACAGACACGCCTGGCACGTTCCCGCTGAAGACGTGGAGCGTCAGATCCGGCCCGAACGCCCGCGACCGGCGCCCACCGCCATCACCCCTCGCGACG
>CAZUVK010000071.1:0-1872 GCA_964623785.1 uncultured Gemmatimonas sp. | reverse complement strand
TGCACACCAGATCGCGAAATCGTCGAGCGCGCGCGGGTCACCGAACTCCGCCTCGACCAGCTTCCGCAGGGCCGTTGCGCGCCAGTCCGCCGCCATCCCGTCGAGGATCAACTTCGCCATCGGCGCCGAGTGCCCCGACACCGCGACGATCCCGGCGAGTGCCGCGCGCCGGAGAGCATCCCCCTCCTCCAGGAACCGGACCGCCACGGAGTCGATCGTGCGAAGGATCGCGTCCACGGGCCGCTCCGCGAGGTGCTCGGCCCGGGCCGCGAGTAACCGATCGACGATCGCCTCGATCTCCCCCGGCGTGTGCCTCGGCGTCCGTACCACGACCGGAGCGCCATCGCCATCCGCCGTCGCGTACGACCGCTCGTCACAGGCCGGAGTCTCCGCGCCAGGCAGGTGAAATCCGTCAATCCTCACGATGATCAATGATCAATGATCAATGGACAATGGACAATGAACAATGAACTGCCGAGTCTCGCGCTGGGGCCAGCTCACCCACTGTATAGCGAAAAACCTTCGGTGATCAATGAACGGTGATTTCGGATTCCGGACGGGGGGCAGTCGTGCATTGTCCGCGAACCCGCCGGTCCCGATCGCGACAGCCCTGGAATGGCCGCATCCAATCGCGGTTCATTGTTCATTGTTCATTGTCTATTGATCATTGTATCGCCATCACGATGAACACGTCGTACAGCGCGTGCGTCCAGGCCACGATCCCGAATCCGCGGAGCAGGAATATCGCGCTGAACGTGACCCCGGCAAAGAAGCGGAAGAGGAACGACGACAGCGCGATCGTATCGCCGAACGGGCCGACGTAGTGGAAGGCCGAGAACACGAGCGCGGAAAGGATCACCGCGAACGCGCCCGCCCGACCGATCGGGACGCCGCTCCAGCGGAACACCGCGAAGAGCCCGCCCGCGATCACCACCCGGAAGAGCAACTCCTCGTACAGGCCGGCCCCGATCGAGAGGACGAGGCCTTCGGCCATGGACATCGACGCAAACCCCTGGATGGCCAGGTGGATGTCGAGCCCACCGACCACGAACCGGGTGGCCGACCCGACCACGATCCCCAGCAACCCCGCGTAGAGGACGCTCTCGCTGGCCATCCACACGAATGGTCGGAACCGGAGCGGCACGGACCGCCGCCGCCGCTCGAGTACGATCAGCACCGCCGCTACCCCGATGAGCGCCAGAGTCACGCCGAGCGTTCCCGTCACGCCGCCGAGCATCAGCACGCTCCGAAGCATGACGTCCGCCGCATTCCGGAACCCCGCGCCGTCCGCCTGGGCGATGTAGATCGCGCCCGCCTCGTAGAGCAGGAGCAGCGGCAGCGCGAAGAGGAGCGAGTAGCTGTACGTCCTCGTGTCCGCGAAGTATCGTTTCATCAAGGGCAAGAAGACAAAGACAGAAGTCAGAAGTCAGAAGACCGAAACTGAAAAACCGAAAACCGAAAACCGAAAACCGAAAACAGGAGTCAGAAGCCGCAACCTGGAAGACGGCCCCCCGGGCGATCCGCCTGGCTGCTTCTGGCCGGCCACCATCTCCCGAATAGAAGTTCGCCGAGACCGGCCTTGGAAACGGGATCGGGCGCGCCTGGCGATTGTGGCAAGCACGTTGCTGCGTCAGCATGATTTTCGGGGCACCGATCGCCCGAACGGGGTATACCTGACGCAGCGTCTGGAGTTTCCGGCCCACGGGTGGACCGGATCCCGCGGCACGGTGGCCGCTCCGCTCCGGACACCTGACACGACAGCCGCCAAGGAGCTCGCCGTGAAGTTTTCGCATCCGTCGATCCTGTTGATCGCGTTCGCGCTGGGAGCGTGCGCACCGTCGGCGACCACAACGGTCGCTCCGGCCACGCCGG
>CAZUVK010000070.1:0-15143 GCA_964623785.1 uncultured Gemmatimonas sp. | reverse complement strand
CCGAGGGGGTCAGCCTTACCCTGGCCGGCCGGAATCTGGCCACCTGGACCGGCTACTCCGGTCTCGACCCGGAGGTCAACTTCGGCGGTCAGTCCAACTTCACGACGGCCGACTTCGCGACCCTTCCGGCGAACCGACAGCTCACGATTCGAATTGATGCCAACTTCTAGCAGCGAGCCAGACAACATGCAGCCCAAACCCAGGTCACGATCGGCTCGTCGAAGAGGGGGTATCAGTGCGCTCGCCGGGGTCCTGTCGTTTGGCGTCCTGGCCGGTGCGTGCGATCTCGGCTCCCTGCTCGACGTCGCGACGCCGGACCTCGTCCCCGGAGACATCGCCGCCGACCCCGACAATCTGGAGTCCCTTCGAAACGGCGTCCTGTTCGAGTTCGCGCGCGCCTACACGGGGCCGGCGGGGTCCAACGACTATCCGGGAATCGTCGGAATCACGGGTGTCTTCACCGACGAGCAGTGGTACTCGAGCACGTTCACCCAGATGCGGGAGATTGACCGACGGGCCGTCACCACGGAGAACGAAGGTCTGTTGACGGTATTCCGCTACGTTCACCGTGCGCGCAACTGGGCCGAAGTCGCGGCCGAGCAGTACGCCGGCTCGCCGCTGGCCAACTCGCCGAGCCACGCCCTGGTCGCGAATCTCGCGGGCTACTCGCACTTCTTCCTTTCCGACAACTTCTGCTCTGGCGTGCCGCTGAGCAGCACCTCGATCACGGGCGCGGTCGAGTTCGGGCCGGGCCGCACCACGGTCGAGATCCTGGAGATCGCGCTCGATCGGTTCACGCGGGCCGAGACGATCGCGCAGACCGCGGGAAGTGGGTCGCAGGTGAACCTCGCGCGGGTCGGGAAGGCGCGGGCACTCCTCAACCTGGGTCGGCTGGCGGAGGCGGCCGCCGTCGCCTCCACGGTCACCGCCGGCTTCGCGTGGATGGTCGAGTACAGCGAAGCCAATGCGGGCCAGTCGAACGGGATCTGGGGACAGATCAATACGAACCTCCGCTCCTCTCTCGCGAGCGAGGAAGGGACCCAGAACCGGGGGCTCCGCTACTTCAACCGGCTGGGCATCGATGCGGCGTCGCTGACCAGCGATCCGCGCGTACCCGTCTCCAGTCGTGACGCCGGCCTGTCCACCGGGCTCCCCGTATTCCGCGCCGGCAGGTTCGCCACGCGCGGGTCGGATGCACTGCTTGCGTCCTACGTCGAAGCGCAATTGATCGTCGCGGAGAGCCTGCTCGCCGGAGGTAGCAGCGCCGACTATCTGCCGGTGCTCAACGCGTTGCGGGCGAACGCCGCTGCGCTCCTGCCCACACTCGGGATCTTCCCCGCGGGGCCGGTGATGCTCGAGCCGCTCGCCGATCCGGGCGCCAGCGACGAACGCATCCTGCAGCTTTACTCCGAGCGGGCTCTGTGGCTGCATCTGAGCGCGCAGCGGCTCGCCGATCTCCGTCGATTGATGCGGGTTTACGGATTTACCGAGGCGGAAGTATTCCCGACCGGCAACACGATCACCAATCTCCCCTACGGGTCGGACGTCAATTTCCCGATTCCGTTCGTCGAGGGGAACAACCCGGCGTTCAGCGGACACTGCATGGATCGCCTGCCGTAGTGACGCGAACTGTCGCCGAATTGATGACATCGGGGAGGTCCGGGTACCGTCTCCCCGGCGTCCCTTCCGGGCGCGTGCGGGGCCGGAACGCGAGTTTTCTCGAGGGGTATCGGCCGTCTTCCGACGCCGCCGCGCGAATGTCCGCGGGGGCCGCGCGCCAGCGGGCTTTCTCCTGAATCCTCGGGTGAAGATGAATCAGGGTCGCTGGATCAGGATGGGAGTGCTGCTCGCGGCCGGTTTGCTCGCGGCCTGCGACGGTGGACCCAGCGGCCCGCCCGAGGAAGATCCGTCGACAACGTTCAATCTGAGCGTCGACCTCGTCTACTTCGTTCAGTCGATCCAGACGGTTTACGGGACCGTTCCGATGATCGCCGGCCGCGACGCATACCTGCGGGTGTTCGCCCGCGCCAACCGGGCCAACAATGTCGCGCCACCCCTGCGAGTCAAACTCTATCACGGCGCCACGCTCGTCAGCACGATCGACGCCCCATTCGGCGGCGCGTCCATCCCGATGTCGATCTCCCAGGCAACCACGGCCGACAACTGGACCATCCCCATCCCGGGCTCGTTGATGACGCCAGACCTCGCCGTGGAAGTCGAGCTGGACCCCGAGATCAACATCGCCGAAGCGACCAGGGCGGACAATCGTCACCCCACAACCCCCGGCCCCTCGCAGGTCGACGTGAGGTCCGTTCCGCCGCTGAGGCTCCGACTCGTTCCGATCCACCAGACGGTCAACGATCTTACCGGCCAGATCTCCACCGCGAATGCCGAGCAGTACCTGGAGTTGCTGCGAAAGCTCTTTCCGGTCAGCGAGATCGACTATGACGTTCGCGCTCCGTTCCCGGTGGATACGCCGGCGCTGGCTCCGGAGCCCGGGGTCTGGTCCGCGGTGGTCAGCCAGCTGGACGCGCTGCGGGTCGCTGAGGGAACGGACCGCTATTACTACGGCGTCGCGCGGACGAGCTATGCCGGCGGTGGTGTGGTCGGGATCGCCACGGGTATCCCGAGCAGGACATCGATGGGCTGGGACCGCTTCCCCGATGCGCCGACGACGCTCGCGCATGAACTCGGTCACAACTTCGGCCGGTACCACGCGCCGTGCGGGGGTCCGGGAGGCACGGACCCGGATTATCCATACACCCTGGGCTTCATCGGCAGCTACGGGATGGATGTGGAGACGGGCGAAGTGAAGACGCCCTCCGGTTTCGCCGACATCATGGGGTACTGTGACGAGAAGCGGTGGATCAGCGACTACACCTTCGGCAACATCCTGAACCACCGTGCCTCGCTGGACATCGCGACGTTCAGCGCCACGGAGGAGCGGCCGTCGCTGCTCGTATGGGGCCGGATCGTCGACGGCGAGCCGATCCTCGAGCCGTCGTTCCGGATCGTCACGCGGCCGGAGTTGCCGACCAGGCCCGGGCCCTATCGGGTGGAAGGCCTCTCGGTGGATGGATCGCGGATATTCACGATCCCGTTCTTCGCGGGCCCGATCAGCGACGCGCCGGGAGACCACCGAGTCTTCACGTTCGCGATCCCGCTCGACGAAACACAGTTTGCGGAGCTGTCGGCGATCCGCCTTGTCGCCAACGGCCGATCGGTCGATGTCCGGGCAACGCCGCCGATCGGATTCGACGCGACGGGGCAGGTCTCCGCCGCGGACATCCGGATCAGCGGCCTTGGCCCCGATCGGACGGAAGTGCGCTGGAACGCCGATGCGTATCCCCTGGCGGTGGTTCGCGATGCGCTCACCGGTGAGATCCTGGCTTTCGCCCGCGGCGGCGTCGCCGAGGTACTGTCGTCCGCTCGCGATGTTGAACTGATTCTCTCGGATGGCGTACACAGCCATAGTCAGCGCGCATCCGTCACCGGGAGTCAGTTCAGATAGCATGGGCCACTCGAATCCATCCCTTCCCACGTTGACCGCACGGGTCAACGTGTCCCCCACGAGCGCGGACCCGGAGCCACAGCGGTACGACGTCCTGATCCGTCCCGGCGCGTACGCCGACCTGCCGCGACTGCTCCGGGAGCTGGCGCCAGCGTCACGCTACGCGCTGATTTCAGATAGCAACGTCGCCGAACTGTACGCCGGGGATGTGGCACGGTTGCTCGGCGACGCCGGTCTGGAAGTCGATCGATTCACCTTCCCGGCCGGCGAAGCGAACAAGAACCGGGAGGTCTGGATCGAATTGTCCGACCGGATGCTCGCCGCTCGTCATGGCCGCGACTCGGCGGTGCTCGCGCTCGGTGGGGGTGTGACGGGCGATCTCGCGGGCTTCGTCGCCGCCACCTACATGCGCGGCCTCCCGCTCGTGCAACTTCCGACGACCGTCCTGGCGATGATCGACTCGTCCGTCGGCGGGAAGACCGGCGTCGATACGCCCGGGGGGAAGAACCTGATCGGCTCGTTCCTTCAGCCGCGCCTCGTGCTCGCCGACACGAACGCGCTGCGAACCCTGCCCGAGGCGGAAATCCGTAGTGGCCTGGCGGAGGCCATCAAGCACGGACTGATCGCGGACCGCGGCTACTTCGACTGGATGACGGCATCGGTCACGCCGCTCATCTCGCTCGATCCGCCAGCCACCGTCCGGTTGATCGCGCGATCGGTGGAGATCAAGGCGGCGGTCGTCGGGTCCGATGAGCGCGAGCAGGGGTTGCGGAAGACGTTGAACTTCGGGCACACGGTCGGCCACGCGGTCGAAGCACTCTCCCGATTCTCCCTCCTGCACGGCGAGGCGATCGCCATCGGCATGGTCGTGGAAGCTGAGATCGGAGAATCTCTGGGGATCACGGAGGGGGGTACCGCGGACCGGGTCAGAGCGGCGCTCATCGACTTCGGATTGCCTGTCTCGGTACCGGGCGAATTCCCGACGTCGGCGATTCTAGAACTCACACGCGTCGACAAGAAAGCCCGCGCCGGCCAGGCGGAGTACGCACTGATCGAGGAGGTCGGCGTCAGCAGTCGCGGAAGCGGGAGCTACGGAATCGCGGTGGGCGACCAGGTTGTCGCCGCGGCGCTCGCCAGGTGCCGCGATACGGGCTTGACCCTCAACCGCTGAGCGTCTCGCGCATCTGCGAGAAGAAGTTCTTGCGCATCTCCTGGCGGTCGGCGTCTGACAGCGAACTCTGGCTGGTGGTCGTCCGCGCGTCGATCAGCTCCGCCGGAATCTCCTTGAGGAACCTCGAGGGTTGACGGACGAGGGACTCGGATCCCTTCCGCCGCGTTCGGCAGCCCGAAAGGGTCAACCGATGCCTCGCCCGGGTCATCCCCACGTAGAAGAGTCGCCTCTCCTCCGCGATCGGATCCGCCCCGGTGTTCTCGGCGACTTCGTGCAGACTGCGCGCGTGTGGAAGAATCTCCTCTTCCAGCCCCGCGATGAATACGTGCGGGAACTCCAGGCCCTTCGCGCCATGCATCGTCATCAGCGTGACCTGGTCGGCGCCGTCTTCGCGGGATTCGTCGCCGGAATCCGCATCCGCGAAGAGTGAGAGCCGCTGCAGGAACCCGTGCAGCGAGGGCGGTCCCCAGTCCGCTTCCTCGTCCGGGAGCGGTGCTTCGGCCCAGGTGCGCTTCTCGTACGTCCCGATCGCCGCAACGAAGTCCCGCAGGTTGTCGATCCGGATCTCGGCCGCCCGCGCGTTCTTCGCCTCCGCGCGAAGCGCGTCCTCGAGGCGGACGTCGCGCAACAGCACTTCGGCCCATCGCTCCAGAGTCTCCTCGCTCGCCCCCGTCGCGACCGCTTCCTCGATACGGACGAGCTCCTCCCTCCCGCGCTTCAGGATCTCCCCGAACGCCCGGATCGCCTCGGCCTGCGCCGGGCCTACTCCCTCGACCGATCCGGCCGTCGCGAGTACTGCCGAGATCGGACCACCCCTCGCCCGCGCGGCCTCGACCAGACGTAGCAGCGTCGTACGCCCGATTCCCCGAGTGGGGAAATTGATGATCCGCCGGAGCGCGATGTCGTCGTTCGGGTTGATCACCGCGCGGAAGTACGCCGCCGCATCGGCCACCTCCTTCCGGTCGAAGTACGAGGTCCCGCCGATCACCCGGTAGGGGATGTTCGCCTTCCGGAACTCCTCCTCGATCGGTCGCGCCTGGTGGTTCGCCCGGTAGAGGACCGCGAAGTCGCTCCACTTGAGGTTCTCGTGGAACCGGCGGATCCCGACTTCGCGGGCGATCATCGCCGCCTCGTTCTCTTCCGCGGGCCGACCGTCGGCGGCATCGAACTCCCAGTAGTCGACCTTCGGGCCAAGGGCGTTCGCCGTGCGCATCCGCTTCTCGCGACGCGCGCGGTTGTTGGCGATCACGCCGTTCGCGGCGTCGAGGATCCGCTGCGTCGAACGGTAGTTCTCATCCAGTACCACGAGCTTGACGCTGCCGAAATGGGCCTCGAAGTCGAGGATGTTGCGGATATCGGCGCCGCGCCACGCATAGATCGACTGGTCGTCGTCGCCGACGACGCAGAGGTTCCTGCGCGGGCCGGCGAGAAGGCGCGCGAGTTCGAGCTGGGCGCCGTTCGTGTCCTGGTACTCGTCGATCATCAGGTAATGCCAGCGGCGCCAGAGCGCCTCCCGAGCCTCCGTGTGCCCGCGAAGCAGCTCGACGGGCCGGAGCAGGAGATCGTCGAAGTCGCACGCGCCGGCCGCGAGGAGCGATTCCTCGTAGCGCGGGAAGACATCCGCCGCGAGCACGGCGTAGTCGTCAGCTCGCGTCTCGCGCGTTCGGCCCTCGGCGACCTCGCGCGCTGCATCGGCGGGCGTGATCATGCGGTTCTTCCACGAGGAGATCCGGGAAAGGACCCGGGCGACGTCATAGTTCTCCTCACCCGTGGTCGCCACGACGTGGACCTCGTCGGTGATGATCCGTTTGAGCAGGCTCATCTGGTCCGCCGTGGCGTAGATCGCGAACCGGTCCGGGAGGCCGGCGAGCGCGCTGAACTCGCGAAGGATCCGCGCGCCGAGCGAATGGAAGGTGCAGACCGTGATCCCCCGGGCGCGCGACCCGGCCACCGCCGCCACCCGCTCGCGCATCTCGCCCGCCGCGCGATTGGTGAACGTCACCGCGAGCACCCGCCGCGGATCGACGCCGCTTTCGAGCAGGTGAACCACCCGGTGAACGAGTGTGCGCGTCTTCCCCGACCCGGCCCCCGCAATGACGAGCACCGGCCCCTCGAGGGCGAGCACCGCCTCGCGTTGCGCGGCGTTCAGGTCGGCGAGATAGGCGGGGAAACGATCTCCAGTTCGGTCCTTCAACAGCGGAACCCCATGCGGCGGAAAACGTCAGTCGGAAACGGGCCCCGAAGATAGCCCACCCCGCGCGCGGGCGACAGCCGCGGGTTCGGCGTGAACCCATGTCCCCCACGCCAGCCGAAATTGCATGCACCATCGTGGTTTGACGCGTCCCGCCGGCCCGGTTATGTTTCTCCCCGTTGTTCCGGTTTTTCCAGTCCCCCGACGGAGGGTTCATGGCGCTGTCGAAGCGCTTCCGCGGGCACTCGGTCGCAGACATCATCTCCTCGGTCGCCGGCGAACAGCCTCGGCATCCGTTCCTGATTCTCGGCGACCGGCGGTATACCTACGGGCAGGTAGACGCACATTCTGATGCGCTTGCCAGCGCATTGTACGAACTCGGCATCGAGAAGGGCGATCGCATTGCGCTGAATCTCCCCAACTGGCCTGAGTTCGTCATTTCCATGTTGGCTGCCGCCAAGCTTGGCGCGTCGATCGTTCCCCTCAATCCCAGGTACACCACGCCGGAGCTGCAGTACATGCTCCGGCATTCCGAGGCCGCCGTCTGTGTGACGGCCGAGACCTGGGAAGGCGTCGACTATCTCTCCAGGTTCGAGGGTTTCCTCCCCGCGCTCCCCGAACTCCAGTACATCCTCGCCGTCGGTGAGGAGGACCTCTGGTACGATGACCGCATCTACCAGTTCGAGGACCTCGTGTCTTCGGGCGAGGGCCGGCCGTTCCCGACCGCGACGGTCGATCCCGATACGGATCCCTTCGCCATCGTCTATACGTCCGGAACGATGGGGAAGCCCAAGGGAGTGGCGCTGAGCCACACGAACCTGCTCACGACCGCGCTCGTGGCCGCCGATGCGCTGGATCTGGTCCCGGACGATGTGGTCTTCGGGGTGACCACGCTGTTCAACGTGTTCGGGCTCGCGCCGGGTGTGCTGGGTACGATGGCCGCCGGTGCGACCCTCGTCCTCCAGGAGGATACCGATCCGGCGCAGAATCTGGAGGTCGTGGAACGTCAGCGGGTTACGGTGTACCACGGCGTGCCGACTTCGTTCATCCTCGACCTTCACTCCCCCGAGCGGGCCGAGCGTGACCTCTCCAGCCTCCGCACCGGCGTCATCGCCGGCGCGCCGGTTGCCGAAGATCTCATCAAGGAGATCGAGGCGGATCTGGTACCCGGCATCCTCGTCGCCTACGGTCTGACGGAGACCGGGTCGACGGTGAGCATCACCCGGCGCGATGATCCGCCCGGGAAACGCGTCGCCACGGTCGGCAAGCCGATCGAGGGGGCCGACGTCAAGGTGCTCGACTTCGATGGCTCGCCGCTCCCCATCGAATCAATCGGAGAGATCGCCGTTCGCGGTCCTGGCGTCATGCAGGGCTACTACCGGCAGCCGGGCGAGACGGCACATGTGTTCACGGATGATGGCTTCTTCCTCACCGGCGATCTGGGGATGGTCGACGAGGAGGGGTACCTCCACGTCGTCGGTCGCCGCAAGGAAATCATCATCCGGGGCGGGTTCAATGTGTACCCGCGGGAAGTGGAGGACCGCCTGCACGCGCACCCGGCGGTTCTGGATGTGGCGGTGGTTGGACTCCCCCACGAAGTGTTCGGGGAGGTCGCGTGCGCATGTATCGTGCTGGTTGAAGGCGCAATCGTCACGGGCGACGAAATCAAGGATTTCTGCCGCGAGGTTCTGGCCGATTACAAGATCCCCGACCTCGTCAGATTTCTGGATAGTTTCCCGATGACCGGAAGCGGAAAGGTTCGGCGGGTTGAACTCGCGCGCATAATCAGCGCCGAAGAGTCCAGCCGCCGGTAGTGCCGTGAGCCGGATGTCCCTGGATCACCGGGATGGAGAGGCGCGTGGCGCGCAAGGCGCGACAACGAAGGCGCGACGACGTTGCGCCGAGAAGGAACAACGTCGCGCGACGAGATGCATTGCCGTTTCGGTGGTCCAGGGACTTCCGACTCACGGCACTTGAGATGAGGCGGCCGCTCGCATCGTCACCCGCCGCGGCGGGATGAGTTCGAGGGGCTTCCTTCCACCAACATTCGAAATGTGGAAGAGATGAGTTCACGAATGGGTCCCCGGGGGGCATTCCTCGGGGTAGGGCAGCAGCAGTACCAGCCGGCTCCGAACGCCGCGCTCCTGATCGACTTCGACAACGTCACGATGGCCATCCGCAGCGATCTGGGCAAAGAGCTCAAGTCACTGCTCAAGTCCGATGTGATTCGCGGCAAGGTCGCTGTCCAGAGAGCCTACGCCGACTGGCGCAGGTATCCGCAGTACATCGTCCCACTGACCGAGTCCTCGGTCGACCTGATCTTCGCTCCCGCATACGGCTCCGCCAAGAAGAACGCCACCGACCTTCGCATGGCCATCGACGCCATCGAGCTGGTCTTCACGCGTCCCGAGATCGGCACGTTCATCCTGATGACCGGCGATTCGGACTTCTCGAGCTGTGTGCTGAAGCTGAAGGAGTATGGGAAGTACGTAATCGGGGTCGGGATGCGCGAGTCGTCGAGCGACCTGCTGATTCAGAACTGCGACGAATACTACTCCTACCACTCGATTTCCGGCCTCACGCGGGCCGGCGAAGTCGAGGAGTCCAAGGAGGATCCCTGGGTGCTCGTGCGGCGCGCCGTTCAGCGGATGGTCAAGGACGGCGACGTCATGCGCACCGATCGCCTCAAGCAGGTGATGCTCGATCTGGACCCCGGCTTCGATGAGAAGAAGGTCGGGTACAGCAAGTTCTCGCGATTCGTCTCCGAGGCGGCGACAAAGGGAATCATCCAGCTGCGCAAGGCGGAGAACGGGCAGTACGAGATAACGGCCGAAGGGGTGGAACCCGAGTCGCGAGAGAAGGTGGTGGAGCGCATCGTGGCCGAGGCCGAGGCCGGCGGCAACGGGCGTCGGCGCAGAGGGCGGGGAAGGGATGATCGCTCGCGCGATGCACGCCCCCGGCCGGAGACACGCCCCGCGGTGCTGGAGGCGGAGGCGCAGCCGGAGATCGGCAGCCTCGACGAGGCTGAACCAGTACTGGAAGCACTCGCCGAGGCGGCGGCCGAGCCGGCAGCGGCAGCTCCCGAATCGCCGGTAGTCGCCGCGGCTGGCCCGGAAGAGTTCGAGAGCCCCGCGACGGAGGCATCGATCGACGGGCGACCGGGCCTGAACGAGGCATACGCTCTCCTCCAGGAGGCGGTTCGCCGTCTCACGAGTCGCGATTCGAAGGCGGTCCGCGACGGTGACGTCAAGCGGAAGATGCTCGAGCTTTCGAAGTCGTTTGATGAGAACCAGCTCGGGTTCGCGAAGTTCACGCGCTTCCTGAGGCAGGCGCACGACGCTGAAGTGATCGACCTGAACCGCGCGGGCGCCGGCAACTACGAGGTTTCGCTGCCGGCGGGTGGCAAGAAATTACGGCCGCCGCGGTTCGAGGAGCCGGCACGCGTTGTAGGGTCCGTCGCGGAGCCGGAGACAACCCCGGCGCGTTCGCCCACAATGGCGCCGCAGGCCGCGGCCGTCACGGAGCCCGAGGCACCACCGGCCTCCGCCGCGCCGACAGCGGCCCCCGCGCCGGGTGTCGGTGCCTTGCGTGGTCGCCGCGGTGGACGTGGCGCCGCGGCGGGCCCACCGCCAATCCTGCCGGGCCAGGGTGTGGTTCCGCCGGGCAGGGCCGCCGCCGCGGGTACCGGTGCGGTGACGCCGGGCGTGGTCGAGCCGGAGCCTCCTGTCGTCGTCGAGGCGGCTTCGGTCGAGGAAGCTCCGGCGACGCCGGCCGACGAGGCAAAGGGTCGTGGCAGGGGCCGTCGTGGCCGGCGCGGGCGCGGTGGACGTGACGCGACGGTCGAGGGGGTCGAGGGGCTCGAGGCCGGGCAGACGACCGAGGTCCCCGGTGAAACGCCCGTCGTTGTCGAAACGGTGGAAGCACCGCCGGCCGCCGAGGCCGTGGAGCCTTCCCCGGTAGCCGCGCCTTCCGAGGCTGCCGCTCCGGCCGCGTCGCGGCGCCGTCGCGGTCGCCGCGGGGCTGGGAAGCTGGGAGACGAAGCGCCGCCCATTCTCGAGGGCCAGGCCGTGAAGCCGCCGACCGCCGCCGCGACGGCAACAGTGGTGGAGCCCGCCCCCGTGGTGGAATCCACCCCGCCGGCCCCGGCGCCCGAGAAGCCAAAGCGCGCGCGGGCTCCGCGCGGACGCAAACCGGCCGCCGCCGTGGTGGCGCCGCCACCGGAGAAACCCGCGTTCTCGGCGGCCGCGCTTGGACTACCGGAGTCGCTCCCCGACATCACGGCGTATCTGGCGACCCGGTACAAGGGCGTCGGCAAGAAGACGGCGGAAACGCTGGTCGAGCGGTTCGGTTCCGGTGCGTTCGAAGCCCTTCAGGAGCGGCCGGAAGAGGTAACTGCAGCGCTCGACGAGCGCCGGGCCAGCACGCTGCTCAAGGCGTGGGCGGACGACTATGCGAAGCGTATTACCACCCTGCCCGCCGCGGTGACCCAATCCCCCGAGGTGACTTCGCCCGCCGCCCCGGCGAAGGCGAAGGCCGCCGGCGCGAAGCGTGGCGGTCGGGCCCGCCCGCGCTCCCGGAAGGATTCGGAGTCGTAGACTGCCGTTGATGGGTCGGTCCCTTGCGAAGCGCCGTGGGTTTCACCCCACGGCGCTTCGACCGTGATGAAGCGATGATGGACCCCAACGTGTTACCGTTCGAGTTCTTCGCGCGGCCGGCTGAGATCGTCGCGCGGGATCTCCTCGGCGCGACGATCCGCTCAACGGTCGACGACGTCACGTGCCGTGGTCGAATCGTCGAAACCGAGGCCTATGTTGGTCCCAGCGACGAGGCGAGCCACGCCGCGGCGCGAATCGGGCGGACGCGCCGGAACGCCGCGATGTACGGTCCGCCCGGGCTGGCGTATGTGTACAGGATCTACGGCGTGCACTGGTGCCTGAACGCGGTGACCGATGAACCGGGCTATCCGGCCGCGGTGCTGATTCGCGCCGCTGAGCCGCTCGAAGGCCTGGTCGTCGCGCGGCAACGGCGCGGGGGACGGAATGATCGTGACCTCATGCGCGGGCCGGGCAATCTATGCTCGGCACTTGGCGTCACCGCCGCTCTCGACCATCATCCGCTGCAGGTGCCCCCGCTCACGATCGAACAGGGCAACCCGATGAGCGACGGGCTGATCCGTCGGGGCCCGCGCATCGGAGTGACGCGAGCGACCGACCTGCCCCTGCGATTCTGGATCGCGGGATCCGACTGGGTGTCCGGGCGAACTCCACGACTGTGAGGAAAGATTCTTCGATGGCGCTCGATTTCGATGACCTGATGGACTTTGCCGTCCGAACCGCCGAGGGCGCGGGTCGCGTCGCACAGGCCCACTTCGGTTCCGCCGCGGTGGCGTACAAGGGCGATGGTAGCGAGGTGACGCTCGCCGACACGGGCTCCGAGGAGTATATCCGACAGGTGATCGCCGAACGATTCCCCGAGCACGGGATCCTCGGCGAAGAGGGCGGGGCGGAGGACCGACCGGGCAGCTATCGCTGGATCGTCGACCCGATCGACGGGACGCGGTCGTTCGCGGCCGGCGTCCCGCTGTACGGTGTGCTGCTCGCGCTGGAGATCGATGGGGTTCCCAGGGTTGGATGCTGCCACTTCCCCGCGATCGGCGACACCGTGGTCGCGGCCGTCGGGGCGGGGTGCTGGTGGGACGGGCGCCGAGCCCAGGTTTCGGAACGCGACCGCCTCGAGGACGCACGCGTAGTGACCTCAGGACTCGAATACTGGCGCGACTGGGCGACGCCGGCCGGGAAGGCCGGATTCGATCGACTCATCGGGGCCTGTCGGTTCGCGAGGACCTGGGGCGATTGCTTCGGATACGTCATGGTCGCCACCGGCCGCGCCGAGATCCTGGCCGATCCCGCGTGCGGCGCGCACTGGGACTACGCACCCATGATCCCCATCGTCGCCGAGGCGGGCGGCTCGTTCACCACCTTCGCCAACGGACCGGTCACCGCCTGGTCCACGGCGCTCGCGACCAACGGTCTGCTCCGGGAGCGAGCCGCTGACTGCTGGGGCGGTGCGCACGACGACGAGCTTCAGACCCTCGAAGTCCGCCGCCGGTCCATGGGCTGAACCCGCTCTGGAACATCGTTTGCAGCCCGACCCTCGCTCTTTCCACACTCCCGTTACCGGAGAATTCGATGAGTCAGGTGTTCAAGTCACTCGAACTCGTTGGAGTTTCGAATGAGAGCTTCGCGGAGGCGGTTCGTGTCGCCGTCAGGCGGGCGGGGGAGACGATGAGGAAGCTCCGCTGGCTCGAGGTGGTCGATCAGCGCGCCAACATCGACGGGGCCGAAGTGAAGGATTTCCAGGTCACCGTCCGCGTCTGGTTCGAACTGGAGGAGTAGGCGGGAGGGCTGAGGCCCTGCCGGATGTCTACAGCGGTGGCGTGGTCCCGTGGAAACCCGGATTGATCGGGATGACCCGGTGGACATCCGCGGCCGGCCCACCCGCGAAGTCGGCATCCACGATCATGAGACCGTCCGCCATCGCGACGGAGCTGAGATGCGCGGATCCCTGGGCACCGGCAAGCCGCGCCATGAACCGGCCATCCTCCTCTCTCTCCAGCCGCACGCGGATGAACTGCGTGAGCCCCGGAACCACGGCGAACGGGTCGATTAGCCGGGCGTGGATCCACTGGCGGTGGATCTGCGTGACTCCCGCCATCCGCAGGAACGCCGGCCGGCAGAACAGCTCGAAGGTCACCGCGGATGATACCGGATTGCCCGGAAGCCCGAACCAGGGAATCCCGCCGAGAGAGTCCATCACGCCGAACGCGAAGGGCGACCCGGGTCGCATTTTCACCCGCCAGAACCGAACCGCGGCACCTGCCCCGACCAGGACTTCCCTCACGTAGTCGTGCTTGCCGACGCTGATCCCGCCGCTCGTGATCAGGGCGTCACACCCCGCCGCCCCATCGAGCGCGGCGCGAAGGTGTTCAGGCGAATCCTCCGAGATGCCCAGATACCGCACCTCGCAGCCGCAATCCTCGATCGCCGCGGCCAGCGCGTAACTGTTCGACGAGACGATCTTCCGCCCGTCCGTCACCTCGTCGAACCGGTCGACGTGCACGAGCTCGTTCCCCGACGTGAGCAGCGCGACGAGGGGCCGCCGATGGACGCAGAGCGACGTTTGCCCGAGCGACGCCGCGATCCCGATCGCGCCGGGATTGAGCGCCGTGCCTTCCCGCAGCGCCACGGAGCCGCGGGCGATCTCCTCCCCCTGCCTCCGCAGGTTCCGGCCGGCGTCCCGTCCGTCGACGATGCGGACCCGCCCGGCGGGTGTGCCGATCTCCGTACCGCCGTCCGTGTCCTCCACGCGGATGACGGTGTCGGCGCCCGGGGGCACCGGCGCGCCCGTCATCACGCGGGCGGCGGAGCCGCGAGGCAGCGGCCCGCGGGGGAAGGACCCCGCCGCGATGTCGTCAACGACCGGGAGTTCGATCGGAGTTTCCGGGCTCGCCCCTTCCACGTCGGCCGAGTGGACGGCGAACCCGTCCATCCCGCTGTTCGTCCATCGCGGCAGGTCGATCGGCGCGACGACGGGCGCCGCGAGTGTTCGGCCACGGGCTTTGCCTAGCGGCACGACTTCCGAACCCAGCGGAGCCACGGACTCGATGATCGCTTCCAGCGCGGCGCGGGGGCTCACCCAGTCAGGCTTCATGTATCGGGATGACGAACGAGGTGTTCGAGCGCGCTCTCGAGGTCCGCACGTGTATTGACGTTGAGGAGCGCCACTCCCGCCGGTCGGCGGAGCGGCAGCTGCCGGGCCGGCAGGAACAGCGGATTCGGAAGCCGATCGACGAAACGATGCAGGGAGAGATCGCGGTTCAGGATGGCCTCTGTCACAAGCGGCATCGTCGCGGCGGAATACCATCCGACCAGGTATTGGTGGCTCGACGTCCCTTCGTCGATCACCACGACCGCGTCCCGGCCCGGCGGCACCGTCTCCCTCGCCGCACTTCTCGACAGCTCGGCCCTCGCCCTGCCCAGCGCGGACAGCTTCACGACCGAACGCTACAGCGGCAAGCTGCGGCCAGAGTATGTGGCGCGACCGCAGTTGGGCTACGCGCAGGACAACTTCGGCAACGGGGTGTACGGCGGCACCGCCATCGTGCTCAGCGACCTCGTGGGCAATCGGCGGCTCTATCTCCCGGGCGGCGTGAACGGCCGCCTCAGCGAGGCCCAGCTCCTCGCCATGTACATGAGCCTGAGCCGCCGCAC
>CAZUVK010000069.1:10354-15160 GCA_964623785.1 uncultured Gemmatimonas sp. | reverse complement strand
AGACGTTCTGGCGGACGACCCGCCGCGCGCGCCGGCCGAGGTGGATGAGGTAGTCGACTTTCTCCACCTCGTCGCTCATCAGCACGACATCCGCCGTTTCGATGGCGACGTCGGTGCCGACCGCGCCCATCGCCACCCCGAGCGTTGCGGCCGCCATCGCCGGGGCGTCGTTCACGCCGTCGCCCACCATCGCCACGCCGCGTGAACTGTTCACCAGCTCCCGGATCGCGTCCACCTTCTGGTCGGGCAGGAGACCCGCGCGCACCTCTTCGGCGGCGAGACCCGCGGTGATCGCGCGGACGGCCTCGGGGTGATCGCCCGAGAGAATCGTGATCCAGCGGACTCCCTCGTACTTGAGATGCCGTACGGTGGCGACGGCGTTCGGCTTCAGTGAGTCCCCGAACGCCAGCGCGCCGACCACCCGATCCTCGCGGCCGACGTACACGACCGACCGGCCCTGCGAGGTCTGCTCCGCGATCCACCCTCGGATGAGCGAGGAAATTCGCGCGCCCAGTCGCTCCGCGAGCACGGCGTTGCCGACCCATGCCCGCCGTCCCCGAAGTATCGCCGATACCCCCTCGCCGGGCCGCGCATCGAACTCCGTCACGTCGTCGATGGCGATTCCGCGGCCGCGGGCTTCCGCGACGATCGCGCGGCCGAGGTGATGCTCCGACCCGCACTCCACCGCCGCCGCGAGCGCCACCACCTCGTTCTCGATCTCGTCCGCGTCCCGGACCGCGCCGGGCCCGCCGCGCAGCTCGGCGATCGCCTCCTCCAGGCTCAGCACCTCCAGCAACTTCGGCTTGCCGATCGTGAGCGTCCCCGTCTTGTCGAACGCGACGGCGTCGATCGTCCCGGCGAGATCGAGGTGCGCCCCGCCCTTGAAGAGGATCCCGTGCCGGGCGCCGTTCGCGATCCCCGAGAGGATGGCGGACGGCGTCGAGATCACGAGCGCGCAGGGGCTCGCGACGACGAGCAGCGTCATCGCCTGGTAGAGCGCGTCGTTCCACTCCCGCCCGAAGAAGAGCGGCGGGACCACGGCCACGAGGATCGTCCCGCCGATCACGAGCAGCGTGTACGGGTGGGCGAACCGGTCGATGAAGTGTTGGGCGGGGGCGCGCTGCTCCCGCGCCTCCTCCACGAGGCGGATGATCTTCGCGAGCATCGTCTCCCCCGCCCCGCGCGTCACGGTGACGATGAGGAGCCCGCCCTGGTTGATCGTGCCGGCGTAGACCCCGTCCCCGACCGCGCGCGTGACGGGCATCGACTCGCCGGTGATCGCCGACTGGTCGACATCGCTCCGACCGGCGCGCACGATGCCGTCCGCCGCGATCCGCTCGCCGGGCCGGATGAGGATCGCGTGCCCGGGCTGGAGGTCATCCACCGGAACCTTGCCGATCTCGCGGCCCTCGTCATCGACCAGGGTAGCCTCGCGCGGACGGAGGTCGATCAGCTTCGCCAGTTCGCCGCGGGTTCGACCCATGGCGAAGTGTTCGAGGGTGTTGGAGAGGCTGAAGAGGAAGATGAGGATCACGCCCTCGAGCGGGCTCCCGACCGCGGCGGCGCCGACCGCGGCCGCACCCATGAGGAAGTCGATCGAGAGCTTGTGCTCGTCGCGAAGCGTCGCCCAGCTGTCGCGCGCGATCCGGCTACCGCCGACCAGGTACGCGATGCCGAGCGGGAGCCACCGCCACGGCGACGGCTCCTCCGGTACCCATTCGAGGATGGCGCCGGCGACCATCGCGACCGCCACGATCGCCGTGACGCGCAGGTAGTAGCGAGTCTCGGCGGAATCCTCGGGCGCCGGACCGCGCGAAAACAACAGGGAAAGGACTGATCTCATCCGCGGCTCCCGCCATGGTACAGGGGCTTCTGATGCCTGGTACTCGTCCGTCGCGCTCCAGCCGTGGCGCTACGCGTCCGAGACTCCAACGAGTCAACATTCGATCGACTGAACCCGGGCCGGATCGGCCTCGCCGCGTGCTCCCGCCCCTGTCATCGGGCCGGGTGGACGGCGATACCTCCTCCAGCATGCGGGCGCGCCGGAGGCGTAACGATGCGGGCCCTGGGTCAGTGGGACAAGTACGATACGGCGGGGCCGACTCGGGCTCCGCGCACACTGAGCCAGGTCCCCCGAGGCCACTATTCGCGGGTCGTGCCCGGACGTATCTTCCGCCCGCCCCTGGCGGGACAGATCGAAACGCAGGGGAGTCGAAACCGTTCAGCCGTCATTCTCAACCCACCGCTCGGAAATTCCATCGACATGAAGAATTGGCTCTCCAGGCGTCGCGTCTCCGCGACGTCGATGCTCGCTCTATTGTTATCTGTAGTCGTCTCCGCGTGCGGTTCGTCCGACGGGACGGGCCCGACGCCCGCGTTCAACCTCACGCTTTCGGCGAACTCGACTTCGATCGCGCCGGGTGCCGCGGGGAGCGTAACCGTGACCATCACGCGTACGGGCGGGTTCGACGGTGCGGTGACTGTCGCGGTCGAGGGGCTTCCGCAGGGCGTGACGGCCGGCGGGCTCACGATCGCGGCGGGATCGACCTCGGGCCAGCTGCAGCTGAATGTGGGCGCCGCCGCGACAGCGGGAACGACGAACCTCACGGTTCGCGGTACGGGCAGCGGCGTCGAGCCGCGCACCGCCACGCTGGCGCTCACGATAAGCGCGGTCGCGACGCCTGACTTCACGCTTGCGCTCGGCGCGCCGAACGCCACGGTCGCGGCGGGCGCGTCGACCCAGGTGCAGGTGACAGTCGCGCGGTCCGGCGGGTTCGACGGTGCGGTCGATTTGAGCGCCACCGGTCTGCCGGGCGGCGTGACGGCGACGTTCGCGCCAACCTCGATCCCCGCGGGCTCGACCACGTCGACGCTCACTCTCGCGGCGAGCGGAGGGGCGGCGGCCGCCACGAGCAACATTACGGTTCAGGGCTCGGCGACGGGGGTCGGTCAGCGGAACGCGGTGGTCTCGCTCCAGGTGACTGCGGCGCCCTCGGGCGGAGGCGACGTCAGCTGGTCGTTCTGCGGACTCTCCGGCCTACCGGTCTGGCTGGCCGTCCAGGACGGCGACGGCCCCTGGACGCCGGTAGCCGGCGTGAACGGAAAATACGATTTCTCCGTCAACGCGGAACGCGGAGGCGTCGCGTACGTGACCACGAGCGACCAGATGACCATCCTGAAGGTGTTCTACGGCTCGAAATCAGAGATCCCGTCCGTCGGGAACGACCTCTGCCTGGGTGCGGAGGGGCTGGGCAAGACGGTTACGGGAACGGTCTCGGGGCTGACAAACATCTCGGACGTGGCCGTGGTGACCCTGGGCGGCACCTTCCCGGTGGTCGCGCCGACTCAGTTGAGCGGTAGCATCACGTTCAACGGGGTTCCGGATCGGACCGTCGATCTGCTCGGCGGACTCTCGACGTTCAACATGGGAACCTTCCAGATGACACCGTCGCGCGTCTTCGTTCGCCGCGGCATCAACCCCGCGCCGGGGAGCGCTCTGGCTCCGATCGACTTCAATGGCGCTGAGAGCTTCGCCCCGTTCGCGAACCAGCTCACGCTTACGGGTCTGGGGGGCGGACAGCCCATGGTCGTGACCGGGCTGCGGACGACGAACGGCTGGCTCGGCACGCTGGGCATGTCGACGGCGAGCAACAGTTGGCACAGCCTTCCGGCCGACAAGATCGCCGCGGGTGACCTCCACTTCGTGATGGCCACGGAGTCGGACCTGGTGGCGCTTGCCCCAACACGGACGACCGTCAAGATGCTGGCGCAACCACAGCCCACGACGATCGTGCTGGCTCCACATCTCACGCAGCCCACGGTGCAGGGCCTCGGCGGCGTCGGCCAGATCCGGGCAAGAGCGGAGTACCAGGCGCAGCCCGAGTTCCAGCGCTACTGGCTCGCGGATTTCCAGCAGGCGGGCGTCGCCTCGCCACGGACCGCGACGATCGAGATGACGCGGGCGTACCGGGGTTCGGGAACCGGTACCGTGACGCTCGAGGTTCCGGAGTTTGACGGTGTGGCCGGCTGGTTGTCCTCCTGGGGCCTCCGACCGAATCAGACGACGACCTGGACGGTCACGGGGGAAGGATGGGACGCCGATGGGGGCGCGATTCACGCCCCCTGGGTGGATGGCTCCGAGTACCGGACCTCGACCCGGATGGGGCAGTTCACGTTCGGCCCGAGTTGATCGGGTCAGGATGAGTCGGAGCTGATTCAGCCCGATCCAGCGGGCGGGCCGGCGCGTGGTGGAGTTTGCCATGCGCCGGCCGTTGCCGTTCATGCCTCCGCCGCGGCTCTCCACGATCTCCTTGCCTCGCAACCCGACCCGGCAGATCTTGCCGAACGCACGTTCGGGCAAAAAGGACCGGCTATGCGACTACGACTCATTCGTCTCGATGAGCGTCGATACGAAACGATGACAATGCGGTCGGACGGAGTGGAGTTTCACGTCAAGGGCGTGGGCCACATGTCCGCGATCCCCCACGACCTCGCGCACTTCGCGATCGAACAGGGCCTCGGAATCCGTCAAGGGTTCTGGGGAAGCGTCGCCGACGGGGCGGTCTTCGGAAGCCTCACCCACGTGAGCGGGCGGCGAAAACCGCGGGCGGCGGAACGCTCGAAACAGGTGCTGAAGGCCAACAAGGACATCCTCACCGAAACCGAGATTCTGGTCGGCCTCTTCAACCAGGCGCTCGAGGAAGGCCTCGGTCCGGACTCCCCGGAGCTGCGCACGCGCCTTGGACGCTACACCTGGACTCCTCCGGGCCGACAGCCGCGGCGGTTCACGGACGAAGAGATCGCCGC
>CAZUVK010000069.1:951-10344 GCA_964623785.1 uncultured Gemmatimonas sp. | reverse complement strand
GGTCGCGGCGATCTCTTCGTCCGTGAACCGCCGCGACCTGCGCGGGTTGGAAGCGGATGCTGGAGTTGTGGCAGGGGCTACCGATCGGTGAGATGCTGGAACTCGTCTGGCCGGAGGGCGATCACGCGAAGGGCGGTCGGTCGCGGTAGCGGGGCGGGGAAGCGACGAAACCACGTCCCCCGCGACATTCCGCGAAGAGGTGGACTCCGATGAAGATGACGGAAGACGATCGCGAAGAGCTTCTCGAGACGTTGCGGGCGCGTTTCGAGAAGAACATGCAACGACATCGAGGCCTGGAATGGGAGAAGGTATCCGCCAGGCTGGAAGGCCGCCCCGCGAAGCTCCGGTCGCTGAACGAGATGGAGAAGAGCGGCGGGGAGCCGGATGTCGTCGGCCAGGACGGGAAGACCGGTGAGTTCCTGTTCTACGACTGTTCGGCCGAGAGCCCCAAGGGTCGAAGGAGCCTGTGCTACGATCGTGCGGCGCTGGAGGCCCGGAAGGAACACAAGCCAAAGGACAGCGCCGTCGACGTGGCGAAAGCCATGGGGATCGACTTATTGACGGAGGATGAATACAGGAAGCTGCAGTACCTCGGGGAATTCGATACGAAGACGTCGAGCTGGGTGAAGACCCCCGCGGACATCAGGAAGCTCGGCGGCGCCATCTTTTGTGATCGCCGATACGGGACCGTCTTCATGTACCACAATGGCGCGGAATCCTACTACGCCGCCCGCGGGTTTCGGGGCTCGCTCAGGGTATAGATTGCGGAATTGCCGGATGGGCGTTCATGATTCCCCGTCCGCCGTCTGACAGTGCATCACCATTCCGCGGGTTCCGCGGAGTTCCATCGCACCGGCTCCAGGGTCAGGATCTTCCGAGTCCACCAGGCAGCAACCCCAACACGAGTCACGCTCATGAAACGAAGCGCCGCGCTCACCTTGCTGCTGGCCTGCGCCGCCGGCGTCGCCCAGGCTCAGGAGGCCCCGACCGTCCTCTTCATCGGCAACAGTTTCACCTATGGACACGGCTCGGCCGCCCGTTTCTACCGGGCCGATACCGTGACCGACCTCAACAATGAGGGCATCGGCGGCGTGCCGGCGCTCTTCAAGTCGTTCGCCGACCAGGCCGGCCTGGATTACGACGTGTTCCTCGAGACGCGGGGCGGGAGCGGTTTCGAGTTCCATATCGAGAACAAAATGGCCGAGATCACCAGTCGTCCCTGGGATTTCGTCGTCGCTCACGGCCAGAGCACGCTCGATCTGCAGAATCCGGGAGACCCGACGAAGTTCATCGCCAGCGGGCGCCAGCTGGTCGAGGTCCTTACCCGGAACCATCCCGATACCCGGATCTACCTGACTGCCACCTGGTCGCGCGCGGATGAGATCTATCCGGAGGATGGCGCATGGCGCGGGAAGCCGATCGAGACGATGGCGCTCGACGTTCGGGCCGCCTACGACCAACTCGCCGGACTTCCCGGCGTCGCCTCGATCAACCCGGTGGGTGAAGCCTGGACGCGAGCGATGCAGGACGGGGTCGCCGATCCCAATCCCTATGACGGTATCGCGGAGGGACAGCTCGATCTCTGGACGTTCGATCACTATCACGCGAGCACGGCCGGCTACTACCTCGAGGCGCTCGTCGTATTCGGAAACCTCACGAGGCGTGATCCCCGATCGCTGGGCAGGGGCGAATGCTCAGGATTCGAGCTGGGGATGTCGGCGGCGCAGGTCGGAGCGCTCCAGGAGGTCGCCTATGAGGAACTGGCCGCGCAAGGGATCGTGACCAGCGCGCCACAGGGCACCGAGCCACCCGCTCGACAGGTGCGCTGCGCGGCTTCATCCTGAACCGAACCGGTCCGTGAGGACACCTGCAGGCCCTTCGCCGCGCTCGGGATGACAGAGGCCTGCGCCCAATCGTCATCCCGAGGTGCAGCCGAGGGACCTGTGCGTCCCACCACTCCCGGCTCCAGCCGGGGCTCAGCCGCCGATCGCGAGCGTTCCCTTGGGAGGCGCGCTGGCGCGGCCGCCCGGCCAGACGAGTAGCGCCACGGCGGCGAGCACGACGGCGTTCGCCATCCACATCGCGATGAATGGTGAGATCACCCGCTGATCGGCCAGAGACTCGCCCGCGATGAGCGCCGCGTAGTACCCGAGGAACACGATGCCGCTGGTGCTGATCACCAGCCAGATACCGCCGCGCGGGAAGCGAATGGCGATCGCCGCTCCGGCCAGCGCAAGAATGAGGCAGGACGCGGCAAGGGCGAACTTCTTGTGGATCTCCACCTCGAGCTCGGCCGCACGCGCCGCCGAGTTCGGCCCGGCTTCGGCGAGTGCTCTCCTCGACGCCTCACGCAGCTCGCTGATCGTCATCGACCGGTCGGTTGGTTGCCTCGGCGCACCCGCGAGAATCTCCATGAGTCTCGCGTTCGACCGTGGCAGAATCTGATCGTTCGACACGAACGTGAGCGCAGAGATCAGCGCGGCCGCTCCGAGCACGGGCCCGAGAAGGCGGCGGATGCCATGGCGCTCCCGTCGCGCCGCCGCAAGCACGCCTTCCTTGCCAAGGCGGACGAACACCCACGATACGGCCAGCAATACCGCCATCGGCATGGTAAGGGCAATCACCGACGGTATCGTCAGCAACACCACTTCGAGCATCGTGCCGACCGACTCGCCCCGTGCGCTCAGCCGGGGTATCTGCCGCGCGGCGGCGTTGACAACCAGCAGCGACGTCAAGACCGTGAACGCAACCGCGAGAGGGGTAACGTGGTTGCGCAGGATCTGTCGGGCCGAGAGTGTTGGCATCGAAGGAACTCCGAGATGCGTGTCGTCTGCGGGCGCGGGGTGGCCGACGAGCCCGTCGGGCGTCTGGATGGCAACCGCCGTGAACCTGCACAACGACAGTCTAAGGATGGCGGCGATCGCACCTGCCGCGAAACGTCGTCGCTCCGCGGGATCGTCGATGGCGTCGAGTTCCGATATCATCGCTTGCGCAAGGTCGCGATGGCGTGGCGCGAGGAGTGCCGCCATGCGTTCGACGATACGGCCGAGTGGGATGGGCGAGCGTCGCGGCACCATCAGATCAGGCCTCCCTCGTGCGTGGCGGCCGAAGCCACGCCGACTGCGCGCGCTCCAGCGCATGCCGCGCCTGCACCTGACCTGTGGCGGTGAGGCGATACAGCTGACGCGGCGGTTTCCCCGGGAACTCGGATTCCTCCCAACGTGACTCGAGCCAGCCGTCGTCGGTGAGCCGCGCAAGGAGCGGGTAGAGCGTGCCTGACGACAGGTCGGCGACCTTCATCAGGTCGTAGCCGTAGCGCCAGTTCCTCGGCTCGTCCAGAAAGACGTGGAGGGTGCGGGTCATGGTCCGGGTAAGTCGCTTCATGCGTTATTCTACATATATCGATTAATTGGCGCAAGGGCGGAACAGCTCCGGCTCCCTCAGGCTCGCAATCGTCAGGGACGCATGGACCGGATGAACTCGCCGATCCGGGAGATCAGCTCTGGCGCCACGGGAAGCGACGGATCCGAGTACGACGCCATCTGCGTCACCGGGTCGGGCGGCACCATCTTGAGCACGTGGTTCATCCCGTCGACGATGACGAGCGCGGCGTCCGGCCTGGCGGCATGCAGGGCCTCGGCGTCGGCCGTGCCCACCTGGACATCGGTCGTTCCCTGCGCGATGAGCGTGGGGATTCGCAGGCGCGCGATCTCCCGCGCGGGATCGTATCGGAACCACGAGATCAGGTATGGCTGAATGCTGCCGCGATAGAGGGCGGCGAGCGGATCCGGCACGTCGCCGGCGACGCGACCGTCCTCCAGTTCCGCGAGGATCCGCTCGCTCTCGTCCCAGAGATCGGGGGGCAACTGCGGGCGAAGCTGCTCCCGAAGCACCTCCCGCGCGCGGCGTCCGGGGCCCGCGATCGAGACGAACCCATCGGCTCCGGCGCGCTCGGCGGCGAGCATCCCGATGAGCGAGCCTTCGCTGTGCCCGATCACGGTGATGTCCGCGAAACGCGGGTCCTCGCGCAGCCGCCGTACCCAGCCTTCCGCATCGTCCACATACATGTCGAGCGTCATCTCGGCTTCGGTCGCCGGGCCGGCCGGCGCGCTCGCGGCGATCCCGCGCTTGTCGTAGCGCACGGACGCGATACCCCGCTCCGCGAGTCCCTCCGCGAGGAGTGCGAGGCTGTCGTTGCGGCCACCG
Organism: uncultured Gemmatimonas sp.; assembly: GCA_964623785.1. GTDB lineage: Bacteria > Gemmatimonadota > Gemmatimonadetes > Longimicrobiales > Longimicrobiaceae > WHSP01. Next base: position 6,138 of record CAZUVK010000069.1, on the reverse strand, counting down.
GGCATCATGCCGCTGTTGCCGTCACGGTCCGTGGGGCCGGACCCCGCGATCAGCAGCGCCACCGGATGCGGCCCCGGTTGCTCCGGCAGAAGCAGCGTGCCGCGCAGCGTTCCAGTCGGCGTCTCGAGGTCGTATGGATCCCCGATCATCGACGCGATCGGCGTCGGCGCGGCGGCGACGGCGTCCGTGCGGATCAGTTCGAACGGCAGTGAGGCACCCGCCTGCGTGAACGTGCCCGCGATACCCGCTCCGTCATCCGACAGCGTCCCCGTGAACGTTGGATCGCCTTGCCCAACGGCCAGGCGGAACGACACGGACCGGCCGTCGATGGAGATATCGGCCAGTGGCAGGCCGCGCGCGCCCTGGGCCGGGATGTCGGCGGTGCCCGTCCAGGCGCCTGTCGCGCCGGTCTCGAGGGTCACGCTGACCTCCAGCCGCCCTCCGGGGATCTCGATATGGCCCGCCCATCGACCGGCCACGGGATGCGGCGGTTCCTGCGCCTGCGCGTCTCGCGCCACGCTCGCGATCGCCAGCAGCGCGACCAGCGCCAGCGGCAACGCGCGGGACGCGGCGACCAGCACCACCTTCGACAACGCTTCGGCGGTGAGCACGGCCGCCGTGAACGCGACGCCGAGCCTCGCACCGCGGAGCCCGGAGTTCACCCTGAACGCGCGCCAGAGCAGCACCATGAACCAGACGGTTGGCGGTATGACGACCAGACCGCCAATCAGCAACCGGGGAAGGGAAAGCCCCGCAGCACCCTCGGACGCCAGCGCCAGGAGTTCGTCGGGAGGCGGGAGGAGCAACACAGCAGCGAGACCGGCGAGAACCAACGGCGCCCGCGCGATGCTCACCGTCACGATGTAGTCGGGTAGCCGTCCGCGTTTCGCGAACGCGCGACCGATCAACCAGAACGTCACCGCGGTGAGCAGTACGGCGTTGGCGAGGTCGAACAACGCCGTGTCGAATGACGGCGCCGTGCTCACCGTGTGCATGTCGATCGCGCCGTCGAACCGGACGCCGAGGAGGGAGACGGCGATGCTCGCCACCCAGACGAGCGCCGCGATCGCCCAGCCCGCCGCGGTCGACAGCCGGTCGAACGGATCGAAGAGCAACCTCCACCACGGCTCCGCGGGCGCCATCGCCTCCACGAGTCGGTCGGCCTCGTCTCCGGAGATCGTGCCATCCCGCGCCAGCTCCCGTACCTTCGCCTCGTGCGATCTCATTGCGTGTGCGTCGCGTGGTTTCATCGTGAGAGTTCCCTCAACTTCACCTCGGCCTGAGCCACGGTCAGCGTGCCCTTCGCGATCGCGTCGAGAATCGCCTGGCGCCGCTCCGCCACCCGACCCGCCTCGCCGCCGCCCAACCGCTCGATGACGTCATCCAGCCGGTTCCGGATCGTCGGATAGCTCTGGCCGTACTGCTTCGCCATCTCCTTCAGGCTTCCGGACGTCCTGACAAACCTGACGACGAACTCGAGGTCAGCGGGCTCGAGCCGGAGAATGGGCGGCAGGTCGAACGTGCCCTCCAGGTGAACGTCACAGCTCTCGCATCGCAGCTTCGACACCACCAGGGGGCCCTGGCAACTCGGACAGGCGTCTGGCAATTCGGCCATCGAAAGCCCTTCCTCATCTTCATCGAGTAGCACACCGAAGGTTTGCACTTCGAACATATTATTAATGCAATAGTAAATAATATGCAAGTGTGGATGAATAATATTTAGATAGTAGTGAAGTTATGGGGCTCCATCTCCATTTGGGTCTTTGCTATGCGCTACCATGCTCGGACCAGGCGACTGGTCCCCACGGCCTGGGTCGACCACAGAGACACGGAGGGCACAGAGAGAAGCGAGCACACCATGCCCCTCCGTGCCCTCTGTGTCTCTGTGGTCGACCCAGGCCGTCCGGCGCCTAAACACCTTCCAGGGGTCCGGACGATATCGAGGGGGCGGGGTATGTCTTCTTTTTCATGAAAAGGGATGAATTCAGGCGAATTCCTGATTGTCCACCCGCTGGCGGGTCGCGTACCCTCCTCCGAGGGGGAGAATCCATCCGCAATTGAAGATAAGTTCCCGGACTGATATTCTTCAGGGCTCGCGTTTGACCAACTCATTACCAGGCGGCTCCTTGAGCACATCCAGCCAGGCCACGGCGCCCACGGGGATGAACGTGCCCGACGCCGGCCCGACGCAAGGTCAGGACTTCATCCGCGCGATCGTGGCGGAGGATCTCGATGCGGGCGCGACCGGCGGCCGTGTCGTGACGCGCTTCCCGCCGGAGCCGAACGGGTTCCTGCACATCGGTCACGCGGCCTCGGTCTGCCTGAACTTCGGGATCGCGGAGGAGAACGGCGGGGTCTGCCACCTGCGGTTCGACGACACGAATCCGGAGACGGAGGAGGTCCGGTTTGTCGACGCGATCATCGAGGACATCCGCTGGCTGGGGTTCGACTGGGGCGAGCACCTCTACTTCGCGTCGGACTACTTCTCCCGGATGTACGAGTTCGCGGAGCACCTGATCCGCGAGGGGAAGGCGTACGTCGACAGCCTGACGGAGGAGGAGATCCGCGAGTACCGCGGCACCGTCACCGAGCCGGGCCGTCCGAGTCCCCACCGGGACCGTTCGGTCGACGAGAACCTCGACCTCTTCCATCGGATGCGCGATGGCGAGTTCCCGAACGGCGCGCACGTGCTCCGCGCCAAGCTCGACCTGGCCTCGCCCAACATGCGCCTGCGCGATCCGGTCCTCTACCGGATCCGTCACGCGGATCACTATCGGACCGCCGACCGCTGGTGCGTCTATCCCCTCTACGACTACGCGCACCCGATCGAGGACGCGATCGAGAGTGTGACGCACTCGATCTGCACGCTGGAGTTCGTGGAGAGCCGTCCGTTCTACGACTGGATCGTGGAGAACATCCCCCGCGGCGAGGGGGATGACACCTTCCGGATCCCGGCGGAGAGCCGGCCGCGGCAGTACGAGTTCGCGCGGCGGAACCTCGACTACACAGTGATGAGCAAGCGGAAGCTGCTCCAGCTCGTGCGCGAGGGTCTGGTGCGAGGCTGGGACGACCCCCGGATGCCGACGATCGCCGGGCTGCGCCGCCGTGGCTTCACGCCGTCGTCGATCCGCACGTTCGCGGATCTGGCGGGGGTCGGGAAGATCGAGAACCGGATCGACATCGGGAAGCTCGAGTTCGCCATCCGCGACGAGCTGAACCGATCGGCGCCTCGCGTGCTGTGCGTGCTCCGGCCGCTGAAGGTCGTTATCACGGACTATCCGGAAGACCGTGTCGAGGAGATCGACGCGCCTTACTTCCCGCGGGACATCCCGCGCGAAGGGTCGCGAGCACTGCCGTTCTCGCGGGAGATCCATATCGACCGGAGTGATTTCACGGAGGACCCGCCGGCTGGATACCACCGCCTGGCGCCGGGTCGCGAAGTGCGGCTGCGGTACGGGCCGGTGATCCGCTGTGACGAGGTCGTGCGCGACGAGGCGGGTGAGGTGGTGGAGCTGAGGTGCACGCTGGGTTCGTCGGAGGGCAAGGGGCCGCGCGGGACGATCCACTGGGTGTCGGCGGCGCACGCGGTGCCGGCCGAGGTGCGGTTGTACGATCGACTCTTCAGCGTCCCCGACCCGGATGACACCGAGGACTTCAAGGCGTGCCTGAACCCGGAGTCCCTTGTCATCGTCGGCACGGCGCTGGTGGAGCCGAGCGTCGCGCGCGACCCGGCCGAGACGCGGTACCAGTTCGAGCGCCTCGGGTACTTCTGGCGCGACCCGGAGGATTCGGCGGAGGAGAAGCTGGTGTTCAACCGGATCGTGACGCTGCGCGATACCTGGACGAAGCAGGCGGCGGAGCCGGAGCCAGCCACGGTTGGCGGTCAGACGCAGACTCCGGCGGCGGCGGCGGAACCGGCGAAGCGTGAGAAGGGCGGCGGCGCGGCGGAGAGGCGCGTCGAGCCCTCCCGCTCACCCGGTCTGGAAGCGAGGCGACGACGCTATGTGTCCGACCTGGGGGTCGGCGAGGTCGAGGCGGAGGTCGTCACCCGCGGTGAGGAATCCGCCGACTTCTTCGAGGCCGCGCTCGGGCGGGGCGCTTCGCCGCGCGCGGTGGCGAACTGGCTCGTGCATGAGCTTCCCCGCGAGGCGGGCGATCGAGCGCTCGACACGTTGCCGTTCTCGGGTGCGGAACTCGGCAGGCTCGCCGCGCTGGCGGAGGACGCGACGCTGTCCAGCTCCGCCGCGCGCCAGGTCCTCGCCGAGATGGTCACCACCGGGGACGACCCCGAGGGCATCGTCGCGAGACTCGGCCTGCGTCAGATCAGCGATCCGGCCATCCTCGCGCCGATCGTGGCCGCGGCGATCGAGGGAAATCCCGGCAAGGCGGCCGAGTACCGAGGCGGCAGGCTCGGGCTGCTCGGGTTCTTCGTCGGCCGCGTGATGGAGCGCGAAAGCCGCGCGAACCCGGAAGTGGTGAAGCGCCTGCTGCAGGAGCATCTCTCGGGGGGCTGATCTTTCCCACCCGAATCTCCCGTCGTTCTTCTCTCCAATCGGATGTCCCTCAACTTCCGCATGGCGCCTTTCGGCGCCATGCGAGGCGCTTGCGTTTAATGCTATGGTATACGATACTATGACCAACAATAGTATTGCTGACGATAGTATTGAGTACAAGGCATGGGAGGGTCTATGATGGATGCCATCGATGGTCGCGGTCCGATCGAGACGTTCGTGTCGTCGAAGGTCGATCGGAACACGCTCGGGCTCGTCTACGGCCGGCGCCGGATCGGAAAGTCGACGCTGCTGGAGTCGCTGGCCACCGAGCGCGGCGGCTTCTACTGGGAGGCTACGCGGGGAGAGACCGCCACCCACCTGGCTCGGCTGGGCGAGTCGCTCGGCGCGCATCTCGGGGTCGGGCGCCTCACCTTCGACTCGTGGGAAGAAGCGCTGACGCGACTCCTCCGGCTCGGATCGGAGACCCGCGTCCCGATCGTGCTGGACGAGTTCGGCTACCTGCTGGAGGCCGACCGCGCGCTGGACTCGGTGGTCGCGACCCTTCTGGGTCCGGCGGGGCAACGTGCGAACCCGGGTCGGGCCAGGCTGATCCTGTGCGGCTCGGCGATCGCGTTGATGCGGGCGCTGACCGACGGCGAGGCGCCGTTGCGGGGCAGGGCGGGGATGGAGCTGG
>CAZUVK010000069.1:0-941 GCA_964623785.1 uncultured Gemmatimonas sp. | reverse complement strand
TGCAGCCCTTCGACTATCGGGCCGCGGCGGAGTGGTTGGGGTCGGCGCCGGATCTCAAGCTGGCGACGCGGCTCTACGCCGTCATCGGCGGTGTCATCGGGTATGCCACGGACATGGTCGACCACGACCTTCCGGTGGACCTGGAGGACTTCCCCCGATGGATCAGCGATCGGGTCCTGTCACCCGCCGCGACCCTGAACCACGAGGCGACGACGCTGCTCGCCGAGGACCCGACGCTCTCCGCCGCGAGCCCGGCGCTGCACCACGGGATACTCGGCGCGATCGCGAACGGCGCCGTGACGGCGGGAACGATCGGCAATCGGCTCCGCCGGCCGGTGTCCAACCTCGATCCGGCGCTGAAGCGGCTCATCGCGGCGGGGTTCGTCGTCCGTCACGACGATCCGATCCGGTTGCAGCGGCCGACGTACTCGCTTAGCGACTCGTTTCTGCAGTTCCACTACGCGATCCTGGAACCGCATGGTTCGCTGTTGCGGGATCGGGGTCCGCGCGAGGCGTGGGAGCATCACCTGGCGATCCGATTCGACTCCCGCGTTCGTGGCCCCGTGTTCGAGGAGCAGGCCCGGAGCTGGGTTCGCCGGTGCGCCAGCCCATCCACGATCGGCGGGTTGCCCGGCCATGTCGGCCCATCGTTCGCGTCGATCGACGGCGTGGATCATCAGCTCGATGTGGTCGTGGCGAGCGAGGATGGGGAGGGCTCGCCGTCGGATCGAACCGTGCTGGCGATTGGCGAGGCCAAGTCCGGGGAGAGGGTGGGGATGGGGCACCTGCGCGCGCTGGAGAAGGCGAAATCCGCGCTCGGGTCGCGGGCGGCGGCGGCCCGGCTGCTGTTCTTCGCGCCGGAGTTCGAGTCGGATCTCGTGGCCGAATCGGGTCGAAGGGGGGATGTTGAGCTGATCGATCTCGATCGGCTGTACCACGGG
>CAZUVK010000068.1:0-15185 GCA_964623785.1 uncultured Gemmatimonas sp. | reverse complement strand
GGATCAAGCACGAGGTGCTTGATCCCGCGCCGCTTCAGCATGCGCGACAGCGTCTCCGACACGTCCACGCTCACGGTACCCACCAGCAGCGGCAGTTCCAGCCCGTGAAGTCGCTCGATCTCGTCGATGATCGCGTTGTACTTCTCCCGCTTCGTCCGGAATACCAGGTCGTTCCGGTCGTCACGGACCACCGGCCGGTTCGTGGGGATGACCATCACTTCCAGGCCGTAGATCTGGTGGAACTCACCCTCCTCCGTCTCCGCCGTGCCCGTCATGCCCGAGAGCTTCTCGTACATGCGGAAGTAGTTCTGGATCGTGACCGTCGCGAGCGTCTGTGTCTCGCCCTTGACGGTCACGTTCTCCTTTGCCTCGACAGCCTGATGCAGCCCGTCCGACCACCGCCGCCCGGCCATCATCCGGCCGGTGAACTCGTCCACGATGACGATCTGCCCGTCCTGGACGACGTACTGCTCGTCCTTGTGGAAGAGCGTGTAGCCCTTGAGCAGCTGATGGATGACGTGGATTTTCTCGCTCTTCTCCGCGTACTCGCGCTCCAGCTCGGCGCGGCGGTCGCGTTTCTCCTCGATCGAGAGCGCGGGGTCCTCCTCCACCTGGTGGATGACCTCCGAAAGGTCCGGGACGATGAACGCGTCCGGATCGTCCGGCGAGAGGATGTCGAGCCCCTGGTCCGTCAGATGGACGTTGTGGCCCTTCTCGTCCATCGCGAAGAGCAGCTGCTCGTCCAGCTCGTGGAGCCGCTTCTCCCGCATGTAGGAGGCTTCGACCTTCTGCACGAGCCTCTGCCGGGCGGGTTCGTCGGAGAGGAGCTTGGCGAGCCGGCGGTTCTTGGGGCCGCCCCGCTTCGCCAGTAGAAGCGCCTCACCGGCGCGGAACTCGTCGCCCTCTTCCAGCGCACGCTCCGCGTCGCCGATCAGGTCGCCGATGATCCTCGACTGCCGCCGCGCCAGGTCCGCGACCATCGGGTTGTAGCGGGCGTACGCGGTGTTCGTCTCCGACGCCACCGGACCGGAGATGATGAGCGGCGTCCGCGCCTCGTCGATCAGGATCGAGTCGACCTCGTCGATGATCGCGTAGTAGTGCTTCCGCTGGACGCGCTGCTCCAGCGTGTGCACCATGTTGTCGCGCAGGTAGTCGAACCCGAACTCGTTGTTCGTCCCGTAGGTGATGTCCGCCATGTAGGCGTTGCGGCGGGCCGGAGATCCGGGGTCGTGCAGGTCGATGCAGTCGACAACGAGGCCGAGGTACCCATAGAGGTGACCCATCCACTCCGAGTCGCGCTGTGCGAGGTAGGAGTTGACGGTGACCAGGTGCGCGCCGCGGCCGGTCAGGGCGTTCAGGTAGAGCGGCATCGTCGCCACGAGCGTCTTGCCCTCGCCCGTCGCCATCTCCGCGACCTTGCCCTCGTGCAGCGCCATCCCACCGATCAGCTGCACGTCGTACGGGACCATGTCCCACACCAGCTTCTGGCCGGTCACGTCGACCTCGGTGCCCACGAGCCGGTTGCACGCTTCCTTGACCGTCGCGAACGCCTCGGGCAGGATCTCGTCGAGCACGTCCTGGAGCGACGCGTTCAACTCCTTCTCGACGTCGGCGATCCGCCCGCCGAGCGCCTCGCGCTCCGACCCCGTCTCGGCCTTCCGCCTCTCGTCCCGAAGCTCCTCGAGCTCCTTCTCCAGCGGCGCCGTTCGCTCGCGGATGATGCCGAGGAACTTCATCGTCTGGCCCTTGAGTTCGTCCTCGGGAACGAACTTCAGGCGCTCCCACTCCTCATTGATCTCCGCCACCCGGGGCGTCAACCGCTTCACCTCGCGGTCGTGCCGCGTGCCGAAGAGGTTCTTTACGATTCCCTTGAGCATCTATTCCCGCATTTCATGTTGGGGATTCCCGATACAGTCCTTCGTTCCTGATGATCGCGGCGACCGCCTCCGGCACCAGGTAGCGGATGGACTCGCCAGCCGCGATCCGATTCCTCACTTCGCTGGCCGAGATGTCGACCCTGCGGACCGGGACCGCCATACCGCGGTACGGGCCGGAGAGATCCGGGGTTTCACCGCCCCTCGCCAGGACCCCGAGCGTCGCGAGCCGCGCGACTTCTTCCGGCTCCCGCCAGCCAGACAGCGCCCCGAACTGATCCGTGCCCAGCACGAAGACCAGCGCGGCATCCGTCTCCCGCTCGCCGATCTCCCGCAGGGTATCCACCGTGTACGACGGCCCGTCCCGCCTCAGCTCCAGGTCGTCGACCTCGAATCGCGAGTCGCCAGCCACCGCCGCCCGGACCATCCTCAACCGCTGCTCCGCCGTCGCGACGACCGAATCGGCCTTGTGCGGCGGAGTCCCGGCCGGGACGAAGATCAGCCGCTCCAGCCCGAGCGCCTCGAACGCGTCCGCGGCGACGATCAGATGCCCGAGGTGCGGCGGGTCGAATGTACCACCGAGGATCCCGAGCTTCCGGGGCAACGTCTCAGCTCACTCCCGCCAGCGCCTGCGCCTGCGGGCTCTGCGGATAGTCGCGCAGGAGACGTTCCCGGGCCTCCTGGGCGTCTTCCACGTAGCCGATGTCCATGTACGTCTCGACCAGCTGCGAGAGTGCCAGCGGCGCGAAAGGCGTTCCCGGATACAGCTGGACGACGTCCTCCAGGTACACGACGGCCGCGTCGTACGCGCCCCGCCGGGCGTAGTGTATTCCGGTGTCGTAGAGCTTCTCCGCGAGCTTGTTCCTGAGCTCCTCGACGTACGCCGTCGCGGCCCGAGCCTCCTCCGTGCCCGGATAGTACTCCGCAACCGACTCGCAGTGCAGGATCGCCGAGACCGTGTACTCCTGGTCGAGCTGGGGGTTCGGGGAGAGGTTGTAGTACGCCTCGCACGTGCGGAAGCGGGCCTTGAGGGAGAGCTCGTGAAAGGGGAAGTCGTTCACCAGCCGCTGGTAGTGGTTCGCGGCCGTCGCGTACGCCCGCTCCTCCATGTGCGAGTCGCCCAGGAGTACCCGTGCCTCGGGCGCCCGCGGGTCGCCGACGTGCTGGATGACGAAGTAGTCGAAGAGCGGGATCGCGTCGTCGTAGTCGCCCCGATCCATCGCGGCCACCGCCCGCGCGAAGAGGTCGTCCGGCGGAAGGAGCGACAGGTTCTCCTGCCGCGCGCTACAGCCGACGATCGCGATCAGCAATAGTGCCAGGAGCGCCGCAAGCCCGGAAGACCGTGTCCTGATCCGTTTCATCATTCGGGAATCTTACCCGCACCCGGAAGGTACGTTTCAATGCGCGGTTCAAGCCGATCGGGGCATCATTCGCGCCAACCGTCTCGCCCCGTGGCCCCCGGTCGGGAAAAAGCGCAAGAATCTAACCGGGGATGGCGGCGGAAGCCAGCGGGCCCAACCGGCACGGCGCGTGTGGTCAGCTCCGGCCGTACCTGTCCTCCAGCCGGATCACGTCGTCCAGCTCGGGCGTGCTCACCTCCAGGATCCGTGAATCCTCCAGCGCCTCGATCCGGTGGACGTCCCCGGGCCGAACGGTGATGCACTGGCCCGGCCCCATCTCGAAGTCGGTTCCGTTGAAGTGGTAGAGCAGCCGCCCACTGTCCAGATACATCGTCTCCTGCTTCCGCTCGTGCTTCTGCAGGCTCAGCGCGTGACCGCGTTTCACCTCCAGGACCTTGCCCGCGTAGCGATCCTCGTGAGCGTACCAGATCTCACGGCCCCACGGCTTGTCCACGATCTTCGGTGTGCCCAGCGGCACTTCGTCTGACATCTTCCGCGTCGGTTCAGGTTGGCGATTACGGCGGGAATATACCCGCGACATGGACGCACGACAGGGGCCGGTTGTGTCGGGTGGGCGTCTCGTTTCCGGGAGTGCGGCGGGGAAACTGCTTAACGCAAAGAGAGCAAAGACCGCGAAGGACGCAAAGGGGTACGCCGCGCGGGGAGGGTCACGGCGTGAATCCTCCATAATTTTGGAGGATGGATTCTCCCCCCTGGAGGAGGGTGCCGAAACCCCGATGGGCGGGTGGTCATCCAGGGAATTCGCCCGAACCCATCCCCCCTTCCTGGAAAGGACGCGCCCCGCCCCTCGATATCGTCCGGATTCTTTGCGTCCTTTGCGCTCTTCGCTCTCTTTGCGTTAAGCAGTTCCCCGCCATCCCCACGCATCACTCCCCGATCACGATCGACCACTCCACCTCCTCCGTCAGATCCACCCGCGTGAGCTGCCGCCCGCCAGCCCCCGCGACCTCCACGGTCCGCGAGATGTTGGCGATCGCGAGGATCTGCCCACCAGGCCCGGCGAACTCGTCAGTCACGATCTCGATCTCCGGGGGTGGCGGACCTTCCCCGCCCTGGCTGTACCAGCGCGTGCCGCCGAACACGGTCGCCGACCATCGCTGCCCCGCCGGCGTCGGCGCGTCGGGACGGTCCGCCGTCGCGAGACCGAGTCGTACGACCGAGCCGGCGGGAACCGTGTCCGACGCCGGGCCTGTCCGGGAGGTTTGCGGCCACTGGACGGCGATGTCAGCGGCTTCAAGCCCCGCGACGACCGGCGGGACGACGGTGAACGAGCCGCTCCCGAGAGTCTCGCGGTCGATGGTGATCGAGGCGGAGAAGACCAGACGAAGAGGCCCGCGCTCCGTGGGCTGCAGTTCGACACCGGCGACGACAAGCGTGGGATCGGTCACGGTCCGGCGGCGCCCACCGTCCGCGATGCCCGGATCGAGCACCGCAGTCAGGACGACCGGCGGCGCCGGAGCGGACGGGCCGGCCGGGCTCCGCGCCCGCAGGAAGACGTCCAGCACCGCCGTCGACTCGTCGGGCGGGTAGACAGGGACGAGGTCGATGCACGCGGGCAGGGCCAGCGCCGCGAGAAGCGCCGGGACCGCAAGGGCACGCGGGCGGCGCGGCCGCCAATCCGGACGAACCTCGCTCATTGCCCGCTCAGGTGGAAGGCTTCCATCTCCCACGGTCGCTCGTCATACTCGGGGAATGGCAGCACAAGCGCGTGGAAGACCAAGCCCGTGACGTGAACGTCCAGGTATCGGTAGATGGGCGCCAGGGCCGGCATGCGGTCCACGAGGGCGGCGGTGAGCGGGTCCGCGAGAGTGGCGAACACCTGGTCACGTTGCAGCACATGGATCCGCTCGTGCGCGAACACCCGCGCGGATTCCTCGTCGGTGCGCCAGGGAAGCTCGCTCAGGAAGATCACGCTCTCGGAGACGCGACCCGACGCGTGGATGCTGTCCGCGTCGGTCCCGAAAAGGAACCCTTCCGCCCGAAAGACCGGCGCGCCGGCCGAGAGACTCGACGGGAGGTCCAGCTCAAGGTCGCTCCGCACGGCCGCGTACCCGGCCATCACGATCGCGTTGAGATCGAGCTTCACCCGCGCGTCCAGGCCGTCGGTCCGGTCGAGGTGGAGCCGCGCGGGTCCGATCGGCAGCACGACGCGACCCAGGGCGGGCCGACCTTCCGACGCGTTCCTGACCATCGATCCGCCCGCCCCTGCCACGCCACGACCGACCAGACCCGCCGCCGGGAACCCCTCCGCCGCGATCCGCTTTCCCGCGTAGATGACGCTCCCGCCCATGAACCCACGCGTGAAGCCGTCCTCGAACGATCCGCCCGACACGTGCTGCCGGATCCCCGCCGTCAGGCCGCCGAGAACCGCGTTGAATCCGAGCACGGTGAACTCTCCGACCCACCCCGGAGTATCACGCGGGTCGCCCACCCCGGTCTGGGCCGCGGTTTCCGCCGCGTGAACCATAAGAAGTAGCACCACGACGCACATGTTTCGGGCCCACCCGCGGAAGCCACCCGCGGGGTGCCCCGACCTCTTGCCGGACACGGGGCTTTCGTCCATGTTTCCCACTATTCGAGCCGATATTTTGAATGGTGAACGTTCCGGCAATCATATCGTCCCCCGTCCCAACCTATCGTCGAGGCCAGTCTCGACCTTAATACCGGTCAGCCGAACCCGCACGCAAAGACGAGTGATTGGCGTTACGTGCCAGATACTGACCCCCGCCGGCGTACCACGCTCGCCATTCGCGAGGGTTCGCATCGCGGTCCTCGTCATCTTCTGCGCGTTGCTAGTCGCGACCCCGTTATCCGCGCAGAGTTCCGGTAACGGCTTTCCCGTTCCGGCGGCCCCGGGCTCGATCGCCGGCCGCGTGATCGACGCCGGTTCCGGCATGCCGCTCCGCGCCGCACAGGTCTACATCGAAGCAGTCCGGCCCAGGATGCCGGAGCTTTCGGACGAAGAGGAAGGTGTTCGGGTCCGCGGCGTGGCCATCATGCTCACCAACGCCGCGGGCGAGTATGCGTTCAACGACCTCCGGCCCGGTCGCTACCGCGTGAACATCCAGACACCGGGATACCGGCACCGGGCCATTGACGTCGAACTCACCGGGCACGGCGACGTACAGGTCACCATCGGTCTGGAGTTCGCGCCCGTCATACTCCCGCCCGTCGAGGTGACGAGCGAGCCCCGGCAATCCTTCGCCAGAACGTCGTCGTTCGACCTCGGGGATCAGGCGGCTCGCCGACTCGTCGTGATCGACCGCCAGCAGGAATTCCTGGGAAGCGACGTCCGCTCCATCACCGCCGGCGACGTCCGGGACGCGATCACCTTCGCGGAACCGGACCTCTTCCGCGCGATCCAGCGGATGCCCGGCGTGACCCGACGGGACGACTACACCGCCGTCCTCTGGACCCGCGGCGCGCCCTGGGTCCACACGCGCGTCAACTTCGACGGGATGCCGCTCTTCAACCCGACACACGGCGGTTGGCTCTTCTCGTCCGTCAACCCCGACGGCGTCGGGTCGGCGATTTTCCAGCCGGGCATTCGCTCGGTCGCGATCGGCGAGGGCGCGGCGGGAGTCCTCGACCTGCAGTCCCGGCGCTCCGCCGGCGACGCCTGGTTGAACATGAGCTCCGAGCTATCGCTCGCGAGCGTCAGGCTGTCTGCGGATGGACGGGTCCCGGGCGGGGCCACCTGGCTCGTCGCGGGTCGCCGAACCTACGTCGATATGCTGACCCGCGCATGGGAGCGGTTCGGCGACAACCCGGACGCGCACATCCCGTACGACTTCTCCGACCTCATCGCCCGGGTCGACGTACCGCTCCCCGGCGGCCTCTCCGTGGAGGCGAGCAGTCTCATCGAGCGGGATCGGCTCCGCGGCGATATCCGCGACTTCCTCGACAACAACCGGGCGGCGTGGGGGAACCAGGTCAATCAGGTCACCGCGCGACTCGAGCTCGGGTCGGTCGTCTTCAGTGGCTCGGTGGGTGGCACCCGCTTCAACACGGACGTCGAGCAGATCGGCAATCGGAGCGTAAACGACGAGGACGTACCGACGCTCTCCGAACTCCGGAACACGATCGACCACGACCGAATCTCGGTCCGGCTGGACGGCGCCCCCGTTACGCCCGGCGGACTCGGCTGGAGTTTCGGGTTCGAGCGGATCAAGGAAGAGCTGACCTACGAGGGACCGTTCTCGCACACGGGTGAAGGCCTCCCGGGGCTAAATCTGGAGATCAGTCCATATACCCTGGCGATGGATAACGCCTATGACGCCGGATGGGCCGAGTTCCGGTTCGCGCCGATCCGCTCAGTCGATTTCCAGGCGGGGGTACGCGTGGAGTCGGGCGACTCGCTGATCGACCTCGGAGGCGTGCGGGTCGCGCCGCGCTTCTCGGTCCGCTGGCAGCCCACCCCGTCGTCCATCGTTTCGGCGGGTTGGGGGAGGAGCTTCCAGTACTCACAGGCGATTGGCGCGTCCGGCGGGCCGCTGGGTCCGCAGCTCCATATCGGCAACCTGTGGATCCTTTCGAACATCGGTTTCCCGGCGCTGCGCTCGGAGATCTTTGTCGCGGGAGCCGAACACTGGCTCTCCCGCGACTGGCTGCTGACCGCCAACAGCTATCGACGGGAGGTGGATGGCATTCGCGAGCCCGATCCGACTCCCGGCCGGATCCGCCCGGACGCCGTGTCCTTCACGGCGAACCAGGTTGCGCGCGGCTTCGAGATCTCGGCGCGGAAGCTGGCCGGCAACTGGACCGCGATGCTCGGCTATGCGTATGGCGACGCCACGACCGAGGTGCTTGAGTTCCGGTATCCAAGCCAGGGCGATATCCGCCACACCTTCGACGCCACAGGAGGGTACCGACTCGCCGGCGGGCTGCGAATCGGCGCCGCGTTCGCGTACTCGACCGGCCTCCCGTATACTCGCATCCTCATCGAGGACATTCCCGCACTCGGCGACCCCAACGCCCACCGAACGCCCGCGTACGTGGGCTTCGACATGGTCTTCGACTACGCGACGAGGGTCAACGACTGGGAGGTCGAGGTCTATGCCCAGCTCCTGAACGTGTTCAACCGCGCCAACCGCATCACCTACTCGGGGAGTCGCTGCAATGAGGCGTGGACGCCGCGGCTCGGGGTCGGCAATTGCTCCCAGGCGGGCGTGTTCGACGAGTTGAAAGCGGGGTTGCCCCGGTTGCCCCTTATCGGAATGCGGGTCGCCTTCTGAGTATCCAGCGCCTTTTCGAGCTTCACCACGATGAGCTTCACGCCTACCTGGTTCGCCTCACCGGCGACGCGGACCTGGCGGCCGACATCGCCCAGGAAACGTTCATCCGCTGGGTGAAGCACGCCCCCGACGAGTCCGACGCGCGAGCGTGGTTGTTCAAGGTCGCGACGAACCTCGTCCGCGACGACGCGAAAGTCTCGTCCCGCCGCCTCGTCCTCCTCCAGGAGGACCCCGGCAGCGTCCCCCTCGCCGCGCCCGCTCCCGAGCCCGACCACGAAATGGAATCGCGCGAGCGCGCGCGCGTCGTGCGCGAGGTACTCGACTCACTCCCGGAGAAGGACCGCGCGATCCTGCTCATGCAGCAGGAAGGCTTCTCCCACCGCGAAATCGCTGAGGCCGTGGGTACCACGACCGGCTCCGTCGGTACGATGCTCGCGCGGGCGCTGAAGCGATTCGGAGAGGCCGCGGAGGGGCGATTCGAGTCTCTGCGGTGATGTCTTCGGCGTGTCGGACATCGGGTTCACGCGGAGACGCGGAGATCTCGGTTCCGTGGCTGGTGTCGTTGATCCATCTTCCTTTCATGGATTGGGTACGGAGCCTCCGGTCGTCATCTCCCTGAACCCCTGTTCAACCCGCCCGATGGCGTCGAGCACGGCGCAGCCCTCCGCGATCTCCGCGTCTCCGCGTGAACCCCTGTCCGACACACACGCGTGTTACCCGCGGCTCTATCCGGTTGGAGGCTGGCGAACCAGGTCTCTGACCCAGCCTTCGATCGTGTTCTTCACGTCGGACCAATCAATCTCCCAGATCATCTCCGGCGTGTCTTCATCCTCCGCGTCGTCGAACCAGGTCAGGCTCATGAGTACGTGGCCGATATCCTGGATGGCATACTTCCGTCGATAGAAGTCGAGCATCCGGTCCAGCGCGATCCCCGTACGCCCGAGCGCATAGATGTCGATGAAGTCCTTTTTCCCCCCTCGGCCGGAGATGGCCGAGAGCCTCATGCATGCGAGGTCGTCGAGGCCAGCAAGGTGGCAGTTGTAGTCTGGCCACTCCACGGGGTCCCCCAGCGACGGATAGCGATATGCCAGGAAGCTGAAGTTCACCCCGCCGGCCTGACCGTGGAGGGTGCCTTCGGCGGTACTCGTCACGACGAAGTCAGCCACGGCTTCGCGAACATCGGCGGCGAACCGCAATGGATCAGGGATCGCGTCTGAGGTGAACCAGTCCAGATCAACGGAACGGCGATGCCCGAGTTGAATCGCGATAGCCGTACCCCCCGCAAGGTAGAACCCCGCCCGCGTCGCGAACGGCCCCGTAGAGCGGAGTACCCGTTGCTGGGTCTCCGGCATCACATCGGGGTGGAACGCCATCAGTGTGTCCTCCGATACCAGGGATTCGCTCGCGCGGTCCCGATCCATCGATCGACGTCGTTTCGAGGAAGTTTCAGGACGAGGCCCCAGAACCGAAGGCGGCGCGGTTCGATGCCACGCCCTTGCCGGCGAACCAGGAATTCCCTGATCTCCTCGTCGCTCATACGCGACCGGAGCCAGACCACGGCATCCATCCCCCCGGCCTGGAGAAGTCTAAGGATGATGGTGTGCCTGCTTCGTTCCCAGTCAAGGTCCTCGGTGTACTCCTGGAAGTACTGCCGCAGATGTTCGGGAATGCCGGGCAATTGCTCATTTCCCATTGCTGACTCCGGTCGGGTGGCGGTTCTTTCTGATGATACCCCGGAATCGGGCGTACGGGAATTCCGGGGCGTGTCGGATATGGTTCTCGCGGAGGGCACGGAGGTGAGACGAGGGCGCGGCGGATAAACGAACGGCGACCGCGGGGTTCACACGGAGACGCGGAGATCGCGGAGAGGCCGGTTCTGGGGTGTGGTGGTTGAGATCGTGACTGTCATGACATCCCGGCAATGGGGTCATGATTGCTCGGACAAGTGAGGGAACCGGGGATTCAATTCAGCGGATGGGTTGATCGTCCTCTCCCTGCCCTATATTCACTGTGTATGGACCGGGCAGGACTCTCCTGGCGTGAACCACGGTTTGCACCGGCCAATCTGGGGATCGGACCGCGGATCCGGCCCCCTCCGCGATCTCCGCGTCTCCGCGTGAGTCCCGCCGTTGCAGTCCTCAGCGTGCTCGCCTCCCCCTCCGCGCCCTCAGCGAGAACCCACTTCCAACACACCAGTCAGAAATCCCACCCCCCACTCGTTACACCTCCGACAGCAATGGATCACGGCTCGGATGGAGCCGAACAATCCAGCCTCGAACGGGCAATGAGCGACACCACGCCGATCAACGAAGGGCACATCGCCGAAGGCGAGCTCGTCCGTTATCTCGATGAAGAGATGACGACGGGCGAGCGCGGCGCGGTTGCCCGTCATCTGATCGGGTGCGCCACCTGCGCCGCGTCGCTGGAGTTGCTCCGCTCGGAGCGGGCGCGGTTCGCGAGCCTGCTCGGGGAGATGGGTGTGCCGGCCGTGGATCCCGCTCGCCGGGCCGCGTCGCTGGCGGCGATCGAACGGGCCGCGACGACGGAGCGCGCGCGGGTGCGGCCGGTGGGCGACCGCAAGGTCGCGCTGCGGGCTGCCGTGGTCGGCGGCATCCTCTTCGCCTCGGCCGCCGGCGCCGCCACCTCGTCCACCGTCCGCGACGCCGTTTCGGATGCCTGGCACGCGGTCGCGGGATCGAGCGAGGAAGTCGTCGTCGACGAGAGCCGCGACGCGGCCCGCCGCTTCCCGCTCACGGGCGCCACGATCGGGTTCATCCCCACGAGCGAGTCGTTCGTCGTCGAGATCGCGAACGCGCAGCAGGCGGGACTGCTCGTCCTGGGCATCTCCGTCGGCGAGAGTGTCACCGCCACCGCGGTCGACGGGCGCGAAGCCGTCGACCTGGTCGTGCTCCCTGACGGCATGCGGATCGAGAACCAGTCGACTGCCACCGGCGATTACGCCGTGAGCCTCCCCCGTCACCTGCGCGAGGTCCACATCCGCGTCGGCGACGCGCCGGACCAGGTGTTCACGGTTTCCGAACTCTCGAGCGCCTGGGTCTCCACAATCGACCTTTCCACGGGACGGGACGTAGCCGGTCAGCCCTGATTCCCTGTACATGACGGCAGGCGACTTCGCCTGATTCGCGAGCTGGTTTCGCGCCCGCCTTCAGAGCCATACGGCTCCGTGCGGGTTCAACTCGTAACCAGAATCACGGGAGGCGCTGTAGAAAAAGTTCCAGCGGTTCGATGCTGTAGATGGGCTGGTTTGTTCGGTTGGAGGTTAGACCGGAAGGCACGAGGACGTGCCTTCGGCTTTCGGATCGCGGCGGTTGTCGCGTCCATTTTCGTTTCACTTACTTGGAGGAGTGGATGAATCCACGCACCAGGTTGTTCCGCGGACTCGCCATGACCGCCCTTCTGGGTGTCGGTCTGGCGGCCTGTGAGGACGACGTCATTCTACCGAACGATCCGACGATCTCGGCCGCGCCGTCGTCGATCGAGTTGACGACCGGTGGGTCGCAGCAGATCGTCGGTTCGGTGAGCGACGGCAGCGCCGTCGCGTTCGAGTCGCTCAACACGTCGGTCGCGACGGTAACCGCGTCCGGCAACACGGCGACCGTTCAGGCCGTGGGTGTCGGCAACGCCACCATCCGCGTTTCGTCGGTCACCCGGCCAGCCCTTCAGACGGCCGTCAACGTGATCGTCACCGCCCCCGTGCTTCCGCCGTCGGATACGGCTGACGTCACGATCGAGGGCATCTTCCAGGCGCAGACGATCTCGCCGGTCGATCCGGACAGCGTCGTCAACACGATCGACATCACGATGGGTGTCGACCGCGGCAACGCCGACAGACTGGCCGTCAAGGTCAACGGTCAGGAGATCCCCGCCTGCACGCAGACGTTCACGTCTTCGTCGGCTGAGATCACCGCCGAGGGCCTGAGCATCGGCGCCGCGCTTACGTCGGTCGTCTGCTCGCTCGACACGCGTGCGTTCGTGCGCGGTACCGGTGATGACGCGAACCGCGGCATCCCGACCTACCCGAACGGCTCGCTCGAAATCCTCGTCGAGCTCACGAAGAACGGCACGGTCCTCAGCTCCGCGCAGCGGAGCGGGTTCACGCTGGCCAACAGCGACTTCATGCAGGCGTATGTCGCCACGTACCAGGGCACGACGCTTCGTCCTTCGGTCATCGGCGATACCGGCCTCCAGTGGTTCGGTAACGGCGACCTCGAGGTCCTGCTTGTGCCGGTCATCTTCAGCGCGGCGAGCCAGTCGTCTCCCGGCTATCCGGCGCAGGTCTTCCTGAACTTCGATGCGTACCTCGCGGGTAACGACGTTACCGCGTCGAACTCGGTGACGACCCTCACCGCGGGCGGCTTCGTGGTTCGGTTCCCGCGCACGGGCGGTGGCTCCGCGAACAGCAACGGCCTCAACACCGGCCGCGAAGGCACGCGCATCAACGTGTCCTCCACCACCAACGGTGGTCAGCCTGGTCCGGCGACGGTCTACAGCCCGTTCACGGGCAACCCGACCGCGAACAACCGGGTGCACTTCACGGAGCTCCAGAGCGGCACCGCGCTTCTCAACTCGATCCTCCGGTTCGACAACGAGAACCCGCAGGCCGGTCGTCTCATCCTTCCTGCGCATCCGCAGGTCAACCGCGTCTGGGCGCGAAATGGTTGGGTGAACGACGCAGTCAACTTCTTCACGGCCAAGGACGGCTCGCACGACGCGCCGTTCCTTAATGGCGGTGGTTCAGTCGGTGCCGCGTACGTTGGTACGGCTCCGGCAGGCACCTACACGGGCGTCTATGGCTCGATCCCGGCGCTGCCCGGCAACGTGGTTTACGGCGTTGGCCAGGACTCGACCGTGATCTACGCGTCCCTGGGTACGGACACCCTCCGTCTGGGTGCTCGTGCGGCTAACACGGGTGGGACCGCCAGTTCGGCTAACCTGACCGCGACCCTCACGAACAGTGAGTGGGCCGTCTGGGCGCGCGTCTGGGACAGGCTGGGTAACGTCTCGACCGTTCAGATTGACCGGGAGGACCCGGTTGTCTCCGTCGCCGGCACGGACCAGACCGGTACCCTGAACCGGATCGGTGTCGACCTCGTCGCTCCGGATGTGGCGTTGCTCCTCAACGATACGTTGCAGACGTGGAGCACGCGGTATAACCCTGTCAACGATACGATCTGGGTGCAGGGTATCGACAGCTCGTTGGATCCGTTGGTGGGTCCGAGTGGCGTAGCCGTTACGCGGCTGCAGAATCTGTCGTTCAGCTGCGCTGTCGCTACGGGCGAGTGCACGGACGTGGCTGGTGTCGTTGACGGCTCAGCCGCCGCGACCACGCCAAACGCCCCGGCGGGTAACGGCTGGTCTGTTACTCAGTCGATCGGCGTGACCGTTACGCAGTTCCCGCGCCTGGTCAACAACATCACGGCGCAGGCGTATCACAACTTCCGTGGTCAGATCTGGGACCGCGCGGGCAACTCGAGCGATGCGTTGACCTCGCCGCTGTTCATCCGGGACACGACCACACCGTTCCCGCCGATCGATTCGATCCTGCCGGTGGTCAGCAACGTCAACATTCCGCCGGTCGCGCAGTTCAACGGGGGCCAGCTGTATCCGTTCTCGGCTACCGTCGGCGACAACGTCGATGTCCGTCGCGCGACGGCCGGGTTCGACTTCAGCAACGGTGGGGCTGTCTATCGGCTGCCGTTCGCGAACATTGATCTGACGGCTTGGGGTACGGACCATATCGTCCGGAGCAAGCTGCTCAATCAGGACCTGCCGTACATCCGGAGGCTGTCCGTAGTGAACGCCGATACGGTGTCGGCTGACACGGTTGGCCGGCCCACGTTTGCCCGCTTCGTGGCCTTCGATCATTCGAACTGGATCGGTGGCTTCTCGACGCAGGCGAACAACATCGTTCCCAACACGTGGGATACCGGGGGCACTTCATGGTTCTCCCCGATGCAGTTCGCGAGCTGGCACGAAGTGTCGGCCGGCCAGTATCGCTTCACCATCGGCGGACCCACGGGTACGTTCCAGACTCCGTTCAGCCGCGTGCTCTTCTACGTCCGGTTGGATACCGAGCTGGACTTCTCTGGCGAGCCGCTCTACTACCTGATCGGGGATTCCGCACCGCCCTCGATTCAGGACGGGTACGCGACGATCTATCGTGTATTCCGTTACTCGATCCCGACGATCCCGCAGGAGATCGTGGAGTCGGGACGGGCGTTCACCGTGGTTGCGGTCGGCATCAATACGACCGGTGACGCGCTGTTGTCCACGGATGGCCCGACGAGGCTCGAGCTTCTCGGTAACGCCGGCGACTAAGGACTTGCCGGTGTAGCAGGCAAG
Source organism: uncultured Gemmatimonas sp. (assembly GCA_964623785.1). GTDB lineage: Bacteria > Gemmatimonadota > Gemmatimonadetes > Longimicrobiales > Longimicrobiaceae > WHSP01. The sequence goes on along the minus strand of CAZUVK010000068.1, from coordinate 293 downwards.
GGGTCCCGGCTTCGGCCGGGGCCCCTTTTCACGTTGTGCTGGGCATGAACCAGACGGCTGACCGGCAAGCGTCGCGATCAGACGAAAGGTTGCTACGACGGGTTCATACTTGTTGCCAGACCTGCCGAGACATGCTATAGGGGGAGTAGCGCTGACCTGCGCATTGTAAACGGGCGGATCTATCGGCTGGCGGATGGACGGAAGGCAGCGGCGTGACGTGCCTTCGGCTTTCGGAACACGGCGGTTGTCGCGTCCATTTTCGTTTCACTTACTTGGAGGAGTGGATGAATCCA
>CAZUVK010000067.1:0-15203 GCA_964623785.1 uncultured Gemmatimonas sp. | reverse complement strand
TGGGGATCGGTGCCGAGAACCGCGCCTTTGTGGATCACGCAGTCCGCACCGATCACGGTGTCCCTCTCGATCAGGACATGCGGCCCGATTCGCGTCCGGGGCCCGATCGAGACGCCCGGGCCGACGATCGCGAACGGACCGACCGTCGTTCCTTCCCCAAGCGTCGCCGCTCCATCCACGATCGCCGTGGGATGGATCCGGACCTCTTCCGGGTCCGTATCTACCGACATGCTTGCGCTTTCACTTGTCAACGACACTTGCCATCATCTCCGCTTCGGCGACCACCTGACCATCGACCGTTCCCACCCCCTTCATGCGGGCGGCTCGACCACGAATCTGAAGGACCTCGACCTCGAACCGGATCTGGTCACCCGGTATGACGGGCCTCCGCCACTTCACGTTGTTGAGGGCCATGAAGTAGACGACCTTTTCCTCCGGATTCTCAATCGAATCCATCAGTAGAAGGCCACCCACCTGGGCCATCGCCTCGATGATCAGGACGCCCGGCATGATCGGGTGACCCGGGAAATGCCCCGCGAAGAACGGTTCGTTGATCGTTACGTTCTTGAGACCGATGATGCGCTTCCGCTCCTCGTACTCGACCACCCGGTCGACGAGCAGGAAAGGATACCGGTGCGGCAGATACTGGAAGATCTGCTGGATGTCGAGGATCGGCCGGGCAAGTGCCCGCTTCTTCGCCTGCGCCAGGATCTCGCGCGCGAGCGCGACGTTCCCCCGATGGCTGGGTCGCCGGGCGACCACATGCGCCCGGAGCCGCGCACTGAGCAGGCCGAGGTCCCCGATGAGATCGAGAACCTTGTGCCGGGCGAACTCATCGGGGAACCGGAGCGGCGTGTCCCCGTGCAGCCCGGTGTCGGTGAGGAGGATCGCGTTTTCCACGGACCCACCGAGCCCCCGGCCGCGGCTCCGCAGATCCTCGACCTCGCTCAGGAACCCGAACGTTCTCGCGGCCGCGATCTCCCGGGAGTAGGAGTCCGGATCCACCTCGACCGAGAAGAACTGCCGCCCGATCGTCGGGTGGTCGAACCGGATCGTGACCGACACCTCGTAGTCGTCCGCCGGTGAGGCAGTGTACGCGCTGCCGGCCTCGTCAACCGTGACCGGGTCGCCAATCTCGATGACTTTCGCGGGTGCATCCTGCTCGACGATACCCGCCGCCTCGATCGCTTCCATGAGCCAGCGGGCGCTCCCGTCACCGGCGGGCGGTTCGGGGCCATCAATCTCGATCAGCGCGTTGTCGATTCGGGCCGCGGCGAGCGCCGAGACCACGTGCTCAACGGTATGGACTCGCGCGCCATTCACCCCGATCGTCGTCCCGCGGTCCGTGTCGACGACGTTGTCGACCAGAGCGGGGATCAGGGGCTGGCCCTCCAGATCCATCCGCCTGAACCGGATTCCAGTCTGAACGTCGGCCGGAAGAAGGCGGATTCGGGCCTTCTCGCCGGTGTGAAGCCCTACTCCCTCGATGTCGTGGGGTGAGGCCAGCGTTTGTTGTCTGGGATGCGTCATTCGGCAGGTGCCGATTCCTGTCTGTCGTCGATTGGGTCATCGCCGCGCTGCCCGAAGATACGGGCCTCGAGGCGCTTGAGCCGTCGAATCAAATCCGGGAGTCTGAAGACGAGGGCCTGGGCCCTGAGCGCTTCCCGGTGCGGACGTGCGGGGTATCCGGAATACGTTTCGCCCGCCGGCACGTGCGTGGTCACCCCCGACTTGCCGGCGATACTCGCACCCTCCCCGATGCGCAGGTGGCCAGCGACGGCCGCCTGGCCGCCAAACACCACGCGGTCACCGATCGTCGAGCTGCCCGCGAAGCCTACCTGTGCGGCCACCGCCACGTGCTTCCCGATCTGAATGTTGTGCGCGATGTGAACGAGGTTGTCCAGCTTCGTTCCCTCTCCGATCACCGTCGCGCCCACCGATCCGCGGTCGATCGCGCAGTTGGCCCCAATCTCCACGTCGGACCCGATTTCGCAGCCACCGATCTGCGGAATCTTCCGGAGCCCGCCATCGTTCCACGCATAGCCGAACCCGTCGGATCCGAGTCGGACCCCGCTGTGCAGGATCACCCTGTCACCGAGTACCACGTCGTCGTAGACGGTGACGTGGGGGTGGATCAATGCATCATCACCAATCGTGCACCGCGCGCCGATCACGACATGGGGTGCGATGGTCACGCGATCGCCGACGGTGGTTCCCTCACCGATCACCGCGTATGGCCCGATCGACACACCCCTGCCGAGCCGCGCCGACTCGGCAACGACTGCCGTCTGGTGGATCCCCGCGACTGGAGGTTCCGGAGCGTGAAGCTTCTCGAGCACCGCATGCATCGCCACCTGCGGGTCCGAGACGACGATGCCGGTACACCCCGCGGGCACTTCGCTGGCCCAGTCGTCCGTGACGAGCGCCGCCCCGGCCCGGGTGGCGTGAAGATACGGGAGGTAACGAGCCCTCGCAATGAACGTAAGGGCCTCGGAAGTGGCGATTTCAAGCGACGCCAGCCGTACGATCACGCGCTTCGGATCGCCCCGTACCTCTCCGTCAACGAGCGCGGCGATCTCCGCCGCGGTGAGTTGTGGCATTCGTCTATCCAAACAATGAAGCCTGCAGCGCCAGAGGAGCTACAGGCTTCGGTTGCGGATGGAGATCGATCAGGGCGAACGTAGCCGCTGAAGGACCTGCTCCGTCACGTCGAGCGTCGGATCAGCGGTCACCAGCGCACCGGCCGCCGCGTCGAAGATCATTGCGTAGCTCCCTTCCTGTCGAACCTGCTCGGTCACGGACATGATCCGCTCCATGATCGGCCCGACGAGTTCGGACTGCCGCTGCTGCGCCGTCTCCTCCAACTCCACCTGTCGCTGCTGGTATGCGAAGAACTTCTGCTGCATCTCCAGCTGCCGCTCCTCCCGGACCGCGGCAGTCATCGTTCCCTGCTGACGGTCGAAGTTGTCCTGGAGCGTCTCGAGCTCGGTTTCCAGCCGTTCGAGTTCCGCGCGATACATCAGCATGTCACGCTCGAATGCGGCCTGTGCGTCCGCGGTACCCGGCGCCTCGGCCAGGACTCGCTGAAGATTGACATATCCGAGTCGTCCGCTCTGCGCTTCCGCCGGTACAGTAGCGAGCACGGTAATGCCGATCGCCGCCGCGAAGAAACCTACGAGAATTCGAGTCATCCTGAACCCCTTCCTGGAGTTAGTAGCCGGGCTGATTGATCTTGAAGTGGAACTTCCAACCCGGCGGAACCCGATCGAATCCGTACGCCATGTCGACGCCCAGTGGGCCGAACGGCGTGTTGACGACCGCGCCCACACCAAGGCTTCGGAAGAGCCGCGATGGATTGATATCCTCGACCTCCGTCCAGATGTTCCCGACATCCGAGAACGCGGACACCGAAATCATGTCCGAAAGTCTCAACGCCAGCTCACCCGTGACTGTCACGTAGGCATTGCCAAGGCGGTTGAGGCTCGAGATTCCAGGGTCGTCCCGCTCAAAGAAGCCGAGCGGCGTGACCGTGGACTCGTCATAGCCGCGTAGCGGCAGGCCGTACTGCGTTCCACCGAGGTAGAAGCGCTCCAGCGGGAAGCGTGAGGCGTCACCGAAGATCATGCCGCCACGGGCATTCAGACCAAACGTGAGGATGATGGGCCGCGTACCCGGCGCCGAGCCACCAATCATCCCGACCGGCACCCACCACTCCAGGTCGCCCGTGAGCTTCTGGAAGTTCCCATCGCCCCCGAGCGGGCCGCCCGTCTGCTGGAGCGTGAGGTTCTGGCGCGTCCCGATGCTCGGAAAGAGCGGGTGATCCTTCGTGTCCCGCGTCACGGCGAGCGAGAAGTTGCTCGCCAGCGCCGAGGGCTGACAGAAGATGTTGCCCACCTCGCAATCGTCCTCGTCGCGCGCCTGGTAGGAGTACTGGGAGAGCGAGTACCCCGCGAACACCCGAGTGAACCGGAAGCCCGCGAGCGGGAAGCCGTACCGGAGCGACATACCCGTCCGCACGTAACGACCTTCCGTGAAGCTTACGCCCCGGTAGCGATCGTCCGTGTGGAAGAGCGAGATGCTACCGGAGTTCCGCGTCCCGAAGAGCGCCGGATCCGTGTAGGAGGCCGTGAAGGAGCTGCGACCATATCCGTACTCCGCCTGTACACTCGTCTGTTTCGCCTGCCCGAAGAGGTTCGGCTGCGAGAAGCCGATGAAGCCCGACAACCCGCCCGCTCGCCCATATCCGCCGCCACCGATCGTCGTACCAAACTGGATCTGGCCGGTATTCATCTCTTCGACCCGGAACACCAGGTCGACCGTCCCGGCCTCGGCGTTCGGGTGAATGCCCGGCAGCGGCACGGGCGTCTGGAAGAATCCGAGGGCCGTGATACTCCGGTAGCTCTGAAGGACCCGGTCCTCGCTGTAGATGTCACCGGGAAACACGACCAGCTGGTCGCGAATCACGGATTCGTGCGTGTAGGTGTTTCCTTCGATCGTGACCCGGCCGATGTAAAACGGCCGCTGCTCCGAGATCGCCCACGTCACATCAACGACCGGCTCGCCGTTCGGCCCCGTCGTGCGCTCCACGATCGGCTGGACCGACGCGAAGAGATACCCGACGTTGTTGTAGAGCTGGCGCACCCGCCCCGTCGCTTCGTCCAGAGCCGCCCGATCGAAGACTTCTCCCCGCTCCGCGTCGTTCCGCGACCCGAACGGGAGCCCGAGCACGGACCTCCGCTCCGACGTCAGCATCTGCCGCAGTTGCTCCTGGGGGAATCGCTGCGCGCCCTGGATCGCAAAATCCCCCAGACGGTATTGCGGTCCCTCATCCACCCGGATCACGATCCGCGCCTTCCCCGTGACGGGATCGATCTGCATCGTGTCCGAAACGACAGTGAAGTCGATATACCCGTTCGAGCCGTAGAACGTCGGCAGGTTCAGGAGCAGGTCCTCCTCGAACGTCGCCCGATCGAACCGGCCCGGATTGAGCCAGAGGAAGCCTTCCTCCTCCGTTCGCATCGCCCCGCGAAGCGCGTCGTCGCTGAAGACCTCGTTGCCCTCGAAATTGATCTCCGCGATCGCCAGCCGATTCCCTTCCTCGATCTGGAACGCGAGGCGGTAGGTCCCGGGCGCGCCCTCGACAGGCGTCATGGTCGTGTCGAAGCTCGCGAGCTGGACGCCCTGGCGGGCGAGCAGGTCACGTATGACCGACTCCGCCCGGAGCACGAGCTGCGGATTGAGAGGTTGATTCGGAGTCAACCCCAGCGTATCGCGCACGGTCCCTGCACCGACCCGCTGAAGCCCCTGGAGATCGAATGCGGAGATAAGAGGACGCTCGACGACCTCGATCACGACCGAGATCCCGGTGTCCGGCGATCCCTCAGGTCGGATGTCTACCGTCTGATACTGTCCGGTTCCCATGAGGCGACGGATCGCGCTCTGAATATCCGTTCCCGTGACGCGCTGACCCGGCTGCAGCACCGCGATCGCGCGAATGGCGTTCGTGTCGACGCGCTGGTTGCCGCGAACGACGACATCGTCGATCACAACGCCTGGCGAATCCTGAGCGCCGGGGACGTTCTGTCCCGACAGTGGTGCCGCCACCGCGATCACCAGCGCCACACCGAGTAGCGCCCGGAGGAGCGACTTCACCCGAATTTGCATCGACTTCCCGCGTCGCTCAGGTCTTGGAAGATGACGGCACCCGGAACGACAGCGCCCCCTTGTCGTCCGCTACACTAACCTCGATTTCCTCGCCGGCCGAGAACTCGGCCATCAGGATCTTCTCCGAAAGCGGGTCCTCCAGGTACTTCTGGATCGCGCGCTTGATCGGACGGGCACCGTACTTCTCATCATAGCCGTGTTCGATGAGGAACTCGATCGCCCCATCCGTCAGCTTGAGCGTCAGCCGCTCCTCGGTCAGCCGCTTCTGCACGTCGGCCAGCAGATTCTGCACGATCTTCGCGATCTGCTCCCGGCTGAGCGGGTGGAAGACGATGATATCGTCCAGACGGTTGATGAACTCCGGATTGAACGCCCGATTGATCTCTTCCGTGACCTTCCCCTCCATCGCCTCGTACTGCGTCTGCTCCGAGGGAAGGTGGAACCCGAGACCCTTGCCCTTGCCGATGTCACGGGCGCCGAGGTTCGAGGTCATGATGACCACGGTGTTCTTGAAGTCGATCACCCGGCCGTAGTTGTCCGTCAGGTGCCCTTCATCGAGCACCTGCAGGAGGATGTTGAACACGTCGGGGTGCGCCTTCTCGATCTCGTCGAGCAGCACGACGGAGTACGGCTTGTGCCTCACCGCCTTCGTGAGCGTGCCGGAATCCTCATAGCCGACGTAGCCTGGAGGCGCGCCGATAAGACGCGAGACCGAGAACTTCTCCATGTACTCGGACATGTCGACCCGGATCAGCGCGTCTTCCTCGGCGAAGAGGAATTCCGCGAGGGCGCGAGCGAGTTCGGTCTTCCCGACGCCCGTGGGGCCGGCGAACACGAAGCTTCCGATCGGGCGCTTGGGGTCCTTCAGGCCCGCGCGCGACCGCCGGATCGCCCGCGCGATGGCGGCGATCGCCTTGTCCTGCCCGATGACGCGCTTGTGGATCTCATCCTCCATATGGATGAGCCGCGCGGTCTCGGCCTCCTTCAGCCGCGTGACCGGAATGCCGGTCCAGCGCGAAACGATGAAGCCGATCTCCTCTTCGGTCAGCGTCGGGCGGTGCGTGCGACGCTCCTCTTCCCACTCCTCTTCGCGCTCCGAGATCTTGCGCTGAAGGTCGCGCTCGCGATCGCGCAGCTCGGCGGCGCGCTCGAAGTCCTGGTCCCGGATCGCCTGGTCCTTCGCCTCGGCGAGTTCCTCCTGCTGGACCTTGAGGTCGGCCACGTCCGGCGGGGGCACCTGTGTGGCCAGCCGCGCCCTTGCGCCCGCTTCGTCGATTACGTCGATCGCCTTGTCCGGCAGGAACCGGTCAGTGATATACCGCTCCGAAAGCTTGACCGCGGCAATGATGACCTCGTCCGGAATCACGATCCGGTGGTGTTCCTCGTAGTGCGTCTTCAAGCCCTGAATGATCTGAACCGTCTCGTCCTCGCTCGGCGGCTCGACCGCGACCGTCTGGAACCGTCGCTCGAGGGCCCCGTCCTTCTCGATATACTTTCGGTACTCGTTGAGCGTCGAGGCACCAACGCACTGAAGCTCACCGCGGGCGAGCGCCGGCTTCAGCATGTTCGAGGCGTCAATCGCGCCCTCCGCGGCGCCCGCGCCCACGAGGGTGTGGAGTTCGTCGATGAAGAGGATCACGTTCTTGTTCTGCGCGATCTCATTCATAACCGCCTTGAGGCGCTCCTCGAACTGGCCTCGGTACTTCGTGCCGGCGATCACGGCGGCCATATCCAGCGCGAGCACCCGATGATCGCGCAGACTCTCGGGGCACTGCCCGCTCGCGATCAGCTGCGCGAGGCCCTCCACGATCGCCGTCTTGCCCACGCCCGGCTCGCCGATCAGCACCGGGTTGTTCTTCTTGCGCCGGGCGAGAATCTCCATCACGCGCTCGATCTCCTCCGCGCGACCGATCGTCGGATCCAGGTCGCCGTTGCGCGCGAGTTCCGTGAGGTCGCGGCAGAAGTGGTCCAGCGCGGGCGTCTTCGACTTCTTGTCGCCCTTGGTTCCCGGGCTAGCCGCCGGGGCCCCACCACCCGCCGGTTGCGGTGCGCTCGGCTCGGAGCCCAGGAGCTTCAGTGTCTGACGCCGGGCTTCCTCCAGCGTGACTCCCAACTGGTTCAGCACGTCAGCCGCGATCCCCTTCTCCTCACGCAGGAGGCCGAGCAGCAGATGCTCCGTGCCAACATACGAGTGGTTCAGTTCGCGGGCCTCGGCCATCGCGAACTCGAGCACCTTCTTCGCGCGCGACGTGTATGGCAACTCACCCAGCGCGATCGTCGCCTTCCCCGGTCGAACCGACTCCTCGATGCGTTCCTGCAACTGCTCGAGATCGACGGATAGATTCGTCAGGACCGCGGCCGCAACCCCCTCACCCTCGCGGATCAGCCCAAGCAGGATGTGCTCCGTGCCGACATAGTCGTGGTGGAGTCGGATCGCTTCCTCGCGAGCCATCGCAAGGACTTTCCGAACCCTGTCCGTAAAGTTGTAGTTCATCGCCGGCCTTTCTTCGGAGCGCTCGGGCCAACCGCCTGTGCGCGGTGCCCCGCCGTGGGTCGAATCCGTATTTCGGTCAGTCCTTGCCGCCGGTCAGTTCATCCCGGCTCAACAACCGTCTTATGTAGCTCGCGCGGTACGTGTCCGCATCGCCAGCCGAGAGCGATTTTCCGGCCATTTTCTCGAGGTGCGCGGACTGCGTAAAGATCATGATTTGGTTGAGCGTGTATACACGGAGCCCTGGGAGAAGTTTCAGACCGAGACCCAGCCTCACCCCGCTCAAAAGGTTCATGACCTCGTCGAACGAGATCGATCTCGCGTACCTCAGCAAACCATAAGCCCGCCATACTTTATCCTCAATTACGGTACGCGCGTCGCGCAGCAGAACCGTGCGCGCCTGCGTCTCGTACTGCACCACTTGCTGCACGATCTTTTGCAGGTGGTCGATGAGGTCTTCCTCCGTCTTCCCCAGCGTCGTCTGGTTCGAGATCTGGAAGAAGTTTCCCACGACCTCGGAGCCCTCACCGTGGAGACCTCGAAATGTGAGTCCGACCTGCGAGATTCCCTGCAGTACCTTGCCGATCTCCTTCGTCAGGACGAGCGCCGGCAGGTGCACGAGGACAGAGGCGCGGAGACCGGTCCCGACATTCGTGGGGCAGGACGTCAGGTAGCCGAAGTCCGCGTGAAACGCATAACGCAGATATGTCGCCAGCTCCTCGTCGAGCCCGTCGACGCGGCGCCATGCCTCCCGCAGCCGGAACCCGCTGACGAAGCTCTGGAGCCGCAGATGGTCTTCCTCATTGACCATGACCCCGAGCGAATCGCGATCCGCGAGAATGAGCGCGGAGTGTGCCGGCGGCTCGCCACCGCCCTCCCCCGTGAGTTCCTTGCTCACGAGATGGCGCTCGAGGAGGAGTCGCCGCGTGGGCTCGGTCAGACGACGCATCGGGAGAACGGTCCCGTCGCGAAGCGAGGCGGTACGCTGGGCCGCGTCGCGAACGGCCGTGAGGATCGTGTGGCGCTCCGGTTCGTCGGCGCGGAGGGCGAACCGGTGGTCGTGAAGATTCCGGGCGAGCCGAACGCGGGTGGAGAGAACGATGTCGGCGGCGGGGCCGTCGGCATCGAGCCACTCGAGTCCGGAGTCAGGGAGTGTCGTAGCGTCCTTCATCGTCCGTCCTCTCTCACTCGGAGGGGCTCGTCGTCTCCAGCTCGCGGAGCTGGTCACGCAGCGACGCCGCGAACTCGAAGTCCTCGGCTTCCACCGCTCGCTCGAGGCTGCGCCGAAGGCTGACGATTCGCGCCGTGACCGCGTCCCGCGCCGCATCCTGGGGAAGCACGATCTTTCCGACGTGTTTCGTTCCGCCATGCAAACGCCGCAACAAACCTCGCAGGTGCTCGTCGAAGTGGGAATAGCAGGCGCTGCAGCCGAGCCGGCCGGTGTGTCGCAGTTGGGCGGCGGTCATCCCGCAGGACGGACAGCGCCCGCCGGCTGGGCCTTCACCCACCCCCTGACCGATCTGCGCCAGGAAATCCACAAGCGGCCCGTGGCTCTTCTGGGAATCCAGTTCCACGCCGCGCTCGACCGCGCACTGCTCACAAAGATGCAGCACGCGCGTATCATCGTTCTCGACCTGGGTGAGCTGAATGACCGAATCATTCAGCCCGCAGCTGTCGCACCGCGATTTGTCCGACATGGACCCTCTCTCAACCAGACGACTTCACCCGCATGAAACCGCTACGTCATCCACAGCCGACCGGTTCCGGCCCGGTACGGTTACCGGGGTATCCAGGCAGCGAAGCTCACGCGCCCGGGATCTCGTATGACTCGGCCGCCGCGACCACCAATTGTCCGTCCAGCACTTCGAGTACGCGATCCGAGCGCGTGGCGATCTGCATATTGTGCGTCACGAGGATCATGGCCGTCCCGTGCTCCGCGCTGATCCCGAAGAGGAGATCGTGCAGACGTTCGCTCGTCCCGGGATCGAGGTTGCCCGACGGCTCATCGGCCAGCAACGCCAGGGGCTGATTCGCGAGCGCCCGCGCGACGGCGACGCGCTGTTGTTCTCCCCCGGAGAGCTGGGCGGGTCGATGGTCGGACCGCTTCGCGAGGCCGACCTGACCGATCAACTCGTCCGCCCGGACCGCCGCTTCCTCGGGCGAGTGGCCGGCGATCAACTGCGGCATCATCACGTTCTCCCGCACCGTGAACTCCCGGAGAAGGTGATGGAACTGGAAGACGAACCCGATAGCCTCGTTCCGGACAGCGCTCAACTGGTTCTCGCCGAGATCGCTGAGTCGCTTCTCTCCGATCCAGACATCTCCGGCCGATGGTTGGTCGAGCCCGCCCAGAATGTGGAGTAGCGTCGACTTCCCCGACCCGCTTTCCCCGATGATCGCCACCGTCTCGCCACGTTCGACGACGATGTCGATCCCCTTCAATACCTCCAGTATCGACCCGTCTCCTCCCTTATAGCTCCTGCGCACGCCCGCGGCGGAGATCACGGATTCGCGGGCGGCTGTCGCGACGATATCACTCATGGCGGATCGCTTCCACCGGGAAGAGACGTGCTGCCTGCCTCGCCGGATAGAGCGTCGCGATAAAGGAGATCAGGAGGCTCGCCCCGAGGATGATCGCAACCTCCATCGCGTCGAAGGAAACCGGAAGATAATCAATGAAATATACATCGCCCGGGATCCGAATGAACTCGTAGTGGTCGAGCATCCACGTGAGGAACAGCCCCCCCGCCGCGCCCAGCGTCGATCCTACGATCCCGATCACCACGCCCTGGATCATGAAGATCCGCTGGACCTGGGCGGCCTTGAGACCCATCGACTTCAGGATCCCGATCTCCCGCGTCTTGTCCGTGACCACCATCACCAGGGTGGAGATGATGTTGAAGGCAGCCACGATGACGATGAGGAGCAGGATGATTCCCATCGCCATCTTCTCCAGTTCGAGGGCCGAGAACAGCGCCTGGTTGAGCGACATCCAGTCGACACCTCGATAGGGGAATCCGCCAAGTTCATCCTCGATCCGACGCGCGGATTCACCCGCGACGTCGGGATCCGGGGTCCGGACCCACAGCCCCGAGACTGCATCGCCCAGCCTGGCCAGGTCCTGGGCCGCGGCGAGCGTCGTGTACATGTAGTGGTTGTCGTAGTCGTACATCCCGGTGTGGAACCGGCCCACTACCTCGAACCGCCGGATCACGGGCTGTGGGAGCCCCATGATATTGACCTCGGCTCCCTGCAGCGAGATCACCTCGATGACGACACCGGGATACGCCTGGAACCGCTCGGCGAGGCCGTCGCCGATGATCATCGGCGGATACCCCGATTCCGTTGGCCCGAGGCTGTACTCGCCCGCCCGGATCTGCCCGACGATGTCCGTGATCGGCTCGCCTTCGGATTCCGGATCGATGCCGTAGAGCCTGCCGGGCTCCGCATACGCGTTCGGAAGGCGCGGTGCGACGGCCGCCTCGACATAGGGTGCGGCGGATATGACGCCGTCCATCCCGCGGACCCGTTCGAGCACGCCCTCCCAGGCGTCCAGGCGCATCCCCTCGCCGTAGGTGGTGACCCACACGTGAGGGTTCGTCCCGAGGTATTTCTCCCGCAGCTCCTGCTGCAGCCCGCTCATGACCGCGGTCACGACGATGAGGGCCATGACGCCCACGGCCACTCCACCGATCGCGATGAGCGTGATCAGGGAGAGTAGTCGCGCTCCCTTGCGGGATGCGAGATACCGTCGGGCGATGAACCACTCCAGTCGCATGTCTTCGTCGGCTTTCCGGGTTGCTGTCGAACGGACTTTCCAATCCGCGAATCGCACGCCGCGCGCGCGGATCTGGCCAGCGGGAACGGCTCGCCCTACTCCGGTCTCATCGTCGGGAACAGAATCACGTCACGGATCGACGCCTGATCGGTGAGGATCATCGTCAGCCGATCAATCCCCATGCCGAACCCGCCGGTCGGCGGCATGCCGTATTCCAGCGCCCGGATGAAATCCTCGTCCAGTGGATGCGCTTCTTCGTCGCCGCTCGCGCGAAGTCCGGTCTGTGCCTCGAGCCGCTCGCGCTGATCGAACGGATCGTTCAGTTCGCTGTAGGCGTTGAGGAGTTCCTTCCCGGCGACGATCAGCTCGAACCGCTCCGTGAGATCGGGATCCCCGCGCTTCGGTTTCGCGAGTGGCGACATCTCCCGCGGGTAATCTGTGATGAACGTCGGCTGGATCAGCTTCGGTTCGACCAGTTCCCCGAAAAGTTCGTCGATGAGTTTCCCCCGGCCCATCGACGCCGTGTCGCCCGATCCGAGCCGACGGACGCGTTCGCGCAGGTCGTCGTCGCTCAGGCCCGGCACATCCACCTCCCCGATCTCGCGGAGCGCGTCATACATCGTCAACCGCCGGTACGGAGCCTGGAAGTCGATCGTGCCGCCGCGGTACGCGACCGACGTCGATCCGCATGCTTCCGTGACCACGGACTCGAGGAGTTCCTCCGTGAGCCGCATGACCCCGTGATAGTCGAGATACGCGGCGTAGAACTCCAGCATCGTAAACTCGGGGTTGTGCGATCGATCCATCCCCTCGTTGCGGAAGTCCTTGCCGATCTCGTAGACCCGCTCGAACCCGCCGACGATCAGACGTTTGAGATACAACTCGTCCGCGATCCGCAGATAGAGCGGCATGTCGAGCGTATTGTGATGCGTGACGAACGGGCGAGCCGCCGCGCCGCCGTAGAGGGGCTGCAGGATCGGCGTCTCGACCTCGAGGAAGCCGCGATCGTCCAGGAATCGGCGGATGGCGCTCACCGCGCGGGCGCGAACCTCGAAGACGCGGCGAACGTCCGGAGAGACGGCGAAATCGGCGTACCGCTGGCGATAGCGGGCTTCGCGATCCGAGAAACCCGAGTAGACTTTTTTCTCGCCGGTCTCGGGATCGACTTCCTCCTTGCCAAGCGGCAGCGGCCGGACGGTCTTCGCAAGCAGCTCGTAGCTCGTGACCCGGACGGTGATCTCGCCCGTGCGCGTGCGGAAGAGGGGTCCGGCGACGCCAATCCAATCGCCCAGATCCAGCAGTTCCAGTCGCCTGTACCCCTCGTCGCCGAGAACGTTGAGCTGGAAGTAGACCTGGATCCGACCGGACCGGTCGGCCAGATGCGCGAAGGCAGTCTTGCCCATCGCGCGGTAGGAAACGATGCGGCCGGCCACCCGGACCACCGGGCCTTCCTCGAGGTCGGCGCCAAGCAGTCGCGCCGCGTCGACCGCGGAATGCGTCGGGTCGAACGCATAGGCGTAGGGCGCTATCCCCTGTTCCCGCAACGATTCGATCTTGGCGATCCTGTCCCGCTCGACCCGTCCATAGTCCCTCTCCGGGTCGTTCCTCGCATCGGTCATTGAACGGCTCCGAACTCCTTCAGATAGGCCTGGATGAACGGATCGATCTCACCGTCCATCACGCTCTGCACGTCGCCAAGCTTCAGCTCGGTCCGGTGGTCGTTCACCATCGTGTACGGCTGGAAGACGTAGGAGCGGATCTGGCTGCCCCAGCCGATGTCGGTCTTCGTGGACTCGAGCTTCGCCTTCTCCGCGGCCTGCTCCTCCAGGGCGCGCTGGTAGAGGCCCGCCTTCAGCATCTTCATCGCGGTCGCGCGGTTCTTGTGCTGCGAGCGCTCCTGCTGACAGGTGACGACGATTCCCGACGGAAGGTGCCGCAAACGAACCGCGGAGCTCGTCTTGTTGACGTGCTGGCCGCCTGCTCCGGATGCGCGGTATACCTCCATCTCAACGTCCTCGTCGCGAATCTCGATCTCGATGGAGTCATCGACGACCGGGTAGACGAACACCGAGGCAAACGACGTGTGCCGCCGGCTCTGGGAATCGAACGGCGAAATCCGAACGAGGCGATGCACTCCTCGTTCGGCTTTGAGATACCCGTAGGCGTACTGGCCCTGGATCTCCAGTGTCGCCGACTTGATGCCGGCCTCGTCCCCTTCCATCTGATCGAGGAGGTCGACGCGGAGCCCGCGCTTCTCACCCCAACGGATATACATCCGCAACAACATCTCTGCCCAGTCCTGCGACTCCGTGCCGCCAGCGCCGGGATGGATGGTGACCAGGGCGTCACGATGATCGTCCGGACCACGGAGCATGTTACGGAGTTCGAGATCCGAGAGAGTCGTGTCGATCGTTTCGATCTCCCGGGCCCACTCCTCTCGCAGCGACGCGTCCTCTTCGACCTGCAGGAGTTCGGCGATCTCGCGCAGGTCACCCACCTTCGTGGTGAGTTGGCCCCAGGGCGCGGCCCACGCCTTCAGGTCGTTGACTTCGGCGATTATCCCCCGCGCCCGCTCAGCTTCGTCCCAGAAGCCCTGCTCTGACATGCGGGCTTCCAGTTGCTGGATGCGATCCTCCTTGGCGGCCAGGTCAAAGAAACCTCCTCAGCTCATCGAGCCGGTTCTGGTAGTCCTCAAGCCGAACGAGTCCTTCGTCGATCGTGATCATCTCATTCCGGATGCTGGGCCCAAAAAGCAAACAAGGGCCTCCCTGGGGGCCCCTGCGCTCACCATACAATCATAACCCGATCCGACGTTCGCGAACAGGCGAAACCGGATTGGCTCTCCGTCAGAACAGATCGTTCCCTCCGGCGAGAAGCTCGTTGAGCGCATCGCGGAAGTAAGGTGTGTCCCGAGCGATCTGGTTGCCGACATGGGACACGTATTCGTCCCAGCTCTTCCGTATCTCTTCGCGGAACTCCTGTCGGACCGTGCCGTCGCGGATGCTGCGCTCGCGCCGATCCCTGTGGTACACCACCATGTCGGAAACGAGCGCGCGCGCGAGGCGCTTTGCGCGGACGTGGGGGTCGGCCGATCCGAAGGGCGCCGGCGGGAGAGGCGCATCCGCGTCAGGGATCTGGCGCTCGACCTCGGAGAAGCCTTCCGGGGCCTGGATCGACTCCAGTATCTCAGCTGCGGGAGCCGCTTCAGCGGGCGGCGGTTCAGCGGCTGGTGCCACCTCCACCTCGACCTCGACCTCGACCTCGACCTCG
>CAZUVK010000066.1:7468-15223 GCA_964623785.1 uncultured Gemmatimonas sp. | reverse complement strand
CCGAGCCCCCTTGTCATCCCGAGCGGAGCGAGGGATCCGCACCTGCTGGCCATTCGCGTAGCACCTGCTGGCCATTCGCGGGAGAAGTGCCGATCCCTCGCTCCGCTCGGAATGATTGGTAGGTTCCAAAACCGTTCTTCAACCTTCCGCTAAAGTCCATCGCGAAACCGGCCGATACATGGATCTACACGGTCCCGTTCCCTTCGCGGAAGCCGGCGACCGCCCCGGGGAATTCGGCGGGGAAGACTGTAGCGGAAGACGGATTCAGGCCGATAAGAGCACACTCGCCGCGAGGCGGGGTCGCAGAGCCAGGGGTCTCACGGAGACAGCCCAGCCGCCGAAGCCACCAGACGAGTACTCGCCCGTGGAGTCGGCATCGCCCTGATGCGGAACCACGGGTATTCACGTTTCTGGAGGCAACGGCCATGAATGGTGTCGCGACACATGGCGATCTGCTGGGGCGGCTTCGGACGAATGAGGCGAGGAACTCGGCGCGCCTGAAGTCGGCGGGATATCTCGGCGAGACCCCGAGCATCCGATGCTCGAAGTGCGGTCTCTACGAGGCGCTCGTGTTCTGGACGGGTGAGGAACGACGCCGCTCACGCTCCTCGAGTGAAATGCACTTCCGCTGCCCGAACGGCTGCGGCACGCACGTGAGGTACGACCCCGCGGAGGAGGCCACGAAGAAGCCTGCCCGGCGCGTCCGGCCTATGCTGGCGAACTGGGTTCTCCTGCCGATCGTGCTGTATGCCCTGTACGGATACTCCAACACGACTGGCGCGGGGCGCACCTTTCTGTCGGAGCTACTCGCGACATCGCAGGCGCAGATGACCCAGCTCGGCCTCGCGATCCCCGGACTCCCCGGCTTTGGCGGATCCACCGCCTCCCCGGCCCCAGCCCCGACCAACAGGTAGCGACCCTACCGCCAGCGTCGAAAAGCCCGCATCCCTCGGCTGCGCCTCGGGATGACATGTGAGGGGTCCAGGACACATGGCAGAGGGGACACCCCACCTCTCCACCCTTCAGGAGACCGCTGTGACCGCCTCGGGCCGCTGGAGCTCCGCCCTCGCGCTCCCGGGCGCCGGGGGCAGCATCCACACCCCCACACCGAGCAGCACCACACCGACCGCGACCACCACCGGGTTCGGTCCGCCACCGGCCGTCACCAGAAAGCCCTGAAGCTCCGGACGCGAGACCAGGAGCAGCGCGGTGCCGTTGTTGACGAAGTGCATCATCATCGACGGCACGATGGACATGGTGCGAGTGGCCACCAGCGCGACCAACGCGCCCAGGAACATCGTCGGGAAGAGGCGGATGACCGTCTCGAACGAGAGGTGGAAGACCCCGAATACCGCGGATGAGACGAAGATCGCGAACATCGAGGAGTACCTCTGCAGGAACCCCTGGAGGAGGACACCCCGGAAGACGATCTCTTCACAGATCGCGGGGGTGATCGCCACCAGCAGCACGAGCCAGGCTACCCGCCCGGCGTTATCCGCGGTCAACAGCCCCTGCAGGCCCGCCATCAGCTCTTCGGGCAGCTCCAGGTAGAAGAGCTGGGCCCACGCGATCAGCCACCCGATCGGTACCCCGCCCAGGATGATGAGCAACGCCGCGAGGAACGCGGATGGCGGGGCCGGCCGGATCGCGAGCGCCTCGCGCCACCGGAACCGTCCCACGCGAAGCAGGAGCACCACCGGTAGCGCGAGCAGGAACCACTGCGACATGAGGATGCCGGCCTCGCCCCACCGCACGAAGCTCGTGCCAACGTAGAAGAAGAGGACGCCGACCAGTCCGGTGAAGAGCAGTGCGGTGGCCGGTCCCGGCACCGTGACGCCGTCCGGGTTCCACCACGGCAGCCTTCCGGCGCGGACCTCGGCCGCATCCTCGCTGCCGATGAGCACGTCCTCGCGCGCGAACGAGCGCGCGGCGAACGACAGCGCGAGCGCCGAATAGAAGATCGTCGACCCGACGGCGATGAACCCCTCGATCCCGATCGGGTCCCCCGACATCAACGCGCGGAAGAGCAGCGCGACTCCCGCGATCGGCACGAACGCCAGGCCCTCCGAGAACTCGATCCCCGGCGCCATCGTCACGATCGTGGGCAGAAAGCTGCCGATATAGACCGGCGTGAGCATCGTCTGCGCTTCCCGGAACGACTGCGCCTGAACGGCGATCCCGAGAAACAGCGCGGAGAAGAGGAGCGCCAGGAGCGAGAGCAGCAGAAGGGTCAGCGCGATCGCGCCAAACGGTAGCTGAAACTCGAGACCGAGTTCCCCCGCGAACTGGAAGATGCCCGCGTTCAGCGTCAGCAGCATGCTCGCGAGGTTCAGCGCCGCCGCGAGGAACGCCATCAGCGCGACCGCGAGGTACTTCCCGGCGATGATGGCTCCGGCGGGCGCGCAGCAGGTGAGCAGCGGCTCCAGCGTCCGGCGTTCCCGCTCGCCCGCCGCGATGTCGATGGCGGGGTGGAACGCGCCGAGCACGGTCATCAGCACGAGCATCATCGGCAGAACGCGACCCAGCGCCACACCGCCGAGCCCTCTCGCCGTCGCGACCGATGTCTCCCGCACCGCGATCGGCCGCGCGAACTCCGTCGGAAGACCGATCTCCGCCAGGCGTGCGTCGAGCGTGGCGTCGCTCAACCTCGCCATCTCCGCCATGATGATCGTGTGGGCCCGTACCGACCGCTCGCTCGACGCGTCGTAGTAGAGGTCGATCGCCAGCGCCCGTGCGGTCGGTGGCCCCACGGAGTCGAGCCGGAGCACGACGTCGAACCGCCCTGATTCCACCTCGCCCGGTCCGGCCCCCTGCAGCGCCACGAGGTCTACCACCGACGCGCTGTCCGCGAAATACACGATCGGCGCCTCGACACCCGCCTCCTGGTGCACCGCCACCCGCGGCGCCTGCACGGACAGATTGTCCCGGCCGAAGAGCATCACCTGCTCCATCAGCACGAACATCGCCGGGTACAGGAAGACCGGGACACCGATCATCAACAGCAACGTTCTCCGGTCCCGCAGGATCTCCCGCATCTCCTTGACGAAGATGGTGCGGATCGTCGTCAGATTGCTCACGACCGCTCCACGAGCGATAGGAATGCGCGAGCCAGCGACCGCTGGCCGGTATGCCGCAGCAGGTCGTCAACGGTCCCCTCGATCAACAGCCTGCCCCCATACAGGACGCCCACCCGGTCGGCGAGGAGCTCGACCTCGTCGATCTGGTGGGTGGAGAAGAGCACCGCGCGCATGCGTGCGCGGGCGTTTTCCATGAACCCGTAGATGGTCCGGCCACTCAGGACGTCGAGCCCGAACGTCGGCTCGTCGAGCACGATCGCTGGCGGGTCGTGGATGACAGCCCGCGCGATCGACACGCGCTGGCGCTGACCGGTGCTGAGCCGCCCGCAGTACCGATTCTGGAACGAACCGATGTCGAACGTCTCGATCAACTCGTCGACCCGGGACTCGATCCCGCCCGGATCAAGCCCCTGGAGCGTCCCGAAATAGGCGAGGAGTTCGCGCGGCGAGAGCCGCTCGTAGAGCCCCATCGACGCGGAGAGGAAGCCCAGCTTCGACCGGGCTTCACGCGGCTCGGCGCGGACATCGTGCCCGGCAACGAACGCCGTTCCCGAGGTCGGAGCCAGCAGCGTCGCCAGGCACCGGAGCGCCGATGTCTTGCCGGCTCCATTCGCGCCGAGCAGCACGTAGACTTCACCCGGCGCCACCCGCAGGCTCAGGTCCTCGACCGCGGTCCTGTCACCGTACTTCTTTGTCAGTCCTGAAAACGCAATCACCTGTATGCTGGCTTCCTTCCGAGGATTCGCTTGAGGCGAGGGGCACGCGGGCGCCATCGGCAACCAGAGTATCGGCACCAACCCCTCACCTCCGAACCCCCCTCCCAGGCCGCGCCTTCCTTCCCCGTTATTCAGACTTCGCTTCCGTCTTCGCCCTTCCGCTCACCCCACGCTTCCGTCTCCGTGCTTCACCATTCTTCTTGCCTTCGGGCGCGACGCGGGCTTATCATAGGACCGCCCTTCGCGAACGCCCCGCGACTGTGGGGTCCCCTGTCGTAACCCAAGTCCTGGATACGAGATGGAGGAAGGACATCCCTCTCGGCCGATACCGCCGCGAGCGCTGGTGCTTTCGATCTGCGCTCTCGGTGTGCCCGCGGTGGCCCAGCTGTTCTTCGCCGACCGCCTGGAGAATGTAGACGTCCTCCTCTGGCTGCTCGCGCTCATTCCCGCGTTCCTGTTCGCCTACTATCGCGGTCTGCGCGGCGTCGCTGGCGCGCTCGCGGTCGGCATGGCGGTCCTGGCCATCACGCAGGCGGTGTTGGTCTTCACCGACCGAAGGCTGCCGGACGGCCCGCTGATGCTGGGGATCGTCGTCGCGTTCGTCGGGGTCGCCGTTGCCCTCGGCTGGATGAGTGAGCTGCTGCACCGGGAGCGCAGGAAGGCCGAGAACCTCGCCATGATCGACGACCTCACCGGCCTCCCCAATCGGAGGCTCGCTCGTCGGTTCCTGGAGATGGAGGTGGCCGCGGCGCAACGAGGTCGCCGGTTGACGCTGGTGATCTTCGATCTCGACCACTTCAAGGCGTACAACGACAATCACGGCCATCTCGCTGGAGACGACGTCATCGCCGCGATGGGCCAGGCACTGAACGAGAACACCCGCCGGATGAACCTGCCTGCGCGGTGGGGCGGGGAGGAGTTCGTGGCGATCCTCTCCGACACGACTCGGGAAGGCGCCCTCCACTTTGTCGAGCGCGTACGAACCACGCTCTCCGCGATTCCGCTCGCCGGCGGACCCATCACCTTCAGCGCGGGCATCGCCGTCTACGAGCCGACGCTCGGCTCCGCCGACGCGCTCCTCGAAGCCGCCGACCGCGCTCTCTATCGCGCCAAACTCGATGGCCGGAACCGCTCCGCCGTCGCCGAACCCGCGATTGTGGCCGCCGCGGCCCTCGCCCGCGGAGGGCTTTGAAGTGAGAAGAGTGAAGAGTGAAGAGTGAAACGCACCCGGGCTCCCCGCCCCGCGCCCACTTCACCCTTCCTACTTCACTCTTCATTCTTCAGTTGACACCGGGTCGCGCCGGGGGTAGCGTCGACTGTGTTGCTTGGACACATGCCATCTTCGTGTTACCTGAACCGGAGTTGCAGGAATGGTGAACCTTGTCCGTAGATCCCGCTTTGCTCCGATCGCCGGCGCGGCGGCCTTCGCCATGCTGGCCTCGACGGCGCTCGATGCCCAGACCCGATCCCTCAGCTGGACCGAGACCACCCGGATGGAGGTGCCCGGCTCGCTCGGCCTGATCCTCCGGATGGCGGGCGCGGGCGACCCGATCACCACACGGAGCGCCATGCACCTCCAGGGGAACGCCCTGATCCAGGAGACCGACGAGACGACCGTCGTCACCGATCTCGATGCGGGCAGGTGGATCACGGTCGACCACCAGGCGCGCACCTATACGACGATGACCTTCGCGGACCTCCAGCGGATGTCCGAGCAGGCCATGGTGGAGATGCAGACCGCCGCGGCGCAGGCCAATGCGGACGTGCAGGCATCGCGCGAAGAACTTCGGCGCTCTCAGGAGGAGGCCCAGGCGGAGATCAACTTCCGCATCTCCGCCGAGTCGACGGGCCAGCGCCAGCGGATCGGTGGCGTCGACGCCAGCCAGCACTTCATCATCGCCGAGTTCGAAGCGACGTCGGTACCGGAAGGCGTCGAGGAGGAGCCCGAGGGCGGCTCGATGTACTTCCTCACCGAGCTCTGGCAGACTTCGGACGTACCCGGCGAGGAGGAACTGCTCCAGGAATGGGCGCGGGCGCTCGCCTCGAACGCCGAACTGCGCGAGGCGGTCTACGGGATGATGGAGTCGGCCCAGGAGACGGGCGACATCATGGCGACGAGTCTCGCGGCGTGGAATCCGCAGATCTCGGCGGGGATGGCCGAGCTGGCCGAGCAGATGGAGGACTTCGAGGGCACCACGGTCCGCAGCGTGCTTACGATCGCCATGGTGCCGCTGGGCACGACGCCGGACCGGGCCGAGCTGCTCGCCTGGCAGCCGTCGGCGGGGATCAATGTGGGCGGAGCGGTCGCGGGCGCGGCGCGCGGGGCCGTGGCGGATGCGGCCCGCGGCGCGCTCGGCGGACTCGGTCGGGGCCTGCTCGGCGGCCGTAATGCCGATCCCGAGCCCGAGCCGGCGGCTCAGCCGCGCGTGCAGGCCATGATGCGGATGACGACCGATCGCTCGGACGTCGCCTACCGCGAGTCCAGCGAGGACGTACTCGGTGCGCTCAACGCCCGGATCGCGGACTACCGGGAAATCACCCTGGCTGACCTGATGGCGCGGTAGCTTCGGGGCCGTGCAAACCGCGCCTTCGCGCCTCCGCGTGAGCTCCCCACGAGTCTCACCCGAAGGCGCGAAGGCGTTTCTCGGGCCTCTCCCCTCAGTAGTCCAGCAGGCCTTCCGTCAGCTCGACGTACACGCCCGACGGGTCGGTGAGGAAGGCGATCTTCAGCCCGAGGGCCGCGATCTCGCGGACCGGCGAATCGAGAGCGATTCCCTTCGCCTCGAGCGTGGCGACGAACGCATCGAGGACCGTGAATTCGAACCCGATGTGGTCGATGGACTTCCCTCGCGTTGGCTCGCGCGGCGTGCGCGAAGTCCCGAAGCTGAGGTTCATCCCCGGCGCGTTGGCGGTCGTCGGAATCGATCCACGCACGAAGGGCTCGACGCCGAAGACGTCGACGTACCACGCCATCAGCTCCTCGTACTCCGGCGTGAAGAAGTGGATGTGGTAGCCGACCACGTCCTCGGTGAGCGTTGGATCCTGCTGAAGCTCGATACGGACGCTGTCCGGACCCATCACGTAGGCGTTCGGATGACCCTCGGCGCCCGTGAACTCGCTCTGAACGTCGAAACCCCCGGCTCGCCATTTCGCGAGCACCGCTTCGATGTCGCGGACCTTGAAGCCGAAGTGGTCCATGACGGTACCTTGCGAGCCGCCCGTCGGCTCCCGCTCGGTGAGCAGCATCAGCATCGATGGCCAACGGATCACCGTCAGCGCGCTGCCCTCGACGACCTCGCCGTCGAAGTACTCCGCCCAGAACTGCTTGTGCGCTTCGATGTCGGTCACGTTCAGGTGCACGTGACCGTACGTCATCCCGGCCTCGTTCGGCGGCGCGAGCTGGGCGGAGACGGCGGTGGGCACCGCGATCGTCAACGCGAGCAACGCGATGAGGGGTCTCGTCATGCTTCCTCCGGATGGATTTCTCGAGAAGTGGTGCGGCACGTCAGGGTACGACGCGTGGCGAGCGTGTCGGTGGTCCTTAAGTGTGCTCTATGGGCACGCCGCGGCGCAAGGGCGAGATGGGCGTGAGAACTCCGCGTTGCCGTGATCCGGAAACACGCTTCGCCGCGGGGCGTAGTATCGCGGCATGAGCGTCATCCCCATGCCAACCAGACGAGATCTCTCCGCGGCGATCCGGGCTCGGGCGCGCGCGGCCGGCTTTAGCCTGGTCGGCATCGCGCCCGCGGGACGGAGCGCGCACGGGGATCACTATCGCCGCTGGGTCGACGCGGGGATGGCGGGGGAGATGGGCTACCTCGCGCGGCCCGACGCGGTCGAGAAGCGGGCCGATCCGGCGGTGCTGGTACCGGGCGCGCGGTCCGCCATCGTAGTGGCGAGGAACTACTTCCCCGGCGGGCAGCCCGCGGGCCTCGCTCGTGACCACCGCGGCAGGGGCGAGC
>CAZUVK010000066.1:0-7458 GCA_964623785.1 uncultured Gemmatimonas sp. | reverse complement strand
CCTTGAACTCACCGGCGCGGAGGCTTCGTTCGGCGGCGGGCAGCCCGCGGACGAGGAGGTGCCGGACGACAGCGCCGTGTTCGCCCGCTATGCCCGCAACGACGACTACCACGAGCCGCTGAAGGAAGACCTCATCCAGCTCCAGGAGTGGATCGCCGCGGAACTGGTGCCGGTGAGCGGGCGCGCGTACATCGATACCGGCCCGGTGCTCGAACGGGAGCTGGCGGTGCGGGCGGGCCTCGGCTGGCAGGGCCGCAATACGATGCACATCGCGCCCGGCGCCGGTTCCTACCACTTCCTGGGCGTCATCCTCGTCGACATCGAACTCGACTACGACGCGCCCTTCCAGGCCGACCACTGCGGCACCTGCACGCGCTGTATCGGCGGATGTCCAACCGGCGCGCTTCTCGGCCGCGATGCCACGGGCGCGCCCATCCTCGACGCCCGGCGGTGCATCTCCTACCTCACCATCGAGCTGAAGGGGCCGATTCCCCATGAGCTGCGGCCGCTGATCGGCAATCGGATCTACGGTTGCGATATCTGCCAGGAGGTGTGCCCCCACAACTCGCCGAAGTTCGTGAAGATCACCAGCGAGGAGGCGTTCCTCCCGCGCGCCGGGTTGCACGGCGCGAAACTGATCGAGCTGATGGGGATCGACCAGGAGGAGTTCTCGCGGCGCTTCAAGGGCTCGCCTGTGAAGCGGACGAAGCGGCGGGGGCTGCTGCGGAATGTGGCGGTGGCGCTGGGGAACTGGGGAGCGCCGGAGGCGGTGCCGGTGCTGGCGAAGGCGCTACAGGATCACGAGCCGCTCATCCGCGGACACGCGGCATGGGCGCTGGGGAGGATCGGGGGGAGCGAGCCACGGCGAGCGTTGGAGAGACGGGCGGATATCGAACTCGATGGATGGGTCAGCGAGGAGATCGATCTGGCACGGGCAGAGGCGATCTAGCGTCCCGAGTCAGAATCTCTCGGAGTTGCGAGATACGCTCGAGCGGCGGCGAGGAACTCATTCGCGCGAGCGATCAGTATCGCTGTCTGCTCGGTCGTAACTTCGGGCTCCATAGAGTACGTCGCTTCCTGGCGTTCCCGGAACGCGGCAAGGAGCCAGCGATGGAATTTCGAATCCAGGTCGCCTGTCTTCGCGAATTCTTTTCCAAAGGCGCCATGTACCGCTCCGTGGCTGCTGAACGACAGCCCGCGCGCCGCAAGCAGTGCCTCGGCGATGTAGAACATCGCGTAATAGGCGTGGCTGGCGGCGAAATCCGGCTCGTCCGCATCGATGTCGCGCTGCGCGGCGAGGATCGACCGCTCGGCCCTCGCGAGACGCTTTCCAGCGACCTCATTCACGCCGCCCGCCCTTCGTTACGTACATTCAGGACGAAAGGAGTATCTGCCTGCCGCCAGTGATCCTCGGAACGAAACAGCAGGCTCACGGTCACACCGTACTCGAGAGAGAGGTCAGCGCACAGCGCGCTGGTTCGCTCGATCTCGATCCATGGCGATTCGATTCGGTCGAGTATCGCGAGCACATCCATATCGCTCCCTACACGGGCATCGGATCTCGCATACGATCCGTACAGGTAGAGCGCACGGAGTCGGTCGCCATAGAGCGATTCGAGGCCGCCTCGTAGTTTCACAAGAATGGCCTGCACCTCGTCCGGACTCTTGACCCGAAGATAGTCAGGCACCTGATCGTCGATCACGGTTCTCGTTTCCCCTCCGTAGGTAGGTTTTCCCCCCGCCCCCTTGAATATGTATCCGTCGCTTCCATCGGTCTACGACAGTCGTTGTGCCGCCTCCAAGGCGGCGTGGAATGGGCTTCGACTTCTCGCACGGTTCCGCGCCCGGTCATCAACGGAATCAAGTAATGGTTCAATCGCGACACTTCCCAGGAGGTGTGCCCCCACAACACGCCGAAGTTCGTCCGGATCACCCGTGACGAGGAGTTTCTCCCGCGCGCCGGGGTGCACGGCGCGAAGCTGATTGAGCTGATGGGGATGGATCAGGCGGAGTTCTCGCGGCGGTTCAAGGGCTCGCCTGTGAAGCGGACGAAGCGGCGGGGGCTACTGCGGAACGTGGCGGTCGCGCTCGGCAACTGGGGCTCGCCGTCGGCCGTGCCGGTGCTTTCCCTCGCCCTGAGCGATGACGAGCCCCTCATCCGTGGGCACGCGGCGTGGGCGCTGCGTAAAATCGCGGAAGGGGAGGGAGGTTCTTCAGACACGGTATCGCAGATCGACAAACTGCTGGTTTCGAGACTCCTCCTGGAGGACGACGACTGGGTACGGGACGAGCTCTCGCAGGCCCTCGGAAGCCGAGGGCGGCCGAGCGCGAAGTAATGCATGGGCTGAAAGGTAAACGAAATGTTTACCTTTCAGCCGGTCACGACAGCGGAGCGCGCGATCCACGATCGCCATGTGACTCAACCTCGGACCTGATTCGGCAGGTGATCAAGGACGGGCGCCGAACGGACTCCTCCGGCGGAAGAGGTAAAGTCCCTGATACAGGAGCTGTTGGGTACGGTCAGCAACCGCCCTTCTCGTGCGGGTCTCCCTCCTCTTCGATGAACACACTCAGTTCCCCTCGATCCCTGAGCCAATCTCGTTCCTCCGGCGAACGAGCGGGACGTGTCATTCCCCGAGGATCGATCCTTCGGCGAACGCTCTCGGCTGCCGCGCGCCTGCGCCGCCAGAACTTCCTGAGTCGGGCGAGATCGGTATCCAGGTCGTCCATTCTGATCACTCTCCTTCCGACGCCGGTTTCAATAACCGCTCAAGCTCTATCACGAGAGTATCGTGCGTGATCGGTTCCCGGGCGTTGGCCAAACGTCGAAGCAAATCGAATGCATCTTCGGCACCTTCGCGACGAAGATAGCCGCCAAGCAGTACCTCATCCAGGTCGTCGCCGAACGTGGCGATCATATCGATGGCCTGCGCTCCGTACGCTGTGTATCGCCAGTATTTGAAACCAACGATCCGCTCGGCGAGCACGATCTCCTTCCTGACCACCCGCAGCGAATACGGTCCGAGCGTGAAGACCTCGAATGGGTCCGCCAGGTGGGTCGAAGGGATTTCGACGAAAAGATCGTTTCGGACCCAATGACGTCCCGTTCGTGAGAAGCCAAGCGGTGCCAATGCGCTCTCTACCGCATCGCCGAAATCGACCGACGACTTGCGCTCGACGACGAGATCGATGTCGCTCGTCGTATGTGCGCCCGGAGCATAAAACTCGATCGCTCCGCCGCCAACCAGAGTGGCCTCGAGGCCGGCAGCACGCAGCGCTTCCGATAGAATCGCGGCGGCGAGCGTGAAGCGTTCGACGTGATCGAGCGAGTGGTCCCCGAGAAGTCGATCGAGCTCTCGGCGGAGGGAATCGAGGGTCATTCGCTGATCGGACCGGGGGTCGATGCGGGAATCTACGCGTAGGATACCATGGGTGAGCCCCCGCATCAACGAACAGCGGATTTTTCGCAAGAGAACTCTCTCAATTTCTTCTCTGCTATCTCCTTTCCTCGCGTACAGTTCGACGCCCGGTCATCAACGGAATCAAGTAATAGTTGAATCGCGATACTTCCCAGGAGGTTTGTCCACACAACACGCCGAAGTTCGTGAAGATCACCAGCGAGGAGGCGTTCTGGCCGCGCGCCGGGGTGCACGACGCGAAACTGATCGAGCTGATGGGGATCGACCAGGAGGAGTTCTCGCGGCGCTTCAAGGGCTCGCCTGTGAAGCGGACGAAGCGGCGCGGGCTGCCGCGCAACGTGGCGGTCGCGCTGGGGAACTGGGGCTCGCCAGCGGCCGTGCCGGTGCTTTCTCTCGCCCTGAGCGATGGCGGGCCGCTGATCCGCGGACACGCGGCGTGGGCGCTGGGTCAGGTCGCGTCCGCCGCGGAATGCCCGGTCGACGTGCGCGCAGAGTGTTTGCGGTCGATCGAAGAGCGACGATCCTCCGAGCTCGATGGCTGGGTACGAGAGGAGCTGGCGCTCGCGTCCCAGGTGGTCGGCAATAGTGGAACATCCCCGTCAGCGGAAGGCTGATCGGGGATGTCGTCGAGGGCGAGCTCCATTGCCAGTCGGATCCGGGGACGCGGCTACTCGTCGGGCGGGACTTTCCGATTTTCGTGCCGCACTATGCACAAAACGGTGATTTTTGTGCAATGGAAATGTCAGCGTGCGGATCTCGGAGCGCCCCGCCCGCCCGGTGCGTGAGAACAGACCTGCGATGCGCTTAGGCGCGGGAGGAGCCCGGGCGATCTTGACCTCCCTTCGCGAGCCGGGTATCCTGATCCTCAATGCGTATTCATCACTTCCGCCATCCGGCGCTGGCCCTCATGGGGGCCCTCCTGTTCCTTCTCCTGGGTGTCTCTGACGCCCTGGGAATGAACGGGTGCGTCCACCACGCCACGGCCCAATCGGCTGTCGGCGAGGCGGCTTCGGCGGAGGTGGAAACACCGGCGGCCCACGCTCATCTTCACCACGGGGAACAGGCCGACGGCCCCGCGTCTTCTCACCACTCGGGTGAGGGTTCCGACGCACACGATGGACCGTCCTGCGACTGCGGTTTCTTCTGCGTGGGGATGGCGGGTCCGCCTCCGGTACAACCAGGCACGGCGCCGACATCCTACTACGGCGCCACGCCCACCGCCCCGGTTGTTCTGCCCGGCTCCGAGGAAGACCTGGAGCCGATCTGCAGGATCCCTCATCTGCTCCCGTTCTCGAACGGACCTCCCACACCTTCTCGGTAGCGTTCTCCCCCGCGCGGGAGATCGTTCCACCCCATCGTTCCGACTCCACACCGCGGGTCTCCGAGCGTCCCGAGCCAGCGGCGCCGGGGGTCAGCGTGACCGGAATGCGTCGCCCGTAGAGCTCGACTTTCCTGGGCACTCCTTCCCCGTCCACGTTCCGACCGACCGGTCGTCGGAGAGTCTCGTTTCAACCATGGGACGATGGACCAGGTCCGTACAGGTCCCCGCAAGGGCCTGTCTCGCTATGACTTGAGTTCAAGGAAAACGTCCATCATGCCCGATAAAACCGTTTCTTCGCTTCGTGGAATGCGTGGAATGCAACGTCGCCCCAGGCGGGTGTTGACCGCTCCGGGAGCGTTTGGGGGGAGGCATCCATGAGCACAGGTTCTCCGCGTGACACGAACCGCTTCTACCTGGCCGCCTGGCGCTGGCACTTCTACGCCGGGCTGTTCGTCGTGCCCTTTCTCCTGGTGCTGGCGACCACCGGTCTGGTGATGCTTCTGAGCCAACCCATCGACGCGGTGCGGCACCGGGATTGGCTTCGAGTGACCCCGACGGCCACCCAGCTGTCGCCAGAGGAGCAGGTCAATGTGGCTGTCGCCGCGTACCCGGAAGCGACGATCTCGATGTACATCCCTCCGCGCGAGCCGGATCACTCGGCGCGGGTTTCGATCATTCCGGGCCACGACGCCGGAGGCCATGCGGGCCATGGCGGCGAGGCGACGCTTACGGTTGGCGAAGTACCGCTGACCGTTTACGTCGACCCCTACAGCGGAAGCGTGCTGGGCTCCCAGGATCCGCTACGTAGCACCTACGGCTGGGCGAGCGTTGTGCACGGGACCCTGCTCATGGGCATCCTCGGGGATCTGCTGCTCGAGGTGGCGGCGGGTTTCGGGGTACTGCTGATTGCGACAGGCCTCTTCCTCTGGTGGCCGCGCGACGGAGAGAGGCCCGTCTTCTGGCCGCGGGTGCGTGGCCGTCGCAGGCTTGGCTGGCGGGACCTGCACGCCGCCACCGGGTTCTGGATCTCGGGGATCCTCGCGTTCTTCCTCCTTTCCGGCCTCGCATGGACGCTGATCTGGGGAGGACGGATCGTCCAGGGCTTCAGCAGCCTCCCGCCGGCACAGATGGAGTCGCCGAGCGCGGCTCTGACACATGAGTCACTGAACAGCGGCCCGCTGAGGCAAGTCCCCTGGGTGCTGGAGCAGACTCCCATCCCGATCTCCGGTACTCTTTCCGGCCTGCCCGGGATTCCCGAAGAGATGCCTGTGACCCTCAGCACCGTGGTGGCCTTCGCGCGCGACAACGGCTTCACCGGCTACCGAGTCAACTTTCCGCGCGATTCGCTGGGGGTGTGGACGGTCGCGGCATCGACGATGAGCAAGGACATCGCAGATCCGCGCCGCGATCGAACCTTGCACCTCGATCAGTATACGGGCCGCGTCCTCGCCGACTATCGCTTCGCGAAGTATCCGCCGCTGGGGAAGGCGATGGCCGCGGGGATCGCGCTGCATCAGGGCGACGTCAGCCTCGTCAACATGGTGGCGAATGTCCTCTTCTGCCTGGCCGTGATCACGCTCTGCGCGAGCGGCGTGGTGATGTGGTGGAAGAGGCGGCCCACGGGGATCCGCCGGCTGGCCCCGCCGCCGATGCCGAAAGACATCCGCGTCTGGCGGCGCGCGGCGGTCCTGATGTTCGTGATCTCTCTCGCCTTCCCCCTTGTCGCTCTCACGCTGGCCGTCGTGGCACTCCTCGATTTCGGGGTCATCTCACGATTGCCAGCCTTCCGTGCGGCATTGAAATGACACGGCTCGGTAGCCGACGGGACGACTTGCGGAAGTCACCGGGTTCGCGTCCCCTTCGCGGTATCGCCCGCCAGGCGGACGCGAGTATATCGAACGTGCTGGTTTCACCATGCGCCGGATGCGGACAACGCCGATGGCGATTCGTCCGGGGAACTCGCGCGATTCTCGCCGGCCTGATCGTGCTGGCCTCGGCAGGCTGCGAGGGTCCGCGGACGGGAGCAACCCTCTATCGCAACGGACTGTGGTTCGACGGTTCCGCGTTCAGCGCGCGGGATGTCTACGTCGTCGACGGCAGCTTCGTTGCGCCACCTCCCGCGCGCGTCGACGCGGTCATTGACCTCGACGGCGGATATGTGGTCCCCGCGTTCGGCGAAGCCCACAACCACAATGTCGAACTCGCGTCCACGATCGACGATGTCGTCCGCGACTACCTCCTGGCGGGAGTCTTCTACGTAAAGATCCCCGGGGAAATCCCGGAACTGTCAACTGAGGTGCGAGACCGGGTGAACCATCCTGGAAGCATCGACGTGGCGTTCTCGAACGCCGCCTTTACTTCCCCGGGGGGATACCCGGCTGACCTCTACCGGGGCTACCTCAGGACGACTCGGTACGAGCCAGTCCTGGGTTCTCTGAACCCGGAGTGGTTCGACGGCCGCGCCTATTTTCAGGTGGAATCTGAAGAAGATTTGGCTGTTGCATGGGATCGACTGATGGCGACCAACCCGGACTTCGTGAAGGTACACCTGCTGAGTGGATCGCTTCCTCCGACGATGGGAGGAGAGCACGCGAGCCGGGCGATGCTGGCGGTTTCGCCGCATGGCGGGGACACCGATGAGCGGCATGGTCTGGATCGATCACTCCTTCCGGCGGTGGTCGAACGGGCCTCAGCGGCGGTGACCCGCAATCCCGCCGC
>CAZUVK010000065.1:0-15233 GCA_964623785.1 uncultured Gemmatimonas sp. | reverse complement strand
GGCGGGCGTTACGCACCGGGAACGGACTGCGATGATATACGAGTACATCGACGATGCGACGCGCCTCCCCGCGGCGATCACACGGCTTGCGGCCGCTCCGCTGCTGGGCGTCGACACGGAGGCGGCCGGCTACCACCGGTATCACGACCGGATCAGCCTTGTCCAGGTCTCCACGCGCGTCGAGAACGTCATCATCGACCCGATCGCGGTACCCGACCTCTCCGCGCTGGCGCCGCTGCTGACCGACCCTGCCATCGAGAAGATCTTTCATGACGCGGATTTCGATCTTCGCATCCTCCACCGCGATCTGGGGCTCGAGGTGCGATCGCTCTTCGACACGCAGATTGCGGCCGCGTTCGTGGGCGACCGGCAACTCGGTCTGGGCGCGATCGTCGAGAAGTACCTCGGGATCTCGCTGCCGAAGGCGTACCAGCGCGCCGACTGGGCGGAACGGCCGCTGACGGAGGGAATGCTCGAGTACGCGGCGACCGACACCGCATACCTCCCGCGGCTTCGCGACCGGCTGCTGGAGGAGTTGCGCCGGCTCGGCCGCGAGGCATGGGCGCGCGAGGAGTTCGAGCGACGGGAAGCGACGCGCTGGGACCGGACGGAAGCCGATCCGGAAGCGTTCCTGCGGGTGAAGGGTGCGCGCGACCTGACGCCGCGCGGCCTCGCCATCCTTCGCGAGATCTGGGAGTGGCGGGAATCCGTCGGCCGCGAGCGGGACCAGGCGACCTTTCGCATCATGCCCAACCAGACGATGATCGAGATCGGGCTCACGGCTCCGTCTGACCGGGCCGCTCTGACGCGGATCCAGGGGGTCTCCCCCGGCCTCGTCGATCGCAGGGGCGACGCGCTCCTCGCCGCCATCCAGCGTGGGCAGGCTGTACCCGAGTCCGAGCTCCCGAGGTTCCGGCCCGGCAAGCGCTGGGAGCGCGATCCCGCCGTCGAGGACCGGGCGGAGCGGCTACGCGCGGCCCGCAACGCGCGGGCGGAGGAGCTCGACCTCGACGCCGGTTTCATCATCTCCCGCGCCACCCTCGACGAGATCGCGCGACGGAATCCGCAGACCGCCGCCGAACTGGCCGAGATCCCCGAAGTCAGGAACTGGCAGGTGGAGGCGGTTGGGGATGCGCTGCTTCGCGCCATCCGCGGCGAGACCGGCGCGCCCGCGGGACGCGGAAACAACTAGCCAATCAGACAATGACGACGAGACACTTCGAGGATGGCGAGGGCGTGTCGTGGGAAGCGTTCGCGGCCGATCGGATCGTGGCGCACGGACGCCCGGGAGCCGTGCTGGCGTTCCGCCGGGCAGGGGCCGCCCCGGATGAACATCTGACTTCGACGGTCACTTTCAATAGCTTCGAGGCGGCGGAGTTCGCCCTGGGGACGATGTCGGAGAAGGAGCTGCGCCGGCGGGTCAACCTCGCTCGCGTGGCCGCCGGCGTTTAGAACCGGAAGTATCGGGCCTGCCCTCCGGCCTGCTCCCGTCCCGCGGCTGCCGGGGCGTGGCCCGCCCCGGCTACTCCTCGATCGCCCTGAGCACTCCGGCCGTCCGACGCGACAGCGGATCCGATCGCCCCAGCCATTCGACCTGGGCCCGAACTCGCCGGCGAAGCACGAAGTTCATCTCGATCTCGGGCATCGCCGTGAACGCTCCGGCCAGGTCGGGCGGGATCACCAGCAGGAAATCCGAGGACCTCGATTCATCGCTCCACCTGCACTCCGAACCTCCAACCCGACCCTCGGCGTCGATGATGCCGGCCAGACCCGCACCCTGTCCGCCCCGCGTCGACCGCACCGCGACCGGCGCGATGGACTGACAGTAGAGTTCGGTCCGCACGATCTGTCCCACGGCACTCTCACCCTCCGCCAGCAGAATCTCAAAGTGGGCGAGCGTCGGCGCGTCACGCGCCGCTGGCGACGCCGCGGCGATCGTGCGCGCCGTCATCGCCGGCGTGCTCGCTCCGGCATCCGGCTCCATGATCGCTGCCTGCGTCGCGCCCGCCTCCGGGGACGAATCCAGGGCCCGCAGCCCCGCGGTCGCCAGCAGACTGGCGAGAACTCCATACCCGGCATAGGCCAACGGGCCGCGCCATGGCGGCTGACCCGCCCGACGGTTTCCCTTGCGCCGGTCCGACGCGCGACGGTCTGCCTGCCGGCGGTCACCACTGCCGGGCTCGACCGGCCTCCGATGCGTTTCGCCGTCCTTCACCATGATCCATGGAGCTCAGGGAGCGGGCGTGGTCGGCCACGATGAAGGCGCCGGACACGCCCGCCGGACTCGTTCATGGCTCCCTGTCGGGCAGGGATCGTGCCGCGCGCATGCTCCAAGAGACACGGATCCGCACCGCGTAACCCGCTATCATCACATGTCTTGCCCGGCCCGATCGGCCGCCGGCCCGATGGCCTCGCGGTGTGGGCCGAGTGGTTGGGAACGGAAAGTGAGAAGCTCGGAGGCACCAGCCAGGCTGGCGGGGATCGCGGCGGGTGGAGAGGGTCGCGGTGAGACAACGAATTGCGCCGGCGGCGGCATCGCCGGCAGGGAGTTCGAGGATGTACAGGGTTCGCGTCACCTCACCCAGGTATCAGCAGTCGCGTCCGTATGCCGGTCAGGTCGGCGAAGTCATCGGCCACTGGGGACCGGAGAGCAACGCCCATGGGCGCGATGGCTATCTCGTCCAGTTCCCTGACGGCCGCGTGGTCGGCATCGCGGAAGACGAGGTCGAAACCGTTACCTCGGACTGACCGGCATCGTAAGGCGCTGCCCGGGGATGATCGGCCGGCTCCCGAGCCCGTTCGCCGCCTCGATCGCGGCGATGCTCGTCCCGTATCTCCTGGCGAGATCCCAGAGCGTGTCACCCGCGACCACCACGTGCTCGATCGGCGCCGCCGCCCTCGACGACGAGGCGGGTACCGTGAGGCGCTGCCCCAACCGGATCACCGTACCCCCGAGCGAGTTGGCCCGCTGGATCTCCGCGACGGTGACCCCGTAGTCCCGCGCGATCTCCGACAGCGTATCCCCGCGTCCCACCGTGTGCGTCCGGGGCCCGGACGTCTCCGCTGGCGCCACGCGGGCGGCCGTGGAGAGCGCGACTCCCGACGAGGTCGCCGCCGGCTGGCCCGTCAACCGCTGGACTCCGTACGCCGGAAGCTGGATCTCGGCGCCCGCCAGGAGCCGATCGAAGTTGATCGACCGGTTGAGGTTGCGGATCTCCGACGAACTCACGCCTGAGCGCTGGGCGATCCGACCGAGGCTATCCCCCCAGCGCACCGTGTACGTCGCCATCCGCTCGCGACTGACGGCGGCGGACACGTACATGCGCTGCGCCTGCGGTCCCGATCCCGCCGGCACCCAGACCCAGTACCCGCCGACCGGGATCGCGCCTCGCCGGAAGTGCGGGTTCATCGTCGACAGAACATCGCCATCCACTCCCGACATCTCGCTCAGCTCGCCAAGCGAAACGGGCAGGTCCACCAGGATGCTGTCGAAGGCGAACGGCTCAATGACCTGGGACCGCTCGAAGCCGAACCGATTGCGGTCGCGGGCGATGATCGTCGCGGCGTAGAGGCGGGGCACGTAGTGCTGGGTTTCCTGCGCCAGATCGCCTCTCGTCGCGAGGTCCCAGAAGTTCGTCGCGCCGAACCGATCGAGCCCACGCGAGATACGACCCGAGCCGGCGTTGTACGCCGCGGCCGCGAGCGCCCAATCCCCATGGATGCGGTAGAGCGACCGGAGATGACTCGCCGCCGCCCGCGTGGAGCGGACCGGATCCATCCGCTCATCCACCGTTTCGTCAACCCGAAGGTTCGCTTCGCGACCCGTCGCCGGCATGAACTGCCAGATCCCGACCGCGCCCGCGCTGCTCCGAGCGGTCGGGATGAACCCGCTCTCGATCATCCCCAGATGGATCAGGTCGGTCGGGATCCCGTACTCGCGAAACACCGACTTGACGAATCCCTCGTAGAAGTCGGCCCGCTCCATCCAGCGCGCCATCGTTTCGCGTCGCTGGCCGAGCAGGAAGGACATCTCCGACTCTACCCAGGTGTTCGCCTCGACGGGCAGATCGTACAGGACCGCGCCAAGGATCCCCTCCGGGACCGGGAGAACCGTGCGGCCGAGTGATCCACCGGTGACTTCGATCCCTTCGGGTCGCAGGATCCGGGGGATATTGGGCTCCCTGCGCGCGGGCGCGCACGCCGCGACGGCGAGGAGGAGGCCGAGGGTTGCGGTGCTGAACGAAGGTCTGGATATGAAAGACATCTGTTTCGATCTCGGGGTTTCCGTGGACAGGCATGCGCGGCGGATCGCCTGACGGCTTCCCCTTGCCCACCCAATTCGACCAGCCCAGTATCATCAATCCGACGAAGCGCGAGGCGAGCCCGGTGCCATATCCAGCGAGACCCGCCCGTCAGCTTCCCCGAATCGGAACCAACGAAACACCCCGGAAGCCGTGGATCGTTCCACTTTGCTGCTCGGATTCGCGCATCCCGACGATGAAGTCGGAGCCGCCGGAACCATCCTCGCGCAGCAGGCGCGGGGCGACCGCGTCGTCATCGTCTGGCTCACGCGTGGCGAGCAGACGGAAGCGTTTGGACCCCTTTCCGTCGCCGAGGTCGCCCGCCTTCGCGAGGCGCAGGGCCACCGCGCGGGCGAGATCCTCGGCGCGGAGACGATCTTCCTGGACCTGCCCGACACGGCGATCGAGTACCAGCGGGAGACCGTCGTCCGCCTCGCCCGGCTCATCTGCGAAATCCAGCCCGACGGGCTCCTGACCTGGGGCGACGCCTGGGTCAGGGGGATGCGCCACCCCGACCACGAGGTTTGCGGTCGCCTCTTCCGCGACGCAATCACCCTGGCGCGCCTGGCAAAGGTCGTCGCACCGCACACTCCGCACCGCCGGCCAGTTCCGGTGTTCACGATCCGCGACGTGCATTCGACGCTTCCCGCCGCGGCCGTCGACGTGACGCCGTTCCGCGACGGGATCGGCCAGCTCGCGAGCCTGTACTTCGAACGGCTCGGATTCGGTGATCCGGCGTGGCTCGAGAATCGGCTACGCGTCGCTGGCGACCGTTGGGGACTCCGGTACGCGGAGGAGTTCGACGCCTGGGAGTCGGCCTCGGTCGCGGGGCCAAGTCTCCTGCCCGCACCGCCATTGGGCGAAGGCGCGGCGCACCCGGACCGACCGCAACCGGGCGCGGCGGGGGCGACCGGGGCCGACTGAATCCTCGGCCACACGCGCGCCGTAGATCTTCCGCGAGACCGCGCCACCCCTTACGCGGCGACCGCGCGCTGGCGAAATTCCGGAAGACGCGCGAACCGTCACCCTCCAGCCGGACCGACCCATGACCGAGCGAACCTCCCGCATCCTCCACGATATCGCGCCGTCGACGTGGGAGCACCCCGCCGACCGTGCCGCGCTCGCCGCCCTACGCAAGCTGCCCGCGTTCGACGAGGTCCTGAAGGCGGTCTTCGGCTTCTTCGGCGAGAAGCCGGTCCGGCTCGCGTTCCAGGCCAACGCGGTACGGTGCTCGCCGACGCAGTTCGAGCGCGTCCACCGCCTCTATGGCGAAGTGGCGGAGGTCCTCGACGCTCCCGGCGTGTATCCCGTCTACGTCTCGCAGACGCCGACCGTGAACGCGGGCGCGTACGGGATGGAGAAGCCGTTCATCATCATCAATTCGGGGATGCTCATCCTGCTCGACGATGACGAGCTGCGTTTCGTGCTCGCCCATGAGACTGGCCACATCATGAGCGGCCACGTGCTCTATACGACGATGATGGTGATCCTCGTGCAGCTCGCGGAGCGCGGGTTCCCCATCGTCGGGCTCGCGGCCCGGGCGATCCTCATGGCGCTCCTCGAATGGTACCGGAAGGCGGAGCTGTCGAGCGATCGGGCCGGTATCCTCGCGGTGCAGGACCCCGAACTCGGCATGCGCGTGATGATGAAGCTCGCGGGCGGCGGCGCGTTGTCAGAAACCAACCTCCCCGAGTTCATTCGCCAGGCGGACGAGTATCGCCAGAGCGGCGATCTGGCGGACCAGGTGTTCAAGGTGCTCAACCTGCTCGGCGCCGACCACCCGTTCCCTGTGCTTCGCGTCGCCGAGCTTCGCGACTGGGTGCAGTCGGGGGACTACGACCGGATCCTTCGTGGCGAGTACCGAAAGCGCGGGGAGCCCGAGCCGGCGTACGTGAGCGACCTCGCCGCTGCCGCCCGGTCCTATGCCGAGAGCGCGCGGTCGACGATCGACACCGCCGCCGAGGGTGCGCGCGCCACGTTCGACGCCGCCGCGGACGCCGCCCGCAGGGTCGTGGATTCGTTTCGGCGGTAGGCCCGCACCCGCAGGGGCGGCTCCCCCGCCTACCGGCCCGGCGACAAGCCAAATCGGCCCCCGCCTTGCATATACGTGACGCGCGTACGCAGCCCGACGGGCGAAGCGAAACGGGCGCCGCTTCGGCGAAGATGCGCCCACCCGGAGAGGAGGTGACCCCTCTCGAAGCGCGCCGAAATGTCCGACAACCTCGTGAGACGCGTCACCTGGAGAACCGCCGACGTGGCGCGGGTGCTCTCTCTCGCCCTTGTCTTCGTCTTCCTCTGGCGCTTCTTCTGGATGGTCTACACCGCGATCTTCATCGCGCTGCTCGCCGTCCTCCTCGCCATCGTGCTGAACGCGCCCGCAAAGCATCTGTCCCGCTGGATTCCGTTCCCCGTCGCCTTCGCGTTGACCACGACCGTCTTCATCGCCGGCGTGACGGCGCTCATGGTCGCCATCGTTCCGCAGGTCGTCCAACAGATGTCCGCGCTGGCATCCGAGCTGCCCAAGGCAATCCACGCCGCTGGCGACTGGATCGGCGAGCGCACGGATATGGCGCGGGACCCCCGGATCATCGAAACGGTCAACCGGCAGTTCGCCGACTTCGTTGGCAGATTCGTGCCGCTCGCGTTCAATGCGATCACCACCGCCATCGGGTCATTCGCCATCCTGATCATGGCGATCTTCCTCGGATACAAGCCCGCCCTGTATCGCGACATGCTGATCCGTATGGCGGCGCCGACCGCGCGCCCAAAGGTGGCGCGGGTCTATGACGAGACCGGTCGGAGCCTGAAGACGTGGGTGCTGGGGAAGGCGATCACGATGCTGCTGGTAGGGATTGCCACATGGGTCGGGCTGGAGCTCTTCGGGATCCCCGGGGCGCTGGCGTTGGCCGCCTTCGCGGCCCTGCGCGAGTTCGTGCCGACGCTCGGTCCGCTGATCGCCGCCGTCCCCGCGGTGATGGCGGCATTCCTGATCTCGCCATCCACGGCGGTCTGGGTGGCCGTCTTCTACTTCGTGCTTCAGCAGCTTCAGAGCGGCCTCTCCCTCCCGCTGATCGAGCGCCGGGCCGTCGACATCCCGCCGGCCGCGCTACTCGCCTGGCAGATCATGCTCGCGGTCGGCTTCGGCATCATCGGGCTCTTCGTCGCGACGCCGCTTCTCGCGATCGTTGTCGTGGTCGCCCGCATTCTCTATGTCGAGCCCACCGAGAGCTTCCATGCCATGGACCGCCGCGAAGGCGGAAACGGCTTCGAAGAGTGAAGCGGGAGGTGAATAGCTCACCACTCATCTTTCAGAAAAAGATTGACTTCCAGCGCCCGCACCCGTATTTTCGGGTTCCCCGGTCGGTAAAGATACTGACCCGGCAGAGCCAGGGGGCCCCGAGAAAGTCGTCTCGAGGTCCCATTTTTGTCCGCACCAAGGGCGTTGGAGGAAGGTTTTGGTCGAGATTCAGATCGGCGAGAACGATCGGCTGGATTGGGCGCTGAAGCAGTTCCGGCGGCGGATGATCCGCTCGGGCCTCTTCAAGGACATGCGGCGGAAGCGCTTCTACGAGAAGCCAAGCGAGGCCCGCAAGGCGAAGGCAAAGGCGGCCGAGCGCCGCAAGCACAAGGACCGGAAACGCGAGAACCGCGCGAAGGCCTTCTGAGGCCCACCAGCCGTACTCTCTGACATCCAGCGATCGGGCGCGCATGGCCACCCATGCTCGCCCCGATTTTTTCGGCCCTCCTTCCACCGCAAACACACGAGCCGCCGGAGACGCTGAGCATCCCCGGCGGCTCGAACGTACCCCTTCTCAGGCCTGCTCGGACGCGATGTCGAGTTCGATCGACACACCGGTCAGCGCCCGCGAGACGGGGCAGCCTTCCTTCGCCGCATTGCCGATCTCCTGCAGCGCGGCCTCGTCGATCCCGGGCACATCCACACGCGAGGTCAGCCGGATGGTCGTGATCGTGAAGCCCTCTCCGACCTTGTCGATCGAGCAGGCGGCGGTGGTCGCCACGCGGCGAGGTTCGTGACCCGCCCGCTCGAGCATGAGCGTGAGCGCCATGCTGAAGCATGAGGCATGGGCGGCGGCAAGCAGCTCTTCGGGGTTCGTGCCGCGCTCGTCGCCAAAACGCGAGCCCGCGGTGAACGATCCCGCGATCGTGCCGGTCTCGCCCTCGAAACTGCCGGTTCCCTCCTTGAAACCGCCCTGCCACGTCGCGGTTGCCTTACGAATCGGCATGGAATCCTCTCCAGATTCAGGTTGATTCAGGGTCAGATCACGGCCCGGGCGTGTCCCAGACCGAACGAGTCGCCAGCTCGACACTGTTACCGGCGGGGTCCCTCATGTACAGCGATTGGCCGCCTTCGGGCCAGGTCACTTCCGTCTCGACCTCGACGCCCGCCGACTCGAGCCGGGTCCGCCATTCGAGGATGGAATCGACGGCGAACGCCACGTGGCCCGGCCCGCGCGCGCCGTGCGGCGGGATGTCGCCCCCGGCGGCAAGCGTCCTCTCCGGGTTGAAGAGGAGAAAGACGCCATCGCCGGTGCGGAAGAATACGTGACGCCCTTCGACGCGTGAGATCCGTTCCAGCCCGAGGACGGTCTCGTAGAACTCCGCCGTGTCGTCCAGATTGACCGCATACAGACATGTCTCGAGCACGCCGTCGACCGTGGCGCGCGAGGCGGGCGGGCGCTTCATTCGTGCCCCGCGCAGACGATCTCCATCGCCCCGGCCACCAGAATCGCCACCTGCATCGTTTCCCACGCCTGGGGCGGGAGCAGGTCGAGGTTCTGGAAGAAGCTGGCGAGGAGGACCGGGCTCGCCGCGAGCTTCTCGGGTGGCGGCGCCATGTCGTCGACGACGGCCTGCAGCAGTTCGACGGTCAGTGCGATGAGGTCTCCCTCGAGCTCGAGCCAGCCGGACCGTTCCAGGTGCAGCGCCACACCCCTCGCGAACTGCATGACGGGTGAATTCTCCCCGAGGGCGGCCCGAAAGGCTTCCCACGTGGGTAGGTCGGGTTCGTACGTCACGGCGCTTTCCCGGCACGGCCATGCGGAGATCCATCGGGCTTCGCAAATTCGCCCTCCGACCCGATCGCGTCAACGAGCACGGCCCGACCGGCCATCTTCCAGATTCTCATCGTCATTGCGGCCACGGCACGCCCTGGCTGAACGATGGAATCGGCTGCAACCCTCGGTTCACGAACTTCTGAAGGCGCTTCCCTTCGTAGGTTTCGGTCGTGTAGATGTTGCCGCGCGAGTCGGTCGCGACGCTGTGGACCCCGAAGAACTGACCCGCCTGCCTGCCGCCCGCCCCGAAGTTTGTCAACTCCACGAGCGTCTCCCGGAGGACGATGCGTACCTTCTCGTTCACGCCGTCCACGATGTACAGGTAGGTCTGGTCGGGATCGTTCGAGAACGCGACGTCCCAGGTCGCTCCCGACCGTAGCGTGGCGGGCGCGAAGAACGCCTCCTGGAGGAACTCGCCATCACGCGTGAAGACCTGAATCCGGTTGCTCTGGCGGTCACAGACGTAGACTCGCCCGTCCCGCGCGACATCGGCGCAGTGGACCGGGCCGCGGAACTGCGGAGGCGGAGAAAGGTCGTCCTGACCAGCCGGGGCGAATTCGTAGTCGTCGTCAGGAACGTTGCCGTAGGCGCCCCAGAACCGCTTCATCTCCCCGGTGTTGGCGTCGAGCACGGCCACGCGGCGGTTGAAGTATCCGTCGGCGATGAATGCCTCGTTGGTTTCCGGATCGACGAAGATTTTGGCGACGCGGCCAAAGCTCACCGGGTCCTGGCTGTTTCGAACATACGGAGGTTGCCCGCCCGTGGCACGGGCGCCCGCGACCCCGTACTGCGCCACGACATCGCCGTCGCGGGTGAACTTCAGGATGTGCGAATCAGCCTGGCCGTTGGCGCCGAGCCAGACGTAGCCAAGGTGGTCGACGAAGATTCCGTGGTTGGACTGCGGCCAGCTGTAGCCCTGGTAGTCCTCGCCCGGCAACCCGCCCCAGGCCTGCACAAGGTTGCCATCCTGATCGAATGCCAGGATCGGCGGCGCCCCCGAACAGCACTCGCCGTGCGGCGGGTCGAACTCCGCGCCTCGTTCTTCCGTCGCCAGTGTGGCCGAACTCCGATGGACGATCCAGATGTTGTCCTCGGCGTCGGCCCAGACGCCGATCACCGAACCGAGCCGCCAGTTGTTGGGAAGCGGCTTCGGCCAGAAGGGATCGACCTCGAAGCGCGGCGCCTCGCCGGCCGTGGATTGCGCGCGGCCCTCGAGATAGGACTGGCCCATCCAGAGGACGGGCAGGAGCAGCGCCACGGCGGTGGCGATGAGCCGATTGCGTCGGGTTGTCATGGAATGCTGGTCCGTTCGGCGGGTGCCAGATGATGGACCGGAAGCAGCGGGAGTCCGACCTCGACTCCCGCCACCAGCTCAGCGCGACCTGTCGCGCGCCAGCCGGTCCTCCGGTTCGATGTACCAGTGGATGACATCTTCCCACCACTCGAGCCCCCGGAACGCCACGTTCCGGATCCTCGAGTGCACTCCATAGAGCTCGGGGTCGAGGAAGATAGGCGCGTACACGGCCTCGTCGATCACGATCTGCTCGAACTCCGCCCAGATCTGCCGCAGCTGCGTCGTATCCGCCGTCACGAGCGCCCGGTCGATCAGCTCATCGACACGAGCGTTGCTGAACCCGGCGAAGTTCGGCCCGCCCGGCGGGATCGAGCGGGAGTGGAAGACCATCTCGGCGTTGGGACCGACGACGCCAGGACCCCATCCCCATCCCCAGGACGAGCCCTGGAACTCCCGCGCGCGCAATCGCTCGACCCACGCCGTGCGCTCGTACGCGCGGGGGACGAGATCGACGCCCACCGCGCGGAGCATGCTCTGCATCGCGATGAGTACATCCGCGCGAGTCTGGTCGGCGGAGATGTAGTCGACCTCGACGCGGAGCGGCTGCCCGCCTCGGTCGCGGATCCCGTCGCCGTTGGTGTCACGCCAGCCCGCCTCCTCCAGGAGCCGCTGCGCACCGGCGGGATTATACGGGATCGGCTGCGAGGTCCCCGAGTGTTCCCGGAGACCCGGCGGAATGGGCGACAGACTCGCCTCACCGACGTCGCCGAAGAGCCCTTCCGCGATCCGTTGCCGGTCCACCGCCATGAGCATCGCCCGCCGCACGCGAGCGTCGTCCACGGGCGGCCGCGCGGTGTTCCACGCGATCCATGCCGGTCGGACCCGGGGCGCCGCGTGCAATTCGACCGTTGCCGACTCCTCGACCCGGGAGGCGAGATCGGGCGGGATCTTGAGAAGGTCGCCCTGCCCCGCCACCAGCTCCGTCAACGCCACGTTGATGTCCGGGACCACCCGCATCACGACGCGGTCGATCGCGGCGCGACCCTCGGGCATCTCCTCGTTGACCTCGAGGATCACCTGCTGCCCGGGCTCCCATCGTCCGAACCGGTAGAACCCGTTCCCCACCGGGGTCCGGCTGAACGGCGCGAGCCGCATCTGCGACGGATCCACGCCCTCCAGAAGGTGTTTCGGGACGGGGATGACCTCCAGCAGCGCGTTGACCGTGTAGATCCCCGTTCGCGCAAGATGAGCGCGCAGCGTCGCGCTGTCCACGACTTCGACGGACGTGACCGCCGCGACATCCGCCTGACGGGGTGAGGCGACGCCCGGATCCTTCTGCCGCTCGATCGTGAAGGCGACATCCTCCGCGGTGACCCGCGTCCCGTCATGCCAGAAGGCATCCGGGCGAAGGGTCAGCAGCACCGTCGAGTCGGATTCCAGATCCCACGACGTTGCCAGATCCGGCTGGTACCCGCTCAGCGTCGAGTCGCGGCGGGCGAGCGCGCGGAACATCAGGTGGACCGCCTGATACGCCGGGATGCTGCTGAACGTCAGCGGGTTCAGGTCGTCCGGCTCGCCATCCATGAGCGCGACGAGGACGCCGCCGGCCGGGCCGCCGCTGAAGGTATCGGTGTTTACCGGCCCGGTCGATGGATCGCCGGCGGTGCCGCCGTCGCCACAGGCGGTGACGAGCGCGAGGAGCGGGCATAGAAGGATCGCCGCGATCGCGCCGCGCCGCCGCTGGTGTCGGATATAGGGTCGCATGGCGATTCGTTTGGGAGTCCGGTCGGTCAATATCGGTCGAAGGTCCACGGCTTCGGGATCGCCACCAGGTCATCGAGCCGGCGAAGCGGTTCGGGGCGATCGACGGTCGCGAGACCCGCGAGGACGGCGGTCGAAGGAGAAATCGCGCCGACGTAGATCCGCGAGAGCGCCTCGATCCCGATGGTCATCCGCAGATCCGCGTCACCCCGGTCAGGTGTCACTGTCACGCGCCCGTCGGCCATCCGCAGGATCCGCGGACCGTCGTTCTCGGGGATCTGCGCGTCGCCGACTTCGATCGCGACGGACATGGCCGGACCCGGATGCACCCGTCGTGCCGACCATGCGGCGTCCACATCAAGGAGCCGGAACATCGGGCCGTACATCGTCACCGCGGCCGGAAACCAGAAGTGCCACCGCGCCATCCATTCGCCGGGCCGGCGAAGCGTCGAGACGTGCTCGGGGAAGGCCTCCTCCGGATGCGCCCGGTAGATGACCTGGCTCCACTGGTCCGAGAGCGACGAGATCCAGCCGTAGAGGCCGAGGCGCGCCTCGCGGTCGAGCCAGGCGATCTCCTCGACATCGAGGGTCGGACGACCGGCGTCGCGCATCCCGGCGTAGCTGAAGACGAGATAGCCGGCGGGCTCGCCCTTCGCGTCCGTGTATACCGCGGCGTGCCGTCCGCCCGCTTCCCAGACGCGCTCCCACGCGCGGTCCGAGCGCCTGAACTGCGCGGTCTGGGTCGGCGCCCACCGATCGTATACGTGCTTGAGAAGAGGCTGACCGTCCGGCAACTCGTGCAGCGAAACACGCGATCGGCCGGGATGGTCGGGAAACTCCCGAGGCGCAATGAGGAACTGTTGGACCTCCCCGGCCATACCATAGCCTAGCTTGCGATAGAACGAATCTCGAAAGGGGTAGAGTGAGGTGACGAGGTCACCGCGCTTCCGGCTCTCGCGCATCGCGCTCGTGGTGAGCTTCGCGGCGAGGCCACGCCGCCGATGGGCCGCGGAGATGGCCACCGTGCTGAGCCCCATCGTCGGGATCTCGACGCCGGCGATCCATTGCTGGAATCGAAAGAGTCGACAGCCCGCGACGATGCGCCCGTCCTGTTCGCCGACCCAGAGCGTTTCGATTCCGCCATGGGGGAAGTCCATCAACAGCTGCTCCCATTCCGGGAGCGTGGCGCCGAGCCCGGGGAAGCTGTGCGCGCAAACGCGCGCGAATTCGGGGAGGTCCGCAAGCTCTCCGGGACGAAATACGAGGCTCAACCTTTGCTTCCTTTCA
This sequence comes from uncultured Gemmatimonas sp., assembly GCA_964623785.1. Lineage (GTDB taxonomy): Bacteria > Gemmatimonadota > Gemmatimonadetes > Longimicrobiales > Longimicrobiaceae > WHSP01. Next base: position 1,515 of record CAZUVK010000065.1, on the reverse strand, counting down.
TGGAAACCCGCATTCTCCGGAAGATCCGCTACCCTTTCAGGCGCCGGCTGATGGCCGCCCACAAGATAGAAACGCCAATGACCCAACGCCATTCATTGAAGGCCGCGGCACTGCTGGCAGGCGTACTGATCATGCTGCCGACGGTGGCTTCGTGCAGTTCCCCCGCGCAATCGCCGGACCCCGGTGCCGGCGCGGCGGGCGGCACGCCTCCGTCGACTCCAGCCGCGGCCGCGCAGGTGGTTCCGGGTCTCGAGGTGCTCCTCCGTGACTCTTCCCATCTCGTCGCCGGCAAGCGGGTCGGGTTCCTGACCAACCAGACCGCCGTCACGAGCACGGGGGAGAGCGGGATCGACCTGCTGCACGCGTCGCCGGACATCAACCTGGTCGCGCTCTACGGCCCCGAGCACGGGTTGCGCGGGGGAATCGAGGGCGGTGTGCGGATCGACACGGAACGCGACGCGGCGACCGGCCTGCCCGTCTACTCGCTCTACGGGCAGGTCCAGCGGCCCACACCCCAGATGCTCGAGGGCGTCGATGTGCTGCTCTTCGACATGCAGGACATCGGCGCGCGACCCTACACCTTCGTCTGGACGATGGCCATGGCGATGGAGGCCGCGGCCGCAGAGAACATCCCCTTCATCGTGCTCGATCGGCCCAACCCCATCACCGGCACCATCGAGGGACCGCTGATGGACCGCGAGATGCGGAATGTCGGCCAGGCGATCACCGGGTATTTCCCGGTCCCGCTCCGCCACGGGCTCACGGTGGGAGAGATCGCGCGGTACGTCAACGCCGAGTTCGGCGTTGGGGCCGACCTGCGGGTCATCCCCGCTGACGCTTGGGAGTCCGATGTCTGGTTTGACGAAACGGGGCTTCCGTGGATCGACCCGTCGCCGAACATCCGTTCGCTCGAGGCGGCGCTGAACTATTCCGGACTCGTACTCCTCGAAGCGACGAACCTCACCGTGGGCCGTGGGACGGATGCGCCGTTCTCCTACGTCGGCGCGCCATGGCTCGATACGCCCCGGCTCCTTGAACGGCTCGCGACGTACGACATCCCCGGCGTCGCCCTCGATACCGTGACGCTCACGCCAACCGGCGAGGGATGGGTTCCCTTCCGCGGCGAAACCGTCCGCGCGATCCACATCGATGTGACCGATCGTGACGCCTACCAGCCAGTGTGGCTCGCACTACTGCTGCTCACGGAGATCAAGCGGCTTCATCCCGGCCAGTTCGAGATCACGAACGAGGGGTTCACGCAGATGATGGGGTCGCGCTGGGCGCGTGAGGCGTTCGACCGAGGGGATGACCCGCGAACGATCCGCGGGCAGTGGGAGAATCAGAACACCGAGTGGTCGCGGCTTGTCGATGGGTACAGGCTGTACTGAGCGGGACTGCGCGCATGGGGAGGTGGTTCACCGCAAAGAACGCGAAGAACGCCAAGCGGATCAGCGAGCGGTCATCGCCCGAAGCCCCGCAACTGCTTGGCGTTCTTCGCGTTCTTTGCGGTGAACC
>CAZUVK010000064.1:6082-15405 GCA_964623785.1 uncultured Gemmatimonas sp. | reverse complement strand
CATGCCGCGAAACGGGATCCTGTGGCAGTGATCACCCCCAGGCCGCCGTGTCATCCTGAGCGAAGCGAAGGATCCGCACTTCGCGGCTTGCGCGGATGGCCACGTGCGGACCCTTCGCTTCGCTCAGGATGACACGGCGGCCTTGGGGGTGACACGGCCTTGGGATGAAGGCCGTTCCAGTACCAACGCCACCTGCATGCGCCCGTTCCGCCCCGCCCCCAATCAATCCGTCCGCAGCGCCTCCGACGGCTGCGCCCGCGTGGCCCGAACCGCGGGGAGTAGCGCCGCAACCAGCGCCACCACGGTCAGCGTCGCCGCGGCGATCGTGATCGAAAGGGGATCGATCGGGTTCACGCCGTACAGAAGCCCCGACAGGAACCGCCCAAGGAAGAGCGTCGCGGCCCCACCGATCACGAGCGCGACGGCCACGAGGATCACGCCTTCCCCCAGCACGTCTCGCAGTACAAGCCCCCGATTTGCGCCGAGCGCCATCCGGATCCCGAACTCCCGGAACCGCTGGCTCACCGAGAACGCCAGCGCGCCCAGCACGCCCACGGCTGCGATCAACAGCGCGAGCACGGCGAAGCTCCCGAAGAGGACCGCGTTCAGCCGCGACGGCGCGACGTCCCTCTCGCGCAGCGCCACCATCGTCTCAAACCCATCCACCGCCCGCTGCGGCTGGATCCGGTAGACGGTCTCGCGCACCCGCTGGATCAACGCCGTGGGGTCGCCGTCCGCGGCCACCAGGATCGTCGGCCCCCAGCTCGCCTGGGTCGACGGCCGGTAGAAAGTGTGCCCGCCCTCCCGTTCCATCCCCAGATTCCGCGAGTCCGCCACGACGCCGACGATCTCGTACGGCTCGGGCCAGTTCTGGCCGTTCGTCGAAAGCGCGATCCGGCGCCCGATCGGGTCGGTTGCGCCGAAGTGCGCCCGGGCCATGGATTCGTTGAGCACGATCGCTCGCACGGTTTCCGCCCGATCCGTCTCGTCGATGTAGCGGCCGGCGAGCAGCGGGATCCCGAGCGCCTCGAAGTAGCCCGGCGATACGAAGTTCGAGGATACGAGGTTGGACCGATCCGCGCCGTCGTCGGCGCCGTCGATCCGGACGCTCTGGGCGGTCGGCGTCACCGCGCCCCCGAGCGGCACCCAGCTCGCGGCGGCGGCGGACCGGACACCCGGGTAGCCGCGGATCTCACCCAGCACCTGTTCGAAGAAAGGCCCGTCGGTCGCGGCGCCGAAACCGAGGGCGCCCGCGGGCGTCTGGAACGTCAGCACCTGTTCGGTCCGGAATCCGGGATCGACCGCGCCGAGCTCGATGAGGCTGCGCACCAGGAGGCCCGCGCCCGTCAGCAACGTGAAGGAAAGTGCGAGCTGGCTGACTACGAGGCCGCGCTGCACCTGCTTCCGGCGCCGGCTGTCGGTCGCCTTCGATTGCGCGGAAGCCACCCGCTCGACACCCGGCGCGACGGGCAGTCCCGGGAGCCACGCCAGCGACGCCGCGAGGAGCATCCCGCCCCCGAGCGTGACGCCGAGCACCGTCCAGTCGATCCCCACCTCCTGGCTCCGGACCGTGAACCGGCTGGCGTAGGCCGCCAGCGCGTTCCGACTGAGGTACGCGAATACGATCCCCAGCGATCCGCCGATCAGGCCGAGCAGCACGTGCTCGGCGGTGAGCTGAATTCGCAGGTCCACCGGCCGGGCCCCGAGCGCTTCCCGGGTGGCGAGTTCTCCCTGCTTCCGGATCAGCCGCGTCAGCGTGAGGTTCGCCACGTTGGCCATCGCGAGCAGGAGGATCACGCCGACCGCGCCCATGAGGAAGAGGAAGGTGCCCCGCGCGTTGCGCGTCAGTTCCTCGTGCCAGGGGATCGCCTCGATCCCGTAGTTGAGGTCGGGGAGATAGACTTCGGGATACTCCTGATGGAGCCGCGTCGAGATGGCGGAAAGCTCGCTCTGCGCCGCCTCTAGCGACGCGCCCGGGGCGAGGCGGGCGAAGACGTCGGTCATCCGATGGGTCCGCGCGTCGCGCATCGCCGCGCCCTGGTAGTGCGAGTTCGTGGCGTAGTTGACGAAGAAGTCCGGCCGCCGCGAGCCCGTATAGTGGAGTCCCGGCTCCAGGACCCCCACGACGCGCACCGGCTGAGGCCCGGGCTCGGGGGGCGCGCCGCTCGCCAGCTGGATCATCCGGCCGACGACCGCCGGGTCCCGGCCGAAGGCGCGCTCCCAGTACGCGTCCGTCAGCAGCATCACCGGCTCTGCCCCCTGGATGTCATCCGCATCGTTCAGGAGGCGGCCGAGCGCGGGGCGCATCCCCAGAACCCCGAAGTAGTTCGACGTCACGAGCCCACCCACTGCCCGGTGCGGCTCCTGGTCGCCGACCACGGTGAAGTCCCAGTCGCCGAACTCCACGAACTCGTCGAACGAACGCGCCGCCGCGCGGTAGTCGTCGATCTCCATGAAGGAGAAGTTCGCGTTCTCGACGCCCGTCGTCCGGACCGGCTGCTTCAGGTAGACGATCCGATCCGCGTCCTCATACGGAAGCGGCTTGAGGATGACGCCGCTCACCATGCTGAAGACCGCGCTGTTGACGCCGATCGCGAGCCCGAACGTCAGCGCGAACGCCGCCGCGTAGCCCGGTGACCGGCGCAGGCTTCGCGCGGCGCGCAGGAGATGGAAGAGGATCTTCTCCATCGGTTTCGTCCTGGGGATGGTGAGGGGCTTCGGGAAGGGCGCGGGTCGCCTGGCCCGTCATAAATTCGATGGATGGGGCTCGTTCCGCTAGATCCCCGGATGGCGTGTATCGGAGGGGTTATTCTCCGCGGTGAATAACCCCTCCGAACCGCACCAGGCCCTTACCCTACTCCAACCCCACCGACACGATCCCAGCCCTCGCCCCATCCGTGATCGCCACCGCGATATATTGCTGCCCGTTCGCCACGTACGTCATCGGCGTGCCCGTGGGGCTCCCTGGCAGCGGAATGGCGTGCACCACCTGACCGGTCACCTTGTCGAACGCGAGGAGTGCGTCGCCCGCCCCGGCGTCGCCGTCGCGCGGGCCGGAGTGCCCGACGAAGAGCAGGGTCTCGGTGAGCAGCGGCCCGGTGAACCCGCCGCCGCCGAGCGGGCCGGGATCCGCGACGCCCATGTCGATGAGCTGTTGCCGCGGTCCGTCGCCCAGCGGTACCTGCCAGGCGTGGTCGCCCGTCTTCAGGTCGATCGCGGTGACGCGGAGGTACGGCGGCTGGAAGAGGGGAAGCCCCCTTGGTCCTGAAACGTTCTGTATGCCGCCGCGTACGTAATTGAAGTCCGACCGTTCCGCGTCAGGTTCAACGAGCTGAACCACCATCGCGCTCGTTCGCGAGGGAATGTAGATCATCCCCGTCTCCGGGTCGGCCGCCCCTCCGTACCAGTTTGCGCCGCCGAACCAGCCGGGCACGTTCACCGTGCCTCGAACCGACGGGGGATGGAAGAGGTCCCCGTAGTCGAGACCCTCCAGTCGTGTGAGCGCCTCGGCGCGCAGCTCCGGAGTGAAGTCGATCAGCTCATCTTCCCGAACGCCCTGTCGCTCGAACGGCGCCGGGCGCGTCGGGAACGGCTGCGTCGGCGAAAGGCGCTCGCCCGGCACGTCTGACGGAGGAACGGGCCGCTCCACGATTGGCCACACCGGTTCACCCGTCACCCGATCGAAGACGAAGACGAACCCCTGCTTGGTGATCTGCGCGACGGCGGGGATCAGGCGACCATCCACTGTCACGTCCAGGAGGACGGGTGCGGCGGGCGGGTCGTAGTCCCAGACCCCGTGGTGCACCGTCTGGAAGTGCCAGACGCGCCGCCCGGTCGCCGCCTCCAGCGCCACCAGGCTTTCAGCAAAAAGATTGTCGCCCAGCCGATGCCCACCGTACCAGTCGTTCGTTGGCGTGCCGATGGGAAGGTAGACGAGCCCGCGCTCCTCGTCGGCGCTCATCACCGTCCACACGTTCGTGTTGCCGGTGTACTCCCAGGACCCGTCCTCCCAGGTGTCGTTCCCGAACTCGCCCGGCTGCGGAACCGTGTGGAAGATCCACCGCTGCTCGCCCGTCCGGACGTCGAACGCCCGCACGTCACCCGGCGGCGCCGTCATGTACGCCGGGACGTCCTGGATCGACGACCCGACGATGACCACGTCTTCCACCACGATCGGCGGCGACATCATCGTATACGCGCTGCGCGGCACGGGTCGGCGGAGGCCCTCGGTGAGGTCGATCCGGCCTCCTTCACCGAATCCTTCGATCAGCTCGCCGGTCGCCGCGTTCAGCGCCCAAAGGTGGGCATCCCCCGTCGCGACGAAGACCCTGCCCCCGGAGGGATCCGCCCAGTGCGCGACCCCGCGCGTGTTGTACCCCAGGTTCGTCGGCCGTCCGGCCTCGTAGCTGACGGGATCGAACACCCAGAGCGTCTCACCCGTCGCGGCGTCGATGGCGGCCACAATGCTCAGCGAAGTCCGAACGAACAGGACGCCGTCCACCATGATGGGCGTGCCCTTGAACGCGCCCGGGTTCACCGTCTGGCCATTGATCTGGATCGAATCGTCCGGCGAACTCCACGTCCAGGTCACCTTGGCGCCGGTGATGTTCGAGGCGTCGATGAGCGAGAGCGGCGAGTAGGAGGTGTTCCCCGGATCGCCTCCGTACGAAGCCCATTCGCCACCGGCTGCCCTCGCCTGACCCGCGGCGGCAGTCGCCAGCAACAACATGAGAGACGCGCCCGAAACGACGAGCGGGGCGGCGAATCGCCTTGGCATGCGGAGGTGCTCCTGGGAGGATGTGAGCTCGAGCACCGATCGGTGTTCGGTCGGACTCGCACGGTAGGAGAAGCCCCGTGCTCGTGTCAACGTTCACGTGAGACGGTCCCGCAGCTGGACCGAAAGCGGCGAACGGCCGTCGCGTTCATTCAGCGATGAGAAATCAGCTCGTCCGGCTCCCATTCACGCCGTGGTCAGGGCTCGGCCGCGCAATCAGACAGGTGGGCCGTACACGGGTCGTTCCATCGCCTCCGCTCGAATGCGGGCCGCATCCACCACGGCTTTCGGTGCGCCCGCCGCTTCCAATAGCGCAAGTGCGGTTCTTGTGGTTGCCGGTCCCGAACGGCGTCGATAGTCGAAAGATATTCCTTCAGCGGTAACTGATTCCCGGAAGTGCCATGGTTGATAGAGGTCATCCAGACGGAGTGTCAACTCTCCGTCATGGGTTGCGACGATCACGAAGTGCCTGGGACCATGCCCGTAGTCCTCGAGTAGAGCTCGAAGAATCACCTCTCCTGCAGCTAGGCGATCCACAGTGTTCGTCCCAAGAAGTAGTTCATCCAGCAGGAACAAGGTCGGCGCCTCCGCGCGTGCTGCATTGAGGAGTCCCACGACCCCGTCCACCTCAACCTGATAGTAGCTCCGACCGGTCAACAGATCATCGTTTCCCGCGATCAGGCTCCGGACGCGAAAATGGCTTCCCTTGTAGAAGGCCGCCGGGCATGCATTCAGCGTTCGGGCAAGGATTGCCGCGACTCCGACCGCGCGGATATAGGTGGTCTTCCCCGAGGCATTGGCGCCGGTGATGATCATGCCGCTTCCGGCCAGGAGTTCAGCGCCGTTTGGAACGGGGGACGACAACAGCGGGTGCCAGACTCCCTCGATCCGAACGTTGCCCGTCCTGTCCCATTCCGGGATGCACCACGGTCGTGGTTGAGCGCGCAGCGAGGCGATGCTCAACGCGACATCCACGTCGCCAACCCAGCAAGCCACACGGCTCACGACGGGGCCGAGCCGTCTGAGATGCCGAGATCCGAACAACAGGGCATTGGCATCCAGGAGAAACAGCAGGTTGAGCCACTCCTGAAACGAGGCCTCTTCCTGCGTGTTGGGATTGCGGCTCATCCACGAAGCGACCCTTCGAAGCGGGCGAAGGCGCTCCACATCCTCCGCGAATCCGGTGGGGAGTACTTCGCTCAGATCCGGCATTGCCGCGAGGGACTCCGCGGTCTTGATGAGGCGCTTCATCTGGCGCATCGGGGCCAGCAGCTCCGGAATCTGCCAGCCGGTGATGATCCGTACAACCATGTTGATCATGACCACCGCAAACGCCACCAGGAAGAATCGCGGCGAGAACGGGATGGCGATGAGGCAGACGATCATCGCGAGTCCAAGAATCGGAAAGCACCAATACCACCATCGGGCGTAAATCAGACCGGGCCTCGAAATGATCCAGAGCCCTTTTCCGAGCGACCTTCCGGCGGAAGCCAGGATGATGCCCACGGCGCCACGGGTCGGCTGGTGCTCCCCGAAGCGTTCCGTGAGTCCCTCGAAAGCTTCCACGTTCCACGCCGTGCCATTGCGCAACCGGCGGTAGAGCATCTGGACTCCAAGGCCGGTATGCGTCCGATCGATCGACCCGAGGACCTCATCGAGATGAAGGTCAAACCACGTCTGATCGTCGATTCCCGTTTCACCAGTGCTACCGTCGAGTTCCTTCCATGCCTCGGAACTCAAGTGCCGGTCAAAGGGATGCAGAAGGTTTGCCGTGCCCCAGTCGTCGTGGAGCCGCTCGACCAGGCGTTGTCGCTGCCGCCGTGAGTACAGGGCGACGACGGCGATCGCGGCGACAAGGGCAGAGAGGATCAGCAGGGCAGGGGGCAAATGCGTGGGCTCGATTGAGAGGTGGGGGCAACGAGCGCTCTACCTGGAGTCCCTGCCTTGGCTCCTTCTCCATCCGCGCGGATGCACGCGGACGCTGAGATGGGCCTCCATCGGTTACCCCTCGCCGTCCTGACTCTGGCCATCCGATTCTTCCTCCGCGAGAACCCGGGCCGCTCGATCAGCGTCCTCCCCCGCGACGTATAGCCGGATCGGGTTGACCGACATGATCTCTGGCCGCATCCCTCCGGCATCGTCGCCTACCACGATGTAGTCGATGCCTTCGGATTCGAGCAAAGCACCGGCGAACTCGGCCTCGTGACGGTATCGGAAGGCAGCGACCATGACGGTGTCCATGGGTTCTCTCTGATCTGCGGATGCCTGAAGTCAAACCTGAGCGCTGGCCCAGGATCGTCAGCGAGTGAACGGCCAGATTCTGGAGGGCTCCCTCAGCACCTCCAACCGAGTCGATACCCGGCTGAGGTGTCGAGGAGACCTCAAGAGGCTGTTCTTCCGGTAGTTACACCGCGGATCTCGCAGAGGCAAGACTTGAGCGGAGCGCCGGGATCGTGTTCGCGCTCTCTATTGGGGCCGGGAACGGCCTGGGGCGAGTCGGGCCGGCCATCGGGGAAGACGACACCCGACAGTGCCGGGGGCGCGGTGCCGGTGGTGGTGCTTTCGCACGGCCTAGCGCCCACGCTGCCGAACGGCGCCGCCCGCATGGAAGCGCGAGATGGAGGATCGCCTCCTTTCTCGGAAGGATGGCGCGACGAGCCATGGCATCCCCCCTGTGGATTCGGAACACGTGGGTGAGCACCTTGAAGACACCCGATCACCAGGAGCCGTTGCTTTGAGGAAGACGCAATTCTCTTCAACGTTCGATGATTGGAGCACGCCTAACCAGAGCTGATCCGAAGCTCAGGTTCCTTATTCATCCTCGTGAACGATCCTGTACCGGACTACATACTGGACACCCAATTGGTCCCGCTCCACGGCCCAGACGTGATCGGTACTGAAGACCGGTGCCGGCGAGGGCGAGAACTCCGTCGGGGCGGAAACCCGTCCGAGGTAACGCCCGTCCAGCTCGAACACGTCGAAGACTGTCGGCTCCCGAAATCGCGGAGGTAACCGCCCGTCCCGCTCAGGCTGAAGCTCTTCCGGCGGAACCGGCTCTCCTGGCTGGTGAACCTGAACCCAGATTCGTCCGTCGCCGGCTGGAAACAGCGCCCGCAGAAGCGGCTTGGTCTGCGGAATGGGCGGCCCGTCCCATTGCCAGGCCGGGTCCAGACCGCGCATGGCGCGCCTCACCCGCTCCTCTTCGGCGGTTCGTTCCGCCGGAGTCACCCGGACGGGCAGCATGTCTCTCGCGATCCGGAGAACGGCGTCGCCGGGCCGGTGGACGTCGATCGCATAACGATCCGAGATGGCCGACAGGAAATAGCCATCACGATGGAGTCTCGACAACCGTGAGGGACTGAATGGGACACTCCAGGTCTGGCTGGCGGACTCGGCGCGCGCCGTGAGCATGGGGGTGGCGACCGGGGGGGGCGCGAACAGTGTGTCAAGAGGCGCTCCGCGGGAGGAGTACCGGACCAGGCCGGATCGTCCACCGCTGAACTCGGGGTTGTAGTAACCACCGTCCGTGCCGGAGACCATGGGAGTTGACGTGAACATTCCCTGTGGACCGGGCCAGCTCTCGAGGAATTCGCCATCGGTTCCGAAGACGATGAAGCGGCCGTTGCCCGGGTCCCGGAGCACGATCCGGCCGTCGCCGAGGACAGCGAGGCCCCCATCGCTCTGGCGATACTCGCCCGGTCCTCCTCCATCCCGACCCAGCGTCCGCAGAAAGCTTCCATCGGGTGCGTAGGACCGCAGGGCGGGGACCTGACTGTCGTAGACGTAGATCCGTCCCCGGGCGTCGACGGCGATGCCGGTGATCTGACCGAACTGTTCGTGATCGGCGCCGGCGAGAGCGCCGATACGGAGCTCCGGCACGAGCGTCGCCGGACCCAGTTCGCTTCCTGAGACCGTGCGGACCGTGATCGTATCGCCGATGGTATCGATTCGGGAGAGCCATTCGCCTTCGGCCCGGGACGAGCTGTCGCCAGCACACCCGGCAATAACGATGATGCCGCAGGCGAGCGCCGACCTCACCAGCCTCGTAGCGGTCATCAGCGGAGTTCCTCCACCAACTCGCGGAGGCGTGCCCGAGCGAGTTCCGCTGCCACCTCGATCTCACGAATTCCGCCGGGAGTGTCGATCTCCCGAATCTGGTTCTCCAACCGCTCGATATGGGCGGAAGTGTCCATTCTCTGGATCTCGTCAAGCAATTCGGCCTGGCGCGCGTTTGCCTGGCGCCGGGCCTCCTCCAGAGTGCGCTCCATCTCGACGATTCTGGTCTGCAACTCCGCCCGCTGCTCGGTTTCGCGGCCGCCCGGCTCCCGTGCTCTTTCCCGCTGTGAGATTTCCACAAGCCTGAAGGCCATCTCCCGTAGGTCCTGCCGCGCCTCCTCATCGAGTTCCGTTCGTTCCGCGATCGCAATGGCGTTCACGGCGGTTTCGAGAGCGGAACCGGCGGCGCGAGCGCGGAGATCCGACGCGCTCACCGCCGCGGCTTCCCCCCGCGCTCTGGCCAGCACAGCCACCCGTCGCGCCTGCTCACTCT
>CAZUVK010000064.1:0-6072 GCA_964623785.1 uncultured Gemmatimonas sp. | reverse complement strand
CTCACTCTGAATCGCCGCCACCTGGGCCCGGACCCGAGCCTCGGCGGCACGGATTCTCGCCATCTCGCCTCGCAGCCGGGCCTCGTCGCCGCGCGCCCGCGCAACGGCCGCGGGTGTGTTCACCACCGTCAGCACGGCGTCCCGCCACTCTCTCGCCAGTTCGTCGAAGGGTCGCGGCTCGCCATTGATGATCCACGCGTGTTCGAGCTCGCCGTTCGCCGCCGTGATCTCCATCCGCTGCAACGCCCCGGCGCCACGGATCGCGAGTACAACCCAGGAGCCGTCCGCCAAGCCTTCCTCGGCGAACCGGTCCGGGTCCATGTTGAAGGCGCCGCTTGCCCGGGCGCACAGCATCAGTTCTTCGAGGCTGATCTGCTGGAACCAGCCGCGATCGGAGGTCCGCGGACCGACAAAATCCCGTCCGTCCTCGAAGTTGATACCGTCGTCACTGGGGCGGCAGGCCTGCCCCGGATCCCTCGTGACCGCGGGGAGCACCGGTTGTGGCGGGCTGGGAGCGAGAGGTGGCCGAGTCTCATCCGCGAGGGCCGGGAAAGCGCTCGCCCCGGGTGGCGGAATTTCCGGCGACAAAGGCATCGGAGGGTCGGAGATAACCGCCGCGAGCGAAGCCTCGGTCGCGTCGACGGTGATTTCGGCGGTGCTGGCGGGAGCCACGGCCGCGGCCGAAAGCACCAGCACCAGACCCACGCCTGTCGCGACGGCCGGGGTCCCCATGCCCCGCGGGGACGGATTCAGGATCTTCATGAGGCGCTTCTCCAGTACGTCGCCGTGATTCCCGGAAAGAGCGGGAAGAGGGAGCGGATCGGGCGTCGCGAGCGCCAGCAGGTGGCGTGCATAGGTCGATGGACGGCAATGGCTTCGCGCGACAACCGCTTCGTCGCAGGCCTCCTCCCGTGCGGAATTCGCGCTTCGCAAGGCGTACCAGGCGAGCGGATGGAACCAGTAAAGCGAGAGCACTAGTTGCCCCAGGATCTGACGCTGTGGATCCAGGCGCTTCAGGTGGACGACTTCGTGGATGAGCACGAGATTTCGCCGCTCTTCGGACCACTCCCGCGCGCTTTCCGGGAGGAGGATCACGGCTCGACGCAGACCGCCCGCGAGAGCGGTCCGCACGTGGCCGGTCAAACGAAGCGACACCGGTCGTGAAAACTCCGATTTCACGCAGGCATCTCGCAGCGGCGCGGCCCACTCCCGATCCGATGCGACGACTGCGTCGCGGCAGACGACGGAGACCCGGCGCAGCGCCACGCCCAGGCGCAGGCTCCATAACGCCGCGCCGGTCAACCACGCCAGCAGAAGCACCGACGGCAGTGAGTGAATCGGCGGCGTGGTGGCCGACTCGGTGACGGCCCCTGGAATGGCGCCGATTTCCAGGTGAGTGGCACTCGATCCCGGGGGCTGCGTTGCCTCCGAGTCGGGCGAGACCTGTCCTGTCCTCGAGATTGACTCCGCCCAACCAGAAACGCTGGCGCGCTCCATATCGAGCCTCGCCGACTCACCCGCGGGCCTGACCAGCAGGGCGCTCCATTTCAGCGCCGGCTCCGCGAGGGCGGAGCCCGGAATCCGGACAGAAATGCTCGGAATGGCGAGCGACAGGAGTGGCAGGATCAGCAGCCCGGCAAGCGCTACCGTCCACAGCGCATGCCGCGAATTGGCCGACGACCGCCGCAGAAGAGATGAGCCCAACAGAGCGCCCGCGAGCAGCACCGTGGCCTGCAGTACCGTCCATACAGCGAAGGACAGAACCGCCGCCGCTGAAGTTTCGAGCCCTGCCACGTCAGCGGCCCTCCTCGGCCGCCTCGTCGATCAGCGCCTTGAGCCGCCGTTTCTCCGCGGAACTCAGTGGGCCCTGTGTCGCCAGGAGTGCAGCCATCACATCCTCGGTCGAGCCCTCGAAAAAGGTCTGGATCATATTTTGGAGAGCCGAGCGCCGTACCGCCTGTACCGGGACCGACGGGGAGTACACGTATCGAGGGCCGTCGAACTCGTGGACCAGGTGCCCTTTCTCTACCAGGGTCCGCAACGTCGAACGAACCGCCGCATCCGTCGGCGGCTTTCGCATCTCCTCGCGCACCTGCTGCGCGGTGGCGCGCCGGCGGCGATGGATGATTTCCATTACCTCCCGCTCCCTCCGACTCAGAGCCGCGTCCATCTCCATCGCAATTCCTCCACACGTGTGGGCAGCCTCTCTCGCTCGCGCCAAATATATGACATCATGTGGGAAAAACAACACTATGTTGATTTACCAACCTCACCGCGCTTCACTCCAGGGGGGCGATCCCCTTGTGCGATCTGACGGCCGGCCCGGTTGCCGACGCTTCGAATGTCAAAGGCGCACCGTGCATGGTCGCCTGGCCAATGCGTAAAGAGGACGGAAGGCGGGAGGACGATCGGAAAAACGGGTTCGTGGAGGCGCAGTGGCCTGACCGGAAGGCAAGAAATCTGGCAGACCCACCGCCGAACGTACTAGATTGCTTCTCCATGAGAAGAATCCGACACGCAATCATCCGGCTCTGCCGAACTCGAGCCCTCCGGTACGGGGCGAGCGGTGTCCTCGCTCATCTGCTGCTCACGGCCATTTTCTCCGCGCCCCTCGGCGCGCAGGAGTGGGGTGGGTGGGGCAGCTTCCAACGGGCCGGTTGGGCGGGTGGTTACCACCAGCGCGAGATGATCCCTTCGGAACGCCAGGGTTTCAATGGCTGCTGGCTGGCGTATAGTCGTGTCCAGGTTTCCGGAGCCAAACGTGGATGGGAGACGGACTATCCGCTGGCGGTTCGCAATTTCATGTGGCGACTCGGTGAGTTCACCACCACGTCGATCAATACGTATGACGACGGGGCGATGGCGGACGGAGTCGTCCTCGCAAGCGACCCGAACCTCTTCGCGTGTCCGTTCCTTTTCAGTTCGGACGTAGGGGGCGCCAACTTCTCAGATGCTGAGATCGAGGGCCTGCGCAACTACCTCCTCAAGGGTGGGCTGCTCTGGGTCGACGACTTCTGGGGCAGCGAGGCCATGGAACGCTGGGAGGCCGAGATGGGCAGGGTCCTTCCGGGCTACCGTCGGGTGGTGCTCGACAAGGATCACCCTCTCATGTCCGCGTTCTACTTTTTCGAAGAAGTCCCCCAGATGCCCAGCTATCAGTCGTGGAGCCGGACTGGCGAGACCTGGGAACGGCGGGGAGTGAACAGCTCGGAAGCGAGCCTCAGCGCGATCCTGGACGAACGCGGCCGCGCGATGGTGGTGATGACGCACAACACCGATATTGGCGATGGAATGGAGCGCGAAGGCGTCGACCCCAACTATTTCTACCTCTTTTCGCCGCGTGCGTATGCGTTGGCCGTGAACATCGCGCTCTACGCGATGACCCAGTAGGGCCGAACGCGCTTCCGGGCCTGACCCACCGTCCCCGGGCGGGCCGAGGGACCCTACGAGATTCGGCGCACGCCGCCGCCCATCCTCGTCACCGGCCTCACCCCCCGCCCAACCGCTCCGCCACCCCGTCCAGCAACAGCGTGATCGCCTCCGTCCCGAGCGCGAAGTTCTCCATCGAGAACCACTCGTTCGGCGCGTGCGTGTTCGACCCCGGCAGCGCGAAACCGAGCAGCACCACGGGCGCGTCCAGCGTCTGCTCGAACGCACCCACGATGGGTATGGACCCCCCTTCGCGGATGAACACGGGCGGCTTCCCGAATGCCTTCTCGAGCGCATCCGCGGCGACCTCGAAGACGGTGTGCTTCGGGTCGGCGTACCACGGCTCCCCACCATGGAGCGCGACGACCTCGACGGTCACGCCCGGAGGCGCCAATGCGAGAACATGGTCGGTGAACTTCCGTTCGATGTCCCGATAGTTCTGTCCCGGCACGAGCCGCATCGAGATCTTGGCCATCGCCCGCGCGGGGAGCACGGTCTTCGCGCCCTCGCCGGTATAGCCCGACAGGAGCCCGTTCACGTCCAGCGTGGGCCGGACCCAGATCCGCTCGAGCGTGCCGAACCCCTTCTCGCCGCCGAGTTCGGGCGCGCCGACCTCCGCGCGCAGCTCCTCGTCGCGGAACGGAAGCGCGGCGATCCGCTCCCGCGTGGCATCCGACAGTTCCATGACACCGTCGTAGAACCCTGGGATCGTGACCCGGCCGTCCGCATCGTGGAGCTGGGCGATGATCCGGGCCAGGGCGTTGGCGGGGTTCACCACGGCGCCTCCGTACGTTCCGGAGTGGAGGTCGCCCGCGGCGCCCCGGACCCGCACCTCCATGTAGGCCAGCCCACGCAGCCCGTTGGTGATCGACGGAAGCCCGGGCGCGAACATCCCCGTGTCCGAGATCAGCACCGCGTCGCATGCGAACCGCTCCCGGTTCTCGACCAGGAACGGCTCCAGGTTCGGCGACCCGACCTCCTCCTCCCCTTCGATCAGGAAGACGAGGTTCACGGGGAGCTTCCCGCGCGCGGCGATGTGCGCCTCCACCGCCTTGATGTAGAGGTAGAGCTGACCCTTGTCATCCACCGAGCCGCGGCCGTACAGCTTCCCGTCGCGAATCTCGGGCTCGAAGGGCGGAGAAACCCACTCCTCAAGGGGCTCCGGCGGCTGGACATCGTAGTGGCCGTACACCAGCAGCGTCGGCGCTCCCGGCGCGCCACGCCACTCCGACACGATGACCGGGTATCCCTCGGTCGGGTGGACCTCCGCGGTTGCCATCCCGGCCTCCAGGAGGCGCTCCAGGAGCCAGTCGGCCGCGCGACGGATGTCGTCGCGATGCTCGGACTTCGCGCTCACGCTGGGGATGCTCACGAATTCGCGGAGCTCGTTCTCGTGGCGGCTCCGGTGTTCCCGGAGATACTCGATCGTATCGTTCATCGTATCCTGAGTGGCGTGACGGGTCCGCGCTCGGGCCGCCGCCCTACGGTTCTACGGTTCGGCCTTGATCGTCGTCGTCCGGAACGCCTCCGGCGGCGCGTTCGGCTTCACACGCACGGACTTCGCCGGGATGCCCACGTTGACGTTCCATGCCTTCACGTCGCGCGTCGCGACCGCGAGCGCGCCCACCATGGCGTTCTCGCCCACGCGCGTGCCGGCCAGCACGGTGGCGTGATACGTGATCCGCACGTCGTTCTCGATCACCGTCCGTACGGACGTCACGTCGAGCTGGTCGACGATCGAGTGCGTGTGCGAGTAGACGTTCGCGTAATCCGAGATCGAAACGCGGTCACCCAGCACGATCCCGCCGCGGTCGTCGAGCAGGACATTGCGATGTACGACGACGTCGTCGCCGACCTCGAGATTGTATCCGAAGGAGAACTCCACGAAGTGGAATGCCTTGAAGTTACGGCCCACTCGCTGGAAGATGTACGGCGCCAGAATCCGCCTGAATCGCACACCGAGATGGATGTTCCCGACGAGCGGCGAGCGGTCGAACATCTGCCACATCCAGATGAGCGGTTTGCGCTCGTTGAAACGTTCTACGTCGATCTCCGCGTAGTACTCGGGTTCGAGCGTGATCTTCCGGGCGTCCATCTGCGCCAGCGCGACCCGGGTCGAGAGCGGGAGCCGTGCAGGATCCGCGTCCGCAAGTCCAGGGTAGAAGATGCCAGTGAGCGTGCGGCGGCAGAGGTCCCAGCGGTCATCCCCCCGTTGCAGGGCGGTTTCGATCTCGGCGAGCCAGCTGTCATACAGTTCAACCGCTTCGGCGGACGGAGCCAAAGAACGGAGTGGGCGCAGGACCATTGGGGTATCGGGTTCGATACGTTCTTCGCGATGCGGCATGATCGCGCCAAAGTAGATCGGCGTTCGGCACGTCGTCAAACCATCCCGCGAATCAACCCTTGGGGAGTGAAGATGCACGACATTCTGAGAGAGAGACTCCTGCGCAACCTCGAGGCGCTCCCCGAGGAGCGGCTCTATCAGGTGCTCGACTACGTGGAGTTCCTCGGGTCGAAGTACGCCCGGGAGGGGGTGCGCAGTGCGTCGCCGATCCGGCGATTCGGGGAGAAGCTGGAGGACCACATGCGGATGAACGGCGTCGCGATGGGCGCCATCCGCGGGACACTCGAGGTGATGGGCAC
>CAZUVK010000063.1:8531-15623 GCA_964623785.1 uncultured Gemmatimonas sp. | reverse complement strand
TGACGCGCCACTCGCCGTCCGACTTCTCCGCGACCCGGATCCTCCCCGTGTCCAGAAGTTCGATGGCCTCCTCGACCGCTTCGCGTGTTTCCGTGGCGCGTAAACGGTCCCTGTCGTTGAACGCGGCCGTGATCAGCGCCGCGAGATCTGTCTCCCCCATCACTCTTCCTCTGTCCCCTGTCATCTCTCCACGGCATCTCGCCGGCGGCGCGGCCGTCTTTCCTCTGGAGGAATCTGTGTGCCAGTTCGGTCGGGGGCCACCCTCTGGCGTTTCAATGGCGGCCGGCGGGGCACTCCGGTTACATTGGAGGTCGTTTCAGGGCTCATGCCGGCTGGGGGACGTTCATGCGCGGGCGGCCCGGAGCCCGACGAGGGATGGGCATTCACCGTGGTTACGGTTGATTCGTTGAACAGGAAACTCATCGTATTGCTCGCGTCGCTCGGCACCTTCGCGTTCGGGATGGCGGCCCTGGCCGCCTCGGAGCTGGGGCTGATCGGCGCGCCGCGCTTCCATGGGACCGTGTACGCGGACGTGCCCGCCGCGCCCGCGTTCGAGCTGACGAGTCACGAAGGCGAGGCGGTCTCACTCGCCAGCCTGCGTGGACGCCCCGTCCTGCTCTTCTTCGGCTTCACCCGCTGCCCGGACGTCTGTCCGCTCACGCTGGCACGCCTGCAGCGGGTGCTGGGGGATGGCGGCATCGGCGAAGACGACATCACCGTCGCATTGATCACCGTCGACCCCGAACACGACTCGCCCGAGGTACTCGCGGATTATGTGAGGCAGTTCGGCCCGACCGTGATCGGCCTGACGGGGACGCGACCGGAGCTGGAACGGGTGATGTCCGAGTACGGCGCCTTCGCCCGCGAGCTTCCCGGCCACGACGGGGCGCCCACACTGGCCCACACAACGCAGGTCTTCGGCATCGACGCGAACGGGCGCCTGCGGGTTCTGCTCAACGCCGACGAGAACGCCGAACTCGTCGAGCGCGACATCCGGGCGCTCCTGCGCATCGGTGATTGAACGCAACGAACACAGGACACGTGCAACCTCTCGACGATGAGCGATGATGCAACCCGGGCCGATGTCCCGGAGGGAATCCAGAAGATCCTGCGTCGATTCGAGACGCTGACCCCCGATATGACCCGGCAGGCGCTCGTCCAGTACGCGAACCGGCTGCCACCGCTGCCCGAACGTTTCCGTGGCCTGGATCGTGAGCAGTTCGCCGTGCACGAGTGCATGACGCCGGTCGCCATCTATCCGGAGGTCGTCGACGGGCGGATGCACTACCACGCGGACGTCCCGCAGAGCGCCCCCACGATTCGGGCGCTCCTCGCGATGATCTTCGAGGCGGTGAACGACAAGCCACCGGAGACGGTCATCGCGATCCCGCAGGATTTTGTTCGGCTGGTGATGGACAAGCTCGGGCTGGGCACACGCGAGGTTGGCCTGAACGCGATGGTCGAGCGGCTCCGGCGCGCGGCGCGCGAGGCGCGAGCCGCGGAAGGCGGATGATCCGGTCGACCGTTCGCCTGGGGATCCGCCGGACCTTGCGTGGCAGGCGAGACTGCATTCTTTTACCGGCTTCGCCCGGCGGCGAAACGGCGTGTCCGACCGCCGCCCCGATCGTGTCGCTTCGGTGTCATCCATCATCCGTGAACGGGACGATGTTCAGGAATACACGCGGTCTCCCGGGACTGGCCGTTGCCGCCCTTTCGCTCGTCCTTGCCGCATGCGGCGGCGATTATTCCGGTGGCTACGAAAAAGTCTCGTTTCGTGAGGCACCCTCGCTGATGCTGGCCGCCACCCCCAATCCGCCGCCCGTCATCCCGGGCTTCGGCGGTGCCGGCGCGGCCGCGCCGGTGCTCGCCCCGGAGAACACGCCCGCCGGGGTAACGCAGGAGATGGTCGAGAACGGGCAGCAGCTTTTCGGCACCGTCTGCGCCGCCTGTCATGGGATGGGCGGCGGGGGATCGGCCGCTGGTCCCCAACTGAGTGACCGCGAATGGCTCCATATCGCCGGCTCATTCGATGACATCGTCGGGATCATCCAGACCGGTGTGGCGACACCTCAGGTGTTCGCGGCACCGATGCCGCCGATGGGTGGCGGCAGCTTCGACGCCGACCAGGTGCGCGCCATTGCCGCGTACGTCTACGCGCTGAGTGTTCAGGACGGCGTGTGAGCCGAGACGAGAAGACGTACGGCAGGATTCGCGAGCAGTACGACGCCTGGGTCAGCGGCGGGGCCAATCCCTCCCGGCAGCGGGTGCGTCGCATCGATACATATTCACCACCCACCGGAGGGAGTCCGGAAATGTCCAGGACGGTTCACGCGGCGATCGGTATGGGGATCGGAGTGGTGCTGCTCGCCCTCGCCGGATACGCCTTCTCCACGTCCGGCTACTGGGGGGGATTCGACCGTGACGGCGCTCAGGTCGGGTATGCGCTCGCCGGATTCTTTCTGCTGATTGCCGGGGGCGGTGGTATCCTGGCGACGTGGAACCACAACTTTCGTGTGGTCACGGGGCGCGTTGGTGGCGGCCACTAGACCCGTCCGATCGGCTCCCGCCAGGAGCTGAGGCCGGGAGTCCCGCCGGCGCCTGGCACCGGATATCTGGTACTGACGCTCGCACCGCAATACGCCCCCGGCTCTGGCCGGGGGCGTTGTTGCTGTCCGTCATCCTCCCGTCCCTCGACGCTTCGACCACAACCCGCCGGCCACCGACGGGCGCCCACCTCTATGTTAGGCATGTAACGATCAGGGCACGGGGGTGCGCTCCTTTTGTGAGAAATATTGACACCGCTCCCTTGGGGCACTACTCTGCGAGTGGAACGATATCTCACACACAAAATCGTTGCTGGGAATGGCCCGGGGCGCCCGTCGCGCCTCCGGCTTCGGGAACTCGCGTGTCGCGGGTTCTCGTGGCGCCCTCAAGGTGCCGAAACTTCACTGCAGGACTCAAGGAGCTCGACATGAAGCGAACCGTCCTCAAGGCGGCTGCGTCCGCCTTGGCAATCCTCATCCTGGCCGCCGGGTGTTCGCAGAGCCCGACCTCGCCGGCCCCGGATAGTGGGAACGGTGGGGTCTTCGCGAACGGCGAGGGTTAGCTCGATCCTTGGCCGGAATGGCGCGAAAGGGTCCCGCGGTATGGGGCCCTTTCGCTTGCCAAGTGAGCAGACTACATATTTGGAATGTTTCACCGCACACAACTACTCCTCGATCGCGCCACGGCATACGAGAAAACCGGTCAATGGCAGGCCGCCGTTGACGTCTTCGAAGGCCTGTACGATGCTGGCTGGCGGTCGGGACGACTCGACGAGATCTTGGAGGCCCTTCTCCGGATCGCGTTCCTCTATAGTACTCGTAGTAGCCAAGAGTTAGCCGCCGAGTATTTTGAGCTCGCCCATACAATCGCCTCGGTCAACTCCGACGATTCCAGATCCGCACGAGCCCTCAATGGCCTTGGCGTTCTGAATCAGCGAAGCGGCGACATCGACTCCGCAGAGGCATACTTTGGTGATGCGCGCGACCTCGCTTCCGCAGCGCGTGACCGCCAAACGGGAGGAGATGTCGAACTGAATCTTGGCATTATCGCTAACATCCGTGGTGACCTCCATATTGCGCTGGAGCACTACGGACAAGCACTTGCTGACTACGAATCAATAGGCAACGACCAGCGGGTCGCTCGAGTCTTGAACAACCTAGGAATGTTGTATACCGATCTTTCGGACTACGACAATGCGGCACACTCGCTCGATCGAGCCCTCAGCATTTGTCGTTCGATTGGCGATGTACAAGTGGAGGGGATTGTCCTCACGAATCGTACGGAACTCCTCTTGGCACTTGGTGATCTCGATGGTGCCCGCATGAGTTGCGATGAGGCCTTCGAGATATCGAGTCGGTTGGCAAACGGCCAATTGAAGGCCGATGCGCTGAAGTCCTATGGTGTTATTTATCGGGATACCGGGAAGCCATACCTAGCCGAATCACACTTTCGTCAAGCCATTTCCCTCGCTGCCGAACTTCGACATCCGTTGATTGAGGCGGATGCCAATCGAGAGCTTGCGTTGTTGTTTCGCGGGGAGGATCGGAACCGAGAGGCGCTCGAGTCGCTAAATCGCGCGCATGCTCTTTTTGCTACTCTGCAGGCCAAGCAAGAGCAAGCTGACATTGCAAAGCGGTTCGAGCAGCTCGAATCGGACTTCTTGTCGCTGGTTGCAATGTGGGGCGATTCAATCGAAGCCAAGGACCGGTACACTCGCGGCCATTGCCAACGCGTTGCCGAGTATGCGTGCCAGCTCGCGGCTCAGGCCGGAATGGGAGAGCAAGAGCTACGATGGTTTCGTATGGGTGCATTCCTGCATGATGTCGGCAAGATTGAAGTGCCAGAAGAGATTCTCAACAAGCCGGGGCGGCTAACCGATGAGGAACGTGCGGTCATGGAACGCCACACGATAGTAGGATATGAGACTTTGGCATCGATCGAGTTTCCTTGGGACATTCGCCCAATGGTCCGATCCCATCACGAACGCTGGGACGGACGCGGCTACCCGGACCGGTTGGCGGCGGAGGCCATTCCGTATTCGGCCCGCATACTACACATCGCCGATGTCTTCGATGCGCTAACTTCGACGCGCAGCTATCGTACACCATTGTCGCACGACGAGGCCCTCGCCCTGATGATCGCGGACGAAGGTTCATTCGATCCTACGTTGCTGGACCTCTTTACGACGCTCGTGGCCGCGTTTCAGCCGACACCCTCAGCATAGTCCACCCCCTGCGGGGGCAGCATGACCGTTCTCGTGGCCGCCTCAATCTTCTCCATTGCCTTGGAGAGCCGCTTGCCCGCTCCCACCGCCTCACAGTATTCCACAATTCTCTGCCGGTAGCGGTCAGCCGCATCGAATCGCCGCTGCGCGATTGCGATGACCGCAAGATCCACATTCACTTCTTCCTCGATTAACAGATTCGGCTTCCTATTCCAATACTCGGCTGCCTCCTCCAGAATGATCCGTGCTTCTTCGAAGTTACTCCTTGCTAAGAGGACGGCGCCAAGGACTCTTCGCGCAACCTGTTGAAGGTCACGATTGTCAATCGCTATCGCCCTTCGCAAGGTACTGCGAATCGACATCTCCGCCTGGTACGGGTCGCTAAGGGCCAGTAAAAGCATTGCTCGCTCGCAAGCCATCAACAAGTTCTCTTCCTCCGTGCCCGTGTCCACGATGTACTCTTGCGCAAGGAAGAAGTGCGTCGAGGCCTCAGCGAGCTTATCCACCTCGCGCAATGCTACGCCAATGTTGTAATGTCCATAGCCTACGCTCGCGCGGTCACCGATTCTCCTAGCCGCAACGATCTCTCGCTGCCAATACTGCGTCGCCTCCTCCACTTCACCAATTGTGATGGCGAGCAAGCCAAGGGTATTGCAGGCCATTACAACCGTACGACTGTCCCCTGCACTTTCGGCACTACTCAAGCATTCGTCCAACAGTAGTTTTGCTTCCGTCGTCCTCCCTTGGCGACTCAAGTAGCTTGCGTATCCATTCTGCCATCTACGGAGGGCGTTTGGGTCGCGCGCTTCTCGGACGAATGGCTCCATAGCAACCAATAGGTCGGCTGCTTCTGAGGACCGCTGTAGCCTCCTCAGCGCGTTAATGGCCAGAAGACACAGCTGTGGGTCCTTGACGAGTTGGTCTCGGGGGACGGTCTCCACAGACGCCAGAACCAAGTCGTACCGACGGCTGTCGGCGTATCGCTTAGCATCAGTGTTTACCGTATCGAGACGGGCGGCGCTGTACATCACCTCTTCTCCTTTTCCGCGCGGGTGAGGAGCGTATAGAGATGCTTTCTGCTAGTTCCGAGAGCCTTGGCGGCCTCGCTCTTGTTGCCCCCGCATCGGGCGAGCATCGCGTGGGCGGCCGCCTCCTCGATGACCTGCAGCGAGGCCGGGAATGGCAATGGGCCGCTCGACACGACGGGCATGTCTTCGGGGAAGAGGTCCTCGACGAAGAGGTTGCCGTCGCCGAGGAGCACGGCCCGTTCGATGGAGTTGCGAAGCTCGCGGATGTTGCCTGGCCAGGTATGGGTTCGGAGCGAGCGCTTGATGTCGGGCGGGAGCGTCATTCTGCGAACCTCGTACTGGCGGGTGAATCGCTCGAGGAAGTGTTCAGCGAGGATCAGCACATCGTCGCCGCGTTCCCGCAGCGCCGGGAGGCGGATGGGGACGACATTAAGGCGATAGAAGAGATCGTTCCGGAAGAGGCCGTCGGCCATCGCGGTCGGCAGGTCGACGTGGGTGGCGGCAACGACCCGCACGTCGACATCGATCTCGCGGATGCTACCGAGTCGCCGCACCCGCTTCTCTTCGAGGACTCGCAGGAGTTTCCCCTGAAGAGGGAACGACAGGTCACCGATCTCATCAAGAAACAACGTTCCGCCGCTGGCGACTTCGAAGAGGCCGGGTTTGGACACGCGGGCATCGGTGAACGCGCCCGGCTCATAGCCAAAGAGTTCCGCCTCGAGAAGGTTTTCGGGGAGCGTGGTACAATTGATCTCGACGAAGGGACCCGTTGCGCGGGCGCTGTTGTAGTGGATCGCGCGTGCGATCAATTCCTTTCCGGTTCCGGTTTCACCGGTGATCAGGACGGTGGCGGAGCCACGAGGGATGACCCTCGCGGTCCGCTTGAGCGCCGCGATCAGCCGCGGGCTACTACCGATGACGCGCGAGAAGTCGAATCGGTCGCGTTCGTCGGAGGCGAAAAGCTCAGCCTTCCGCCGGTCCATCATTCGCTCAACCCGATCGACGAGCCATCCGCGGCAGAGGCCCATGTCTTCGGGCATCGCGAAGTAGTTGTCGGCTCCGGCCTGAAGGATGGAGGCGACGAGGCGGTAGTTGGTCTCGGCACCGACCACGATGACATCGGGAGCGTGCGCCGCCTGGAGGTCCCTGATCGTCCTGATGGATTCTCGCTCGGCGCCCCCCGCGGCGACGATCACTCCGCACATCCCCTGCAACGCGCGAATATCACCCACCTCGGAGGCGATCTCCGCCTCCGCCCCAGCGTAGCGGGCGAGTTGCGCCCATACTTCCGCGAAT
>CAZUVK010000063.1:2980-8521 GCA_964623785.1 uncultured Gemmatimonas sp. | reverse complement strand
GCGAATGAGTCGCTCAACGTGATCACCGCGACGCGAATCGACATGGCTCTGGAATCGGCTGCCAATGAAGTGACCGCACGGACGGATCGAATATGAAAACGAACATTTGAGGAGACAAGGTTGTGATCCCCCTGGACGCAACTGTACCCCACGGTTACATCCGACGGATGAGAATGTCACCGGGGCGGCGCGGCACCGCCCTCGGGGGAGTGACCGCCGACGATGCGCAAGGACGAACCGTGGCGGGGATGGTTCGGGAGAGGGGGTGACAATGGTCTCGCCGCGTCGTCGCCACCTGGCGATGAGGTGGACGATCCCGGCGGTGAGCGGCGCCGGGATGGTGAGTATCCCGCGCGTTCGCGCGAGTGCCCACGCGCGGGCGCGCGTCCACGTACCCATTGAGTCTACGCGCCAGCGGACTGTCTCATCGCGACGTCTGTCCGGCCGCCACCGCGGGCGCGGATTCCCCGCCTCCCGCCGGCCACCGCGGGGCAGGCGGGAGGCGGGACTCCATTCCCCGGCCGGCCCCATTCCGGAACGCGGGTTGCTTGAGTTACCGGCTCCAGCGGCGAGAGTCCACCGCGCCGATGGGGGTCGTTCATCCAGGGCACCCGTCCACATCCCCGGCGAGTCGAACATGCTCGCCCTCCACGAACAATCCCACCGTTCCGCTCAGTTGACGATGCAGTGCAACCGCAGTCGTGCCCGGGATGAGTCGATCAACCCGTCGGGTGGCAAAGCGACACGCCGCCCGACGGTCCGTGGTGGAGCACGCCGTCCCACCCACATGCCACCGACCGAAAGATGAATGCCTCGTACGCACCGCCCTCACCCAG
This sequence comes from uncultured Gemmatimonas sp., assembly GCA_964623785.1. Classification (GTDB taxonomy): domain Bacteria; phylum Gemmatimonadota; class Gemmatimonadetes; order Longimicrobiales; family Longimicrobiaceae; genus WHSP01. Next base: position 7,685 of record CAZUVK010000063.1, on the reverse strand, counting down.
GATCAGCAGGTCCCCGCATCACTCGCACCCTTCAGGGCCGAACGGCGTAGCCCGGACGCTCGATCGCCCGGGGCCGGTCTATCCCATCCTGCACCTCAAGCCGCCTTACACACCGAGCGCGACGGCCGTCATGGTGCGCGAAGTCGACACGACGAAGATCGTACCCGGATCGGTTCTGGCGCTGCACATCACGGCGCGCAACATCAACTGGACGGATTGCTCGGAAGCGGTTCGTGGGCTCCGACGGCGACATCCCGCGGTGCCTGTGGTCCTTTCTCTGGGACCGGACATACCGGACGGGTTGTTCCTCGCCGGCCAGGCCGCCCGGTCTTCAATCCGTGCGGTGGTGGCGGGGAACGCTCCGCTGGGCGAGTCGCTCCGTCGACCCCTCACGGATACCCAGACGCTGGGGCCGGACGTCGTCGAGTGGCTGTCACTCTTCGGGCTCCGCCTGACACCAACGTTGAATCACCTGATTGCGCATATCTTTTCGGATGCGCCGTATCATCGTGAGGTGAGCGGCCTGCTGAGGGAGATTGGCGCGGCGGAATCGAGCACGCGGTTCCGGTTCCGGAAGAAGGGCCTGCCGGCGCCGAGCCGGTGGTTGCAGGCGGCCCGCGGGCTTCACGCCGCGATGCAGATCCAACTTGAGCCCGAGAAGTCGATTCTGGCGCATGCGTGCACGCTGGGGTACGCCGACCATTCGGCGCTCTGTCATCAGATGAAGCGCCTGTTCGGCACGACTCCGGCCGCGGTCCGCGACACGATGGGATGGGAATGGCTCCTTGAACGCTGGGTGCGGGCCAACGTACTCGATGGGCCTCCTATGTCGGTGTGATCCGGTCGGCAAGAACAATGTGATCCCCTCCAAGACCAGGGGGCGGTATCTCGGTATACTCCTCGTCGCACGGCCGTGCACGTTCGCGATACCTGAGAGAACCCGCGACAGGAGGGGGTGACCATGTTGTCGACAAAGCTGGAACCGTATGCGGACCTGACCGAGCTGAGCCCGAGCGAGCTGGAGGAGTTTCGGGGCGGCACGGTCCCGGCGGCGCTGCAGTACGCGATGTTCTTCGTGGCGGGCTTCAAGGCCGGCTTCGCGTTCGGTTACGCGGAGCTTGGGCCAGCGTTGTTCGGCCAGTGACGGCAGGGAGTTCACACTTCAACGGATGAAATCTCATGGACCTGATCCTTGGCCAGTTTCGCTCGGCGTACCGGCAGCATCCCGGGCTCGTAGTCGGATTCATCGCGCTCGCGGCGGCGGTTGGCATCTTCATCGGCTACCGACTCCTGGGCCCGGCGATCTTCGGGTGAAGAAACAGGTCCTCCAACCCGCACGATGGAGGAGGGCAAATGAACGCAACTGCTTCGAAGGCATGGAACGCGCTGGACCTGGAGGACATGGGTGTCCAGGCGCTGCGTGAGAAGGACCTGGTGACGATCTCGGCCGGAATCAGCCCGGCCGCGGCGGGATTCACGCTCGCATTCGGGTTCGTCGGAGTCGTGGTTGCCGGGGCGGTGATCGGCGTGGCCGTGTATTACTTCACGCACTGAGCCACGGAGGGCCGGCGGCGGCGATTGATGCCGTCGCCGGCGGTCCGACCTGGATGGGTAGGGATTTTCGGTGAACCGGTGTATCGGCTGACCCGCGCGGGAAGCGCCGGCAATCAGCCGATGGGATTGTGTGCGGGAACAGCGACGAGACCACGCGATGCGAGGATCAGCTCGATCGCTTCGCCAATCTTGTTGTTGGGTGTCGACGCGCCGGCGGTTAGCCCCACGGAGAGCGGCCCGGACAGCAGCCAATCCACGGCCTCGACTTCGGGTGCGCCCTGGAGCGTCCCGTTTGGCTTGAACCGAATCGTGCCACTCGCGGGATCGATTCTGTCGGCGTCGGCGATATGGTAGGTGGTGGTGTAGCGGGCGCAGATAACGGCGAGGTGGTTCGTATTCGACGAGTTGTATCCGCCGATCACGACCATCACGTCGGGTGGTCCGTCCGGAGCCTCCATCATCTCCAGGATCGCATCCTGGCGCTCCTGGGTGGCGGAGCAGATGGTATCGAACGAACGGAAGTGATTCGCGATGTCGAATCCCGGATCCGCCGAGTAGCGGCGCTCGAGCGAGCGCCCGACTTCGGCGGCGATGGCGAGGGACTCGCCGGCAAGCATGGTGGTCTGATTTGCGCAACCGATCCGCGAGAGATGAAGATCCGGATCGAACCCCGGAGACGACTTCTCGGCGAAGTGGGCGAGGAACTCCTCCCGCGAGAGGGCACTGGGGGCTCGCTCGATGTAGTCGAGCACGAGCCGGGTCTCGGCCATGTCGAATACGACGAGGTAATGGCCGCCCGGATGCCTGAAGACCTGGCTAGCGGTCGCCTTGGTCTCCTCGTGCCGGAATTTTCCGTGGATCAGGGCCGTGAACCCGTCGCGCGAGTATTGGTCGACTCGCTTCCAGACGTTGAGGACGCTGCCGCATGTGGTATCGACGAGAGAGCACCCGATCGCGGAGAGGGCGGCGAAGTCGTCGAGCGTGACGCCAAAAGCTGGCAGGATCACCACGTCGTCAGGATCGATCCCGTCGAAGCTGAATCGGCCGTTGTCGCCAGGATGGAGGAATTCGATCCCCATCTCCGTCATCCGGGCGTTGACGTGCGGGTTGTGGATGATCTCCCCCACGAGGAGGAGTCTGCGATCGGGGAAGTGGGCACGCGTCTGATACGCATAGTCCACCGCCCGGTCGACGCCGTAGCAGAAACCGAAGGAATCCGCGAGCCGGACGGAAAGGCGGGAATCGCCCTCTCCGAATTCGAGCCGGTTACCGGCCGCGCGAACGCGGTCAACGAGGCCGCTATGGTATTCAGCCTCAACGATCGGAGCGATTTCGCGAGTGAGGCCGAAACCGCGGCGATAATATGTGGAGCCGGGATTTCCCATTGCTCGGAAGTCAGGTTCGCACCACGATTTGCCACCGGGAACGGTAACGGAATCGGGGGGTCGGGGCAACACGACGGAGCGGAGTGTCAGGCCGGCGCGCGGGTCGACACCGGAACGCGGCGACGACCAGCTTCCCGACGTGGCGAAATGGGTTCGCGAGGGCTATCGGTCGGAATGGGAATTGCCCGTGACGGCGCCGTGCTCCTACGTTGCTGTCGGTATTGAGGCCGTCGGGCGAGGGAAGCGCAGGGGCGGTGGTCGTCGCTGGCGTGTTTCCACATCGCCGGGCTTGCGGAGTCCAAACTGTCGCGATCGGCCGATGGCGCCTATGGGAGGGGTTGGTTGACGAAGCGAGGAAAGCTGCTTGGCGGCAAGCCGCCCAAGCGTGGGGGCCGCCTCACCAGCGCGCGAAAGGAAGTCACACCACTTCCCGAGAACTGGGGTCAGTTGCTGATCCTGGTCGCGGCGGGTTTCGTCGTGCTCGGCGGGGTTGCCGGTTTCGCGGTCGGGATGGATCGGCAGATTCGAGGCGGCATCCTCCTCCAGCGGGCGGAAGCCAGCGCGCGCCCCGACTGGGTCCCGATCGAGGATCTCCCCGCCTACGTACCGGACGTCTTCCTCGCTGTCGCCGATCGCGGGGCGGAAGCCACGGGGCGTTTCCGGGGCCGGAACGAAGGGAGGACCCTGTCTCGCGAACTCGTGCGACAGATCCACCTGCTGGGCGAAGGATTGATGGCAGAAGCAAAGGAACTCGTGATGGCACCCGTCCTCGAGCGAAGGACGTTCGACGAGGACCTGGTCGAGCTGTACCTCAACCGCGTTGAGCTGGGCGAGATCCGGGACTTCAGCCTGTATGGCATCTACCACGCGTCGACCGAGTATTTCGCGAAGGACCCTCGGGATCTGACGTTGAGTGAGGCCGCCACGCTCGCCGGTCTACTGCTCGAGCCGCGCATCATGCGGCCGTCCGAGATGCCGGGCGCGGTCGGCGCGAGGCGAAACGAGGTACTCCGAGGCCTCCTGGAAATCGGCGCGATCGCGTCGACCGACTACGCCACGGCGATCCGGGAGCCGCTCGGGTTCCAGCCAGGGCTCAGCGCGGTATCGATGACACGGTCGCTCCCGAGCCCAGCGGACACGACGGTGATCCGATTGCCGCCGGAGTATCGACCGGAGCCCGAAGATTCCACCGACGCGGCGACGCCGTAGCGGCGGTCGGACCGTCCGCCCCTGCTACGGCGCGCACATGCGCTTCCCCCCGATGCGCCGCCGCCCACTCCGATTGGCGCCAACGAATCCCACTGATCGGTCACGGGGACTGGCTGGCCCGCGTATCAGAATTCGTAGCGGAAAGATGTCTCGGGGGCATTCTGCCCGGATGCGGCGTAGAGGGAAATGGCGATGATTCCGTTCCCGGTCGCGTATGCCCCGCGATAGAGCGTTTTCAGCGGAGTCAGGTCGAACTCGAGCGTCCTCCTTACGAGCGCTCGGCAGACATCGCCCTTCGCGTCGTGGTAGAGGGTGAGGTCGGTCTGGACAGGAAAGGTTTCGCGAAAGACGCCCGACCCCACGAGAGAGAACTCGTGATCCTCGCACCCGCCGCCGTACTCGACGTCGATGGTGAGTGCGTCGCCCTCGACGCGCCCAGCCAGGATCGTGACGGGATCGCGACGCGAGGTCTCCACCGGGCTGGAGACCTCGTTGATCACGAGAGTCGCCGGGGGCACGACTGGCGAGCCGCAACCGGCGACACCGAACGCACACGC
>CAZUVK010000063.1:0-2970 GCA_964623785.1 uncultured Gemmatimonas sp. | reverse complement strand
GCGAAGATCCATAGCGCCGCCTCGGGACCACCGGTCGCCGCGATCGCCGTGCCGGTGAATATCTGAATGAGTCGCATATGCCCGGATGGTTCGGGTCGAACGGACCATCGACCGGAGTTATCGCGTTTGGCGGGGAAGGCCTGACGTCGATCGTCGCGTGATCCTGACGGCACCGTGGGAGCTGGTACCCCATGGCGGCCGCGGGCGTTCGGCACTCGGCGGAAGGCCAGGAGGTGCGCATCGACCGGGCGGGCGATCCGACCTTCCGGCGAAGGATCGCCCCAGGCGCTGTCCGAACGTATGTTGGCTGGAACGAGGCCCGGTGGAATGGCCTCTGGAATCCAGGCACGCCACACGTCCCGTCGCGTTCCGCGCGCCCGAGTCGCCCCTCGACTCCATCGGCTCCGGAACGACAACGACCGAAGGCGTCATCCAGCCAGCATCCCGTAGAGGGCGCCCCCCATGCCGCCAGGCGACGATACGAACTCGCTGACCCCCGATACCGCGCGGCTCGTCCACGACGAAACGGTGCTTGGCGCCGGGCGTCCATCCCCGGGACGTCGATTCTTCGGTCATCCCGAAGGCCTTTCCACGCTCTTCTTCACGGAGATGTGGGAGCGGTTCTCGTTCTACGGGATCCGCCCGCTCCTGATCCTCTTCATGACCGCCGCACTGACCAGCGGCGGGTTCGCGTTCGACCGGCAGACGGCGGCGGCGATCGTGGGGATCTACGCATCGAGCGTGTACCTGTCGGCGCTGCCCGGCGGGTGGATCGCCGACCGGTGGCTCGGCCTGCGCCGGGCGGTATGGTACGGCGGGCTCCTCATCGCCGCCGGCCACCTGGCGATCGCGCTCTCGGCCGTCCTGTCGCAAACGGCGTTCTTCATCGGGCTGATCCTCATCGTTCTCGGCACCGGCCTGCTCAAGCCGAGCATCTCGGCGATGGTCGGAGAGCTCTACCCCGAGGGCGGAGCGAGGCGCGACGCGGGTTTCTCCATCTTCTACATGGGGATCAACATCGGCGCGCTGGCGGCGCCGATCCTGACCGGGTTCCTGGGAGAGCAGGTCGGGTGGCACTACGGCTTCGGGGTCGCCGGCGTCGGGATGCTGATTGGCCTCGCCTGGTTCCGCGCGGGGGCGGGCCGCACGCTCGGCGACGTGGGCGCCCTGCCATCCGCGGAGGCCGCGGAACGGCGGCGGGTGAAGACTATCTCGCTCGTGTCGCTCGGCGCGCTGGCGGTCGTCGTTCTGCTCGCGAGCCTCGGTGTGTTCCCGATCAACCCCGTCGCGGTCGCGGGGAGCATGACCGGCGTCATCCTGGCGATCGCGCTGGCGAGCTTCGTCTACCTGTTCTTCTTCGCCGGACTCGACACCGACGAACGGAAGCGCGTGGCGGTGATCCTCGTGCTCTTCCTCGCGGCCGTCGTTTTCTGGTCAGCGTTCGAGCAGGCCCCGACATCGTTGAACCTGTTCGCGCTCGACTTCACGGACCGGGTCGTGTTCGGCTGGGAGATGCCCGCCTCGTGGCTGCAGGCCGCGAACTCCTTCTTCGTCATCCTCCTGGCGCCGGTGTTCGCGGCCGTCTGGATCGCGCTCGGGAACCGGAACCGTGACCCGTCGAGCCCGGCGAAGTTCGCGTTCGGGCTCTTCTTCGGCGGGCTCGGGTTCCTGATCATGGTGGTGGCGGCGAACCTCGTGATCGATGGCGGGCCCGGGTTCCGCGTGTCGCCATGGTGGCTTGTGTTCAGCTACCTGCTGCAGACGATGGGAGAACTCTCGCTGAGCCCCGTCGGTCTGAGCTCGATGACAAAGCTCTCGCCGCGCCGGTTCGTGGGCCAGATGATGGGCGTCTGGTTCATGGCGGCCGCGCTCGGGAACCTCATCGCGGGCCTGGTGGGCGGGAACGTGGACCCGGAGAACCTCGAGCAGATGCCGGAGCTGTTTTTCCGGACCGCGATGTCGCTGTTCATCGCCACCGCCATCCTGGCCGCGCTCGTGGGGCCGATCCGGCGGATGATGCGCGACGTCACGACGATGGAGGGGCAGGTCGGGCCGGCGGAACCGGCTCGGGCCGCCACGCGAGGAACGTCGCGCTGAGCACGAGGATCGCGCCGTCCTGGCGCGAACGGACGCCGAACTCCCATTCGTAGCGCGCGTCGAATCGGGTGCGGATCGATGGGACGGTTATGCCGGTTTCGGGCCCGAGGCCGAACGCCCGCGTGCGCGCGCCGTCGGCGATGGGCGGAAGGTCGGAGCCCGAGTTCTCGGTGACCTGCCAGAGTGCGAACCCCGCGATCCCGAGATGGATCGCCTGCCGCACCGTGCCGCCGACGCCTCCCTGGATCTGGACCGTGTTGCCCCGAGTGATGTCGACCCCCCGCTTCCGCATGTTGAGGTCGTAGCTCACCAGAGCCGAGGCGCGCCAGGTCGGGCTCGGGCGGATCGCACCACCCACCGAAAACTCGTGGGTCCAGTAGCCGCGCCCGACACTGGCACCCGCCGGCTCGAAGTGGCCGGTCGGCGCATAGAAGGCGTACGACCCCACGATGTCGAAGGCGGGATACCGGAACCCGAGCTTGATCGGCTGCACGAAGACATCGCCGAAGCCGGCGTCCTCGAGGGTGATGTACGGATGGTCAACGTCGACCGAGAGGCTGGCCACGGGAACGCCGACCGCGGCGCTGAAGAACTGTCCCGCCGCGAGCTTCCTCGTGTACGCGACGCCGAACACATTGGCGACTGCGTCGATATCCAGGCCGACGATCGGGATGACGTCGCCGTTGCGATCACGGACCTGATCGGCGCCATAGAAGACCAGGCGATCGAGAACGTAAAGGCCCGGCTCGGCCTGAACCCCAGCGGTAACGCCGACGCCGCCCAGAAGCTTGTGGCCAAGTTCCTGAGCGAACGCCGGGGTCGCGGCGATCCCGCAAGAAAAAAGCGTTATCAAGAGGCCGAGCCAGCGAAGAT
>CAZUVK010000062.1:12429-15691 GCA_964623785.1 uncultured Gemmatimonas sp. | reverse complement strand
TTGACGATCTCGAGGCATGGTTCGGCCACGCCCGGCGAGTAGGCCAGAGAGAGGTCGCGCTGGGAGATCGCCGGTTTCGTGGGCACGACGGCGATCTTGCCCGGGCGTCCCGCGCTATGATAGTCCAACGCGTCCTGTCGGTATCGTGACATCGTCCTCGAGGTGGGGGCGGTGACATTCCGTCAGCCGAGCTGAAAGGCTACGCGGTGAGAGACCGCCGGTCAATCGACCGGCCCGAATGATTCACGACACTCGCGTCACGGCGGGGCCTCGGCCAGTCGTAGCGGGGTGCGGAGATTGCACGTTTCATCACGAATGCAGAGCGATACGTACCCTCAGCCCGCGGCTCCCGGCCGCCCGGATCAGCCGCGCGAAAGGTGCCGGTTGTGTGGGCGGTGCGTTGCCCCGATGGTGGCCTGCATGGTGTGGCTGCTCGCAGCGCATGCATCCGCCGGGCCAGCCGAGGCGCAGGAGCCAGCCGGGGTGCGGGACCCGCCCGCGACGCAGGAGCCAGCGGAGGCACCGGCACCAACGATCTGCTCCGACGGTCGGATCGCCGAAGTTGTGGTCGACAACCACTCCGTGTTCGACCTTTCCGACCCGAGTCGGGGTGGCCGTTTCGCGTGGGCGTTCCGGATGGCGAATGGGCTCCACGCCCAGACGCGTGCCGAGGTCATCGCGCGCGAACTGCTCTTCGAGCCTGGCGACTGCTATGAGATGGACGTTCTCCGCGACTCGGAGCGGCTGCTTCGCGCATTCGGGTTTATCGCCGACGCGAACATCTATGGGATCAGGCTTCCCGATGGCGACGTACAGGTTCGCGTGGACACGCGGGATGAGTGGTCGACCCGGGTGGAGCCGACGTTCGCCTCCGACGGGGAGGTGGGCCTGCGTGGATTGAGGCTCGTGGAGGACAACGTCTTCGGCACGGGTCAGCACGTGGGGGTCTTCTACGAGCGGGAGAAGGAGGAGGCGGTCTTCGGAGTTTCGTACTCTACCCCGCAGCTCTTCGATACACGCTGGGACCTGCGGCTGGGCGCGGCGCGGACCGAAGTCGGCCACAGCTATCACCAGTCGTTCTTCTACCCGTTCGTCGGGGAGACGGGGAGGGTCGCCGTCCGGCAATCGATCGACCGGCAGGACCGGTACTTCGAACTCCTCATGCCCGGTGCGGGCGACGCGATCCAGCGAATCTGGGTACCGGTCAGCCGCGAGCAGTTCGAGGTGGGCGCCGCATTCCGCTGGGGTCGCGAGCGCTACCGTCACACGATGATCGGAGCGGCGGTGGCGGGCGAGCGGATCCGGTACCCGGATGAACCCAGCTTCGCCGATGGGAGCGAGGCCGGCGAACCCCTGGGAACCTTGCGGCTTCCCGCGGCCTGGACTCCGGTATCGAGCGTGCGGCTGATGATGGTGACGGGCCAGCGCAACGTGCACTTCGTGCGACGGCGTTCCATCGATACCATCAACGGCAACGAGGACATCCGCCTTGGGGTCGAGGCCGAGGCATCGTTCGGCCCGACCCTCCCGATGTTATCGGACGATCGCGATGTAGCGGTCGGGCTCCGCCTGTTCGCCGCGGGGGAAGCGGCGGAGCGATTCATCGTGGGCGGCACGTTCAGCTTCGAGGGGCGGCGAGCATACGAGGCGATCGAAGGCCTTCCGGAGTGGCATGACATGCTGGGCGAGCTGGACCTCTGGGCGTACCTGCGGCCGAGCCCGGACTCCAGGCATACATGGGTCACCAGCGTGTCCGCGCTGGGGGGATGGCATAGCCGAGTGCCGTTCCAGCTTTCGCTCGGCGGCGTGGCGGGGTTGCGGGGACAGCCGTGGCATCTGGACCCTGGCGGGAGGCGGATCGTCGGGTCGGTCGAACATCGAACCAACCTCGGATGGCCCTTGCCGGAGCTGCTGGACCTGGGCACCGTGACGTTCATCGATGTGGGGCAGATCTGGCCGGGGCACGCGCCGTTCGTCAATGGGTCGTCACTTCGCTCGAGCCTCGGCGCGGGAATCCGCGCGGCGTTCCCCCCGGGTTCGCGGCAGACCTTCCGGCTGGACGTGGGGTTCCCCATCGAGCGAGGTACCAGCTTCCGGGATCTGTCGGTGAGCATCGGGGTCGGCCAGGCGATCGGGCGGACAGCGCGGCGCGATCCACAGATTCGCCGGAGCACCCGCTACGGTATCTCCATCAGCGACTTCGAGTACATGGACCGTCCGTGACGGGCGGGCGGGGCGAGTCCGCAATCGATGCCGCCGGTCGGGCGCGGCTTGTGGCCGGTGTGCGCCGGCGCGTCGGGAACGGCCCGGGCCGGGGCGGTTCTGGAGGATCGACGTGACCTTCGCGCGGGCGCGCGAGCACGAGCTGATGGACCGGCCGGATATCGATCCCGGCGAGCTGGCGCGGGGGTTGGCGGACCTGCGGGCGGTGAACCGCTGGCTCGGTGGAAGGCGGACGGCGACCCGGCTGGTTCTGGAAGTGGCCGGCAGAGTGCCAGGTTCCCATGTTCGCGTCCTCGACGTGGGTACGGGGAGCGGGGATCTGCCCATCGCGCTCGCCGCTGCCGCACGACGAAGGAAAGTGCCGCTCCGCATCGTCGGGCTGGACCGGCACGCGAGGACCGTCGAAGCCGCGAAGAAGTCCACGCACGGCGACCCGGACATCGAGATCGTGGAGGGTGACGCGCTGGATCTCCCGTTCGGCAACCGGACATTCGATATCGCGATGTGCCACACGGCGCTGCATCACTTCGAACGGGGAGACGCGGCGCGGGTGATCTCGGAGATGGACCGGGTGGCGCGGTGGGGAGTCGTCGTGACGGATCTTTCGCGTTCGCGGCCGGCGCTTCTGGGCGCCCGGCTCCTCGCGGCCACCCTGTGGCGGTCTCACCCCGTGACCCGGCACGACGGCCCCGCATCCGTACGGGCCGCCTTCACTCCAGGCGAGGTGGCAGCGCTCATGGCGGACGCAGTGGGTGAGCCGGTGCGCGCCCGGCGGGAGCCGATCTTCCGGCTGTCCGCCGTGCTGGATCGGACGCTGTCTGGTCCGCCCGAGGCGGGTATCGCGTGAACGCATCTCCGGAGGTGGGGCTGGTGGATCGTGGAGAAGTCACGTGGGACGCGGTGGTGGTCGGGGCGGGTCCTGCCGGCTCGGTCACCGCTGCGTTGCTGGCGGGCCCCGGCCTGGTGGTCCCCAGCGTCACCCGCGGGCAGGCGCAGCGCAGCCAGTAGGCGGGCAAGGGCGATCTTGAGCTGCCGGGCC
>CAZUVK010000062.1:746-12419 GCA_964623785.1 uncultured Gemmatimonas sp. | reverse complement strand
TGGCGGGCGCCGGCCACGACGTCCTGCTCGTGGACCGGGCCAGTTTCCCGCGGTCGAAGCCGTGCGGCGAGTCGATCAACCCCGGGGCCGTCCGCCAGCTGGCGGAGCTCGGCCTCCTCCCGCGCATCCTCTCGCTCCCCCACGATCGAATCGCCGGCTGGCGAGTTCACGCGATAACGGCCTCTCCCTTCGAGGGCCGGTATCCGGACGGGGAGTTCGGTATCGCGATGGACCGGGCGGCGTTCGACGCGTCGCTGGTGGAGATGGCGAGGGCAGCGGGTGCGCGCGTGGAGACCGGCGTGCGGGTGACGGCGCCAATCGTGGCCGACGGGCGGGCAACCGGCGTCACGACCGCGGATGGGCGACGAATCCCGGCGCGGCTGGTGGTGGGCGCGGACGGGCTGCGGTCAGTGGTCGCGCGGCGGATGGGGCTCGTGGCGCGCCCACCGCGGTTGCGAAAAATCGCGATCACCGCGCACGTCGCGGGCGCGGATCTGCCCGCGAGCACCGGGATCCTGTGGATGACGGAATGGGGATGTGTCGGCATCGCGCCGCTGGGTGGCGGCGCGGCGAACGTGGTCCTCGTGATCGAGGCCAGGTTCGCGGATATGCTGAACGGAGACCCGGCCGGCTGTTTCGATCGGCTCGCGGCGGCGTGCCCGTATCTTTGTCGCGCGACGAGAGTATCGGCCGCGAAGTCGACCGGGCCGTTCGACGTGCCGACCCGGGGGGTGGCGACTGCCGGCGTGCTTCTGGTGGGCGACGCGGCGGGGTACTTCGACCCGCTCACGGGCCAGGGCATCCACCGGGCGTTACTCGGCGCGCGCCTCGCGGCGGCGGCGGCCAATGAGTGCCTCCGGACGGGTCGGTTGGAACGCGCCGATCTCCGGCCGTACGAGAGCAGTCACCGCCGCGCTTTCGGTACGGGCGCGGCGGTACAACGGCTGGTCGAAGGCTGCGTCGCGCGCCCCGCCGTATTCGCGGCGTGCGCGGGGTGGCTGCGGGCGCGCCCGGGGCTCGCGGACCGTCTGGTGGCCCTCACCGGCGACATCGGCCCGACGCTGTCACCATTCGACCGCCCGATACCGGCGATCGGGAGACTCCGCCATTGAGCGCGTATTCCGCGTGGCCCGCTATCTTCGACATCACCCGCCCAGTCCATCCTGGAACTCCGGTGTGGCCGGGGGATCCGGCGTTCGAGTTGACCTGGGTGAGCAGCCTCACCGCGGGTCATGCCGCGAACGTCGCGCGGATCTCGATGGGCGTACATACGGGCACGCACATCGATGCACCCCGTCACGTCCTCGGTGACGGTGCGGGGATCGACGGGATCGCGCTCGACGCCTTCGTCGGGAAAGCGACAGTGGTTGACGCGGGCGGGCGCCCGTCGATCGACGCGGGATTCGTGCGGCACCTTCTTGTGCTGAACCCGGAGCCGCATCGTCTGCTCTTCCGAACGGGTGCGTGGGAGACGGCGGAAGGAGAATTCCCTAGTCGTTATCCCCGGATCACTCCCGAGGCGGCGGAGGTCCTGGCCGGCGCCGGTGTCGTTCTCGTCGGGACCGATGCGCCGTCGGTCGACCCGGTTGATTCCGCGGATCTCCCCGCGCACCATGCGCTGCTCTCCGCCGGCGCGTGCATCCTCGAGAACCTCCTTCTCGACGACGTGCCGCCGGGCGACTACGAGATCATCGCGCTGCCGCTCCGGATCGTTGGGGCTGAGGCCTCGCCCGTCCGCGCCGTACTGCGCACGCTCTGACGCGATGACCAACGAGCCGCGGTGGCTCCTCGCGCCGAACCCCTCGCCGATGACGTTGGACGGGACCCGCACGTACATCGTGGGGGAGCGCGCCCCGGTAGTGATCGACCCCGGTCCGGATATCGGCGAGCATGTGGAGTCGATCCTCCGATCGCTGGCCGGCGCAACTCCGACGGCGATCCTCGTCACGCACGCCCACTCCGATCATGGTGGCGCGGCCTCGTCGCTCTCCCGCGCGACCGGGGCGCCGGTGTGCATGGCTCGCGGCGCGCTCGTCGACGGGCGGCCGCCGGTGGAGGTAGACGGGTTCGTGGAGGCCGGGGCGACGGTCGCGACGGATGCCGGGACGCTACGAGTCGTGCCGACGCCGGGGCACGCGCCGGAGCACATCGCCATCCATTGGACGAGATCCGGCGAGTCGGTGGGCGGCGCCCTATTCGTCGGCGATCTCATGATGGGCGAAGGGGATACGGCCCTCGTGGCGCCGCCCGAGGGTGACCTGCGGATGTACCTGGAGAGCCTGGCGCGCGTTGAATCCCTGGCGCCGGAACGGGCCTACCCGGCGCACGGCCCGACCATTGAGGACCCCGCCGGGGCCGTGAGACGGTATCGGCGGCACAGGCTCGACCGGATCCGGCAGGTGAGGGCGGCGCTCGGGGACGGGCCGATCGACTCCGAGCAGCTGGTTGACCGGGTCTACGGTGCCGAACTCGACTCCCGGCTGCGGCGCGCGGCGGCGGGTTCACTCCAGGCGATCATCCACTACCTGGAAGGGAGTCGTCGCGAGTAGGAGGGGGGCGCCCTCGACCTGCGCGAGATGGTCGACAACTTCGTGCAACGTCTGGTAACCGCCCTCCGCATTGGATTCGCGGCTAGGGGAGGAGCGCCTGGCGAAGTGATGACATCGGCAAGAACATGGGTTGGGGGAACACCTGAGGAGGAATGCGGACGAAGCCAAACCTTTCGTAGAAGTCGATGAGTTCTTGCTGCTTCGCGTCCACGAGAATCCCAAGCGCAGCACTGATATCTGCGGCGACTACCGAGGTTCTGAGCGCATGCCGGAGGAGCATGGTCCCGATACCCTTCCCTCGGTGGCGCTCATCGGTTGCCAACCTCCCGATGAGGATCGCTGGAATGGGAAAGCGTGGCAACCTCTGGGTTACCGCCTCCTCGAGGCGGTCTGAGGAGAGCGATGTGTTGCTTAGCGTATGGTAGCCAAGAATGGTCGATGAGGCCTCACCATCGACGGCCACGTAGACCCGGCTCAAACCAACCTGATGGGTTGCCCACGCATGCCGCAGCAGAAAATCATCGAGGGCATGAACCCCCGTTCGGAACGTTCGTCGTTCGTCGTCTTCCCGAAGCGGCCGAACAATCATCCCTAGCGAGATTCGACCGAGTCCGCTTTGTCTTGCATCAACGAGAGAAGGGCGTCAGTTGGGGGAGGCGGATTCTCGATGAGTTCCCACACCCGGTGAAATCCTTCCGGCTCAAGGTTGTACACACCCGTGCGGCGCGCCCTCTCCAGCAGGGGGTTCACCATTTCGCGTACTCGCGCGCCTGAGGCATCGACACTTGCGAGTCGTCGGCCGGCCATCGTCTCTTCAACCGCCCACGCGAAAATATACAGAGCGTTACGAAGCATCTCGGCGGTACCCGTTTCCAATAAGGCCTGGATCCGCTCAACCTGCTCGATATCCGCTCGTTCCTTGATATTTGTTTCAATACGCATTCGCTCCTCCGTGTTGCGCAATCACCAGCCCTTTGTATACCCGTCCGCAGGTTCCGTTCCGGGCAATCCCGGGAAATGGACGGGAAATGGACGGGAATGGCACTGGCCTGGAGGTCACTCCTCCGGCTCGAAGTCCAGCGAGGCCGAGTTGACGCAGAACCGCAGCCCGGTCGGCCGTGGCCCGTCTTCGAAGACATGGCCAAGGTGCGCGTCGCAGCGGCGGCAGAGCACCTCCGTCCGGCGCATCCCGAGGCTCACGTCGCTCTCGGTCTCCACCGCGTCGGCCGCGACGGGCTGGTAGAAACTAGGCCAGCCGCTGCCCGAGTCGTATTTCGCGTCGGACTTGAAGAGTTCGGCGCCGCAACACACGCATCGGTAGGTGCCGGACTCCTTGTTGACGTTGTATTCGCCGGTGAACGCGCGCTCGGTCCCCTTCTCACGCGTGATCCGGTACTGCTCCGGCGTGAGGTGCTCACGCCATTCGGCTTCTGTCTTCTTCACCTTGTCTCCCATCTTCTCCTCCAACTTCAGGCGAGTTTCCGCCGCGATCGATTCGCGGGGCGCCACTTCATCATGATACACGCGGGGATCCCCAGTGTCGCGAAGCGCGGGAACCCGTGCCTACAGGCGGCGCAGTCGCACCGTCTCGATCGTGTGCGCCTCTCCCTTCTCGAGGACCAGGCTCGCGCGCTCGCGCGTCGGTTCGATGTTCTCGACGAGGTTGCGCTCATTGATATCGGTCCAGATCGAGAGAGCGGTCGCGCGCGCCTCGGACTCGCTGATCGAACCGAATCGGTGGAAGTACGAGTCCGGATCCTGGAAGACCGTGTCCCTCAGCTTCAGGAACCGTTCCACGTACCATTGCCGCAGGTCTGACATCTCGGCATCGACGTAGATGGAAAAGTCGAAGAAATCGGAGAGGAATACGGGCGTGGCGGTGCGGGGTTGGAGAACGTTCAGGCCCTCGATGATGACGATATCGGGCGCGACCACGAATTGCTCGGCGCCCTCGACAATGTCGTACCGGAGATGGGAGTACACCGGCGCGCTGAGCGGAGACATTCCGGACTTGAGGTCGGCCACGAACTTGAGCAGGCGCCGGACGTCGTAGCTCTCCGGAAAACCCTTGCGCTCCATCAGGCCGCGACGGGCAAGCTCCGCGTTCGGCAGGAGGAACCCGTCGGTGGTGATGAGATCGACTCGGGAGTGACCTGGCCAGCGCGCCAGGACCGCCTGAAGGATCCGCGCGGTGGTGCTCTTCCCCGCCGCGACGCTGCCCGCGATCCCGATCACGTATGGGACCTTCGCGGGAAGGTTGCCCAGGAACGTCTCCGTGACCGCGTGAAGCCGCTGCGCGGCTTCGACGTGGATGCTCAGGAGCCCGGCCAGCGGCACGTAGATGTCGGCGACCTCGCGGAGCGAGACCTCCTCGTTCACGCCGCGGAGCTCGAGCAGATCGGCCTCCCTCAGCGGCGTCGGCAGATTCGCGCCCAGCCCCGCCCACTCCCGCCGCGTGAAGGACACGTACGGCGACAGGATCGACCGGTCGGGAGCGTCGGGAGCGGCGCTGCTCATCTGTCTGGCGATTGATCGGTCAGAGGTTCGGCGGTGCGCTATCCGCGCCAGTCCGGGCTGATCAGGGCGGCGCGCACGTGGTCCTCCCATTGGCCGTTGATGCGGACGTAGTCGCGGGAGTATCCCTCCACGACGAATCCCAGTCGCCGGAGGAGCTTCCCGCTCCGCACGTTGTGCGGCATGTAGTTCGCCTCGACCCGGTGGAAGTTCATCACCCGGAAAACGTGGCCAAGCGACGCGCCGAGCGCCTCGGCCATCAGGCCCTTCCCTTCCGCGTCTCCGGCCAGGCTGTAGCCCACCGTGCAGTACTGGCCGACCCCGCGAACGAAGTTGGAGAAGGAGATGTTCCCCATGATCCGCGCGGATCCGTCGTTCGGGAAGATGAAGAGCCTGAGCGAGCGGTCGACCACGAACTCATCCACGTTCTGGCGGATCTGATTGCGCCAGAACCGCTCCTCGTAGAAGGTCGGCGGCCGCTCGGGGTCGAAAGGGCGGAGCCGTTCGCGGTTCTCCAGATAATATCGCACCACCACGGGCGCTTCGTCGACTTTCGCGAGTCGGATGAGCGTGCGCGGGGTGGCGATCCGGACGTTCGCGAGCGGTTCTTCGTTCTCGTTCAGCGTGGAGAGAATCCTTTCGGGCCGGGATCAATGGAACCGGGCTCAGTCGGCGATGCCGCCTGGCCCCAGCGGATCGCGGGTTGCCTGCGGGCTGGGCGGTACGTTCCGAGCCAGCCGCTCGAAGTGCCGCTTCCGGAGCTTTGCGATCTTGGGCGCGATGACCGCCTGGCAGTAGCCCTGCCAGGGGTTCCGCTCGTAGTACCGCTGATGATACTCCTCCGCGGGATGGAAGTCGGGTATTGGTGTCAGCTCAGTCACGATCGGCGCGTCCCAGGCACTCGATTCCTCCAGCTCCCGGATCACTTCGTCCGCGATGCGTCGTTGCTCGTCGTCATGGTGGAAGATGACCGACCGGTACTGGGTACCCACATCCGCGCCCTGACGGTTCAGCGTCGTGGGGTCGTGGATCGTGAAGAAAATATCGAGCAGATCGCGATAGCCGATGACGTCTGGATCGAACGTGACCCGTACGACCTCAGCGTGTCCCGTCGTACCCGAGCAGACCCGCTCGTACGTGGGTCGAGGGTCCGTCCCGCCGGCGTATCCGGACTCGACGTCGAGCACGCCCTCGATCTCACGGTACGCCGCGTCGAGGCACCAGAAGCAGCCGCCCCCGAGGGTCGCGGTTTCAGTATGCTTCTCCGTCATGCTGGCCTCCTTCTCGGTGAGTTTGCGGGTGCGTCATGACCCACGCATCAATCCCGCCAGCGGGCGGAGCCATCCACTTGACTTGGAGCGGCGGAAGACCAAGGTTTCGCGAATGCTTACACGCCAACGGGTTACAGCGAAGTGACTCGCCGCCTCGTCGCGGCCTTCCTGCTCGCTCTCGGGTTCGCGCCGAACATTGCGCTCGAGGGGCAGGTCGCGGCTGCGTCCGTGGCCGACGAGTGGACGGTCAGTTCGCAATCGCCCGCTCCGGCGATGCCGTTCGATGGCGTGCAGAAGCGCCTTCTCGACCCGGGCGCGGGGCGCTCCACGGGCACACCCGCGCTGGCGCCCGCCGGCCTCGCGCTGATCACCTCCACCGAGACCCGGTGCGAGCTCGCCACTTCCCGCCGTTCCTCCGCGATCTGCCGACCCACCGCCGAGCGACTTCCCTACGACGCGAACGCTCCTCCCCGGGATTCCAGAGCGCAGTCAACACTCTGATCGCCTCCGGCACAAGTCGGGGGCAACGAATCCCTCGATACGGAGGAGCGAATGCTCACGACGTTTTCCGCCGTCCTGGTCGACATCTCGATCGGGCAGCTATTTTCCGATATCCCGCGCGACGCGGGTGCCTTGGTCGTTTACGCGGTGATCGGGATCTTCGTCGGGCTCATCTGGTTCGGCTCTCGCGGCAAGGGCAAGGGGAGCGCGCCGGAGACGTGAGTTCCGAGGGTGCAGCGGTTTCGCCGTCGCCCCCTAGAACACCCAGGCGAGCACAGCGATCAACGCGGTGACCGCGACGGTGACCACCTGCAGCCCGAACCGGGCCGCCTCCGCGTGCGCCTCGAGTCGCCTCGACGCGGCTTCTTCTTCCTGCGACCGGATGAGCATCTGGCCCTGGCAGAAGAGCGCCTCCCGCGACTCTGCTTCGGTGAGTCGGGACATGCCTTCCGCGGCGACTCGCGCGATCAACCCTTCGCAGGTCGCGGGGATGACGACCGGGCGCGGATCGTAGTTCGGGATCTCGACGTCCTGGAGACTCGCGAGCCTGTACTGGCTGCACCCACTGAGCGCCACCGCCAGGAGCAGTAGCACGGCGGTTCTTCGCACCATCGCACCTCACCGGTTCGTAATGTTTTTGGAGGACCTGCGACAAGGTGCGCGGACGTACAACGCAAGGCAAGTCATGGGTCCGCTTCGCCGGACGTCCGGAGTTCGACGAAGGTGACGACGAGGTCCGGGTCGAAGCTCGCACCTGCCCCGGACCGGATCTCATCGAGGGCGCGCGCCGGTGTCCAGGCGGGCCGGTACAACCTCGCCGTGGTCAGCGCGTCGAACACGTCGACGATGGAAACGATCCGCGCGGCGGTCGGTATCGCGTCGCCAACGATCCCGCTCGGATATCCCCGCCCATCCCACCGCTCGTGGTGGGCAAGGGCGATCGATTCCGCCATTGCCATCAGGTCCGAGCCGCCCCCGCCGAGAATCCGCGCCCCCACGGTCGTGTGACTGCGCATGACAGCGAACTCCTCGTCCGAGAGGCGATCCGGCTTCAGCAGGATCGAGTCGGGGATCGCAATCTTGCCGACATCGTGGAGCGGCGCCGCGCGCCGGATGAGCGTGACCTCCCGCGCGTCGAGACCCGCCGCGGCCGCCAGTTCCGCCGCGCGTTCGCCCACCCGTCGGGTGTGCCTCCCCGTCACGTCATCCCGGAACTCGACGGCCTGGCAGAGCCGCTCCAGAACCTCCAATCGCGCGGCCTCCAGTTCGCGAGTCCTTTCTTCCACCCGCGCGGATAGCGCTTCGTTCCGTTTCTCCAGCTCGCCGTAGAGTACTCGCGTGCGCAGGAGGTTGCGGATCCGTAGTATCGCCTCCGTCGCGCTGAACGGTTTCGTGAGGAAGTCGTTCGAACCCGCCGCGAGCGCACGCCGTTTCGCGCGCTCCGTCGCGTCGGCGGTGAGCACCAGGATCGGCAGATAACGCTCGTTCCGCGTGCCCTTTCGGATCTGCCCGATCAGCTCGAATCCGTCGATACTCGGCATGTGCAGGTCGAGGATCACGAGGTCGGGGCTCAGCTCGCGGCAGAGCGGAAGTGTCCGGAGAGGATCGACCGCGCTGTGAACGGCCACGAACCCCGCTTCCTCCAGGATCCGCTCCAGGAGAAGCACGTTGCGGGGCTCATCGTCGACGATCAGGATCCGGCGGTCCGTCAAATGGAATGCGTCCTGGGAGATCACGGGCTCGAAGGATTGCGGGATGAGGCGCGGAGGCGAGGCGCGGAGGCGTTCCATCCCGGCAAGGAGGCGTCCAATTCGGCGGACCAGTCGGGCCGCGCGGACCGCCCTTCGTAACCCACTGGTACAACACGGGCTATGATGATCGTCGCGGGGCGGGCGGGCGGGCCGCGTCTCCTCCCCACGCCGCCACCAGGGGGGACAGCCCGTGGCATTTCGGTTACACCGGGAGGCGGCCGCCATTGACCCGGGGAGCGTAGCGTGGTATGGACAGTTCCACTCGGGCGCTACTGGCGCTCCGTTGGCGATTTTCGCAACGCCCAACCCGCTGGCCGTAGATGTTGAAAGAGTTGCTGAGACCCGAGATCGAGGAACTCCTCCGCCAGAAGAACTGGGCGGTTCTGAGGGAGACGCTCGAGGCGTGGCCCGCGCCCGAGCTCTCCGATCTCATGCTCAGCCTCTCCGACGCGGACCGCGCGATCCTCTACCGCGCCCTTCCGCGGCACGGCGCCGCCGAGGTCTTCTCCTACCTCGAGCCCGCCGACCAGGACGACCTCCTCCGCACCCTCACCGACGAGGAGACCCGCCACCTCCTGGCGAACATGCTGCCCGACGACCGGACGCACCTCCTCGAGGAGCTGCCCGGTCAGGTCACGCAGCGCATGCTCAACCTCCTCAGTCCCGCCGACCTCCGCGAGGCGCGGTGGCTCCTCGGCTACCCCGATGGCAGCGTCGGCCGTCTCATGACGCCCGACTACGTCGCCGTCAAACAGGACTGGACCGTCGACCAGGCCATCCGACACATCCGCCACGCCGGTAAAGCCAGCGAGACCGTCAACCGCATCTATGTTGTGGATGACAACTGGCACCTGGTCGACGATATCGCGCTGAGGCGGTTCATCTTCGCGGAGCCCGACACGCTCGTTTCGGAGCTGATGGACCACTCGTTCGCGAGCGTTTCGGCGTTCGCGGACAGCGAGGAGGCAGTTCGCGTTATCGGTCGATACGACCTCGTCGCGCTCCCTGTCCTCGACTCGGACAGCACGCTGGTCGGCATCGTCACGGTGGACGACCTGCTGGACGTGGCGGAGGAGGAGGCGACGGAGGACTTCCACCGCGTCGGGTCGGTCGGTCCGATCCGCACGAAGCTGCTGGAGACGCCTCTCAGCATTCTCTACCAGCGGCGAATCGGCTGGCTGGTGACGCTCGTGTTCCTGGCGATTCCGTCGTTCTTCACGATGCGCCACTACGAGGCGACGACGGCGGAGTTCGGCGCGCTGGTGCTCTTCCTGCCGCTGCTGATCGGGAGCGGGGGGAACGCGGGATCACAGTCGGCGACGCTGATGGTTCGCGCGCTGGCGACGGGCGACGTGGGGCGCGCGGACTGGCTGAGACTGCTGGCGCGGGAGTTCGGGGTGGCGATGACACTGGGCGTGACAATGGCGGCGGCGGTGGCGATTCCGGGTTACTTCTTCGGGGGCGGCGAGGTCGCGTTCGTCGTCGCGCTCACGATGGTGTCAGTGGTAATGCTCGGTAGCGTGATCGGGATGTCGTTGCCGTTCCTCCTCGACCGGCTGGAACTGGATCCGGCGACGGCGAGCGCGCCGCTGGTCACGTCGATCGCGGACATCACGGGGGTTCTCGTCTATCTCTCCTTCGCGACGTGGTTCCTGGGCGTTCGCGGGTGACGCCCCGACGCCCCCGGATCCTCGCCCAAGGTGGGGAGTAGAACCCTCGTATGGGGATGCGCCGAGGGGCGCCGCTCGCTCGAGGGAATTTCGTGAATCGCAGAGGAGGGTGGCTATGCGGAGTCGATCGCCGCGTGTGCGCGGTGGCGTGAGAATTCTGCCGGCGCTGATCGTCGCGCTGATTGCGGGCGTCGTGGGTGTCGCGGACGCGGCGGCGCAGCGGGGCGAGGCGCCGGTCGCCGACTGGCGTCTGCTCGCTGGCCTCGATTACGAGAGCGGGTCCGTGTCGGCCGATCTCCAGGCGGTCGACGGCAAACGCGTGCGCGTTCCGGGCTACATGGTCCCGCTCGACGACTCCGCCACCGGCGTGACGGAGTTCATCCTCGTGCCCTACTATGGCGCCTGCATCCACACACCTCCGCCCCCACCGAACCAGATGGTGTACGTGCGGATGAACGGGAACCGGCGGGTGGATGTAAACCTCTGGGACCCGATCTGGATCGAGGGAGATCTGAACATCTCCGAGATCGATAGTCCGTACGGGGCGATCGGGCATCAGCTCACGGGGATCAGCGTCTCTCCCTATCAGCTCTAGCGCCGTGGATCACGAATCCATGAACTGGACGTGACGGGTCCAGCCGTCGAAATCGAAGGTCTGCGGTTCGCCTATCGGCATGAAGCTCCGGTACTCGATGTACCGGAGCTTCGCGTCGAACGGGGGGAGCGCGTCTTCGTGTTTGGCCCGAGCGGGAGCGGCAAGACGACGTTGCTCGGCGTCCTCGCGGGCGTGCTGGCCCCTGACAGCGGCGCGGTGCGCGTTCTGGGTGTCGATCTGGCCCGGCTCACGGCGGGGCGGCGCGACGCGTTCCGGGCGGAGCACATCGGCTACATCTTCCAGATGTTCAACCTGATCCCGTACCTCTCGGTGCTGGAGAATATCACCCTCCCCTGCCGGTTGGATCGGCGCCGCGCCGCGCGGTTGAACGGGGTGGATGACCGGCGGGCCGCGACGGCGCTCGCGGAGCGCCTTGAGATCGGGGAGTACCTGGGGAGTCCGGTGACGGAGCTGAGCGTTGGCCAGCAGCAGCGGGTCGCGGCGGCACGGGCGCTGATCGCGGCGCCTGAGCTGGTGATCGCCGACGAGCCGACGTCATCGCTGGACGCCGACCGGCGCGCGCGGTTCCTCGACCTCCTCTTCGAGATATGCCGCGAGGCGGGGTCGACGCTGGTCTTCGTCAGCCACGATCGCCAGTTGGAGCCGCTCTTCGATCGGGCGCTCTCGCTGCCCGAGCTGAACCGAGTCGCGGTCGGAGCCGCGTAGCGCGATGCTGACGCTCTCGCTCGCCGCGAAATCGCTTCGCAATCGGCTGCTCACGACCTCGCTCACGGTCGCGACGCTCAGTGCGATCGACGCGAC
>CAZUVK010000062.1:0-736 GCA_964623785.1 uncultured Gemmatimonas sp. | reverse complement strand
ACTGAGCGTCGCGCTGCTGGTCGGGATCGAGAACATCCGGGCCGGGATGCGCGAGAGCTTCTCGCAGACAATCAGCCAGACGGACCTGATCGTGGGCGCGCGCGGCGGGAGCACGCAACTGCTGCTTTACTCGGTTTTCGGCATGGGCTCGCCGACTGGCGGCGTGAGCTGGGAGACCTACGAGCGGGTCCGCGCTCATCCCGCCGTGGCGTGGACGATCCCGTATTCGCTCGGGGACAGCCATCGCGGTTATCGGGTGATCGGCACCACCGAAGAATTCTACGAGCACTATCGCTACCGGAGCGATCGGGCGGTCGAGTTCGCGGCCGGGCGGGCGGCGGCGGGGGACGACGAGGTCGTGGTCGGCGCCGAAGTCGCGCGGCAGCTCGGATACGTGCTCGGCGATCAGGTCGAGCTGAGCCACGGAATGGGGCCGATGAGCTTCATCACCCACGAGCAGCACCCGTTCGAGGTGGTCGGTGTGCTCGCCCCCACGTTCACGCCGATCGATCGGTCGTTGTACGTGACACTCGACGGGATCGAGGCGATGCACGAGGGGTTCGAGGGGAGCGGGGTGACGCCGATCGGGTTCGGTGCCGGGCCGGGCGGGCAGCCATCGTTCGCGCCGCCGCCGGTGCCGGGGGCGGCTGGCGTGGCGGAGGCGCCAGACACGCCAGGCACCGCGGCCGAGGCATCGGCGGCCGGAACGGCGGAGCCTCTCGCGGCGGGAACCGTC
>CAZUVK010000061.1:0-15701 GCA_964623785.1 uncultured Gemmatimonas sp. | reverse complement strand
GATCTCCGCCTGGTACGGCGTGTACGCGGTGTACCAGCCCGGGTTCTCGAGGATGCCGCGTTGGATGACCGGCGGGGTGACGCAGTCGTGGTACCCCATCCCGATGTAGCTGCGGAAGACCTCGTTCCGCGCGGCCATCTCGCGAGCCTCCCGGAGCACCTGCTCTTCGGATCGTGGCGGCGGAAGGTTCAGCGGGGTGCCGAGACGGATGTCGGCGGGGATCGTCGCGTCGACCAGCTCGTCCAGCGAGCCGAGGCCCAGAGCGGCGAGCATCTCCACCACCTCTGCCGGGTCCGGCCCGATGTGGCGGCGGACGAAGGTGTCGGCGGCGAGCAGATCCTTCTCGTTCAAGGTCGTACCGGGCGGTGCGGGTGCGGGTCCGGGAAAAGTGAAACCTTCAAATCTACCCGCTCGGGGGGGCGGGGCGCCACCCCGGGAGAGCGCGGAAGTGGTGGAAAGTGAGGCCGAGCGGTCGCGCTCGATCGGCCCTGACCCCGCCGGCGGCGGCTCGGCGGGGACCTGAGGGTGATGGCTCAACACCTCTTGCCCACCGCTAGTGTTGTGAATCAGAAGTCCCTGGACCATGCGGTTGGTGAAGCGCGCGCCGCGGAAGGCGCGACGACGAAGGCGTAGCACCGCTACGTCGAGGAGGAGTCACGCCCCGCGGCGCGATGCAGCGCCCGCCGCATGGTCCAGGGACTTCTGATTCACAACACTAGGCCTTTCACTCGATCGTAAACGTCTCTGAGGTCAGGACCTTGTGCGATAAACCGGTCTCGACGGCGAAACGGTAGTCATTTCCCGGCACGAAGAAGTCTTCATCGATTGGAAAGGCCATCGAATACGATTGACCCGCCGGAATCTCGATTCTGGCATCGAGCCCAAGGCACGGTACTCCCTCAACAAAGGGGGACCGAACGTCTCGCCATATCTCGTTATTCAGTGCCTGAAGGTATACGGTTCCGCAAATTACGTTGCTGGAGTTGCTCCGGATCTCTATCGGTTCGCTCCCTACGTTTGCAAGGATAACAATGCCCATGCTTCCGAGACTGTACGCCGGTCGATCAGTGCGAAACTCAACAAGCGGCAAATCTACGCCACCAATGGAGCTGCACCCGATAGTTAACACCGCAATCGCGGCCAGTAGTCTGCGTAAGAACATTTGTCCTCCCAAGGCGTGCCGGCTCAAGATGAAGAAAAGACTCCAAGGCGCGTCAACAGAACGTCAAATAAGCGTCGATCTCCATCTCTATGTAGGCGAGACGACTCGCAAGAACGTGCGTCACTCCGCCCATGTAGTGGATCCGGCCCCAGACTGTGCCACGGGGAGTCCCTGTTCGCCGAGCGCCCCGGCGAGTCTGGCGATCAGGCCGCCAAACTCAACCGTGTCCGGGGATTCCATTCAGCACTCGGGCGAGTTCGATATCGGCCTGGACGTCCTCGAGCCAGTTTTCGCCAAGCCGGGGGTTCAGCGCCAATGCATGCCGCCAGGAACCCGCGAACAGCGCAAGGGCCTCCATGTAGGAGAGTCGCGCGGTTCGCGTCGCGATATACTGACGCTCGAACTCTTCAAGTCTCTCGGAGGATTTGATCACGATCTTGCGATCTGGATGTTCGACAAGCGACCGATGTGCTCGCAAGATAGCGGATTCCTGTCCACTGCGCGCACGGTCGTCATCGTGTCGAGCCGCCCGGCGCGATGCCCGCCTCGTCAGATGACCCCGGTCCCGGAGCCCCTCCCTTACTTCGCCACCACCGCTCCCCTCTCGCGATTTCGTGGCGGATCGCGAAGATTGCCAGGAAGATCGCAGACGTTTCACGTCCCTGCCTCCGGGAGACAAGGATGAAGCCGCTATCCATCGCCCTCTTCGCCGTGGCGCTGTCGCTTGCCGCCGCGGGCTCCCTCGACGGGCAGAATCGCCCGGCCGCCCTGGACTCGATCGCCGCCGTCCTCGACGACTTCCACGACGCGGCCGCCGACGCGGACTTCGACCGCTACTTCGCGCATTTCACCACCGACGGCGTCTTCATCGGAACCGATGCCACGGAGCACTGGACGACGGATGAGTTCCGTGTCTACGCAAAGCCTTCGTTCGATGCCGGCCGGGGATGGACCTATGTGCCCAGGGTCCGTCACGTCTACCTGTCACCCGACGGGAGCACGGCATGGTTTGACGAGATCCTCGACAACGCCGGGCTCGGCGAGACCCGGGGCACCGGCGTGCTCGTTCGGCTGGATGGTCGCTGGAAGGTCGCCCAGTATCATCTTACGGTCCCCGTCCCGAACGATCTCGTGGGTCGAGTGGTGGAGATGATCCGTGGAGGAACCGGCCAGTAGCGGGGTACCGCCCGCCATCTCCGACGATCCGTTCGATCAGGCGTTCGGCCAATGTTGCGGTTGTGCCAGTGCTACCGCGGTGATCGCACGCGGATGTCCTGAATCTCCGTTTCGAGCTGAATGGCCTCATAGGGAGTTTCCCGCGGACCCACGGACAGCCTTACGACCCCCTGCACCCCCCGAATCTCCGGCCCCGCACCCAGCTTTGCGGCCAGGCGCGGATCCCCACTTCCTCTGAGTGAGCTCAACAGAAGGGTCGCTCTCGGGCGAATGCTGTGCTCCCCGAGGAATGAGGGGATGACGCCATCGAAGTACCACCAGACGCCATCGCCGTTCTCATCAACGACACGGAAATTCATCAGGTCGCCACCGTAAGTGAACTGAAACGGCTCGTCGGCATGGTTGACCAGAGCAATGTCAAACCCTTCGATCGGCGCATCCCGGACCACTTCAGAGGGCGCGATGAGCATCACGGAAATGGCGCCATCAAAATACTCCCCGGCGCCGCTGCTCTGGGCACTCAGGCCCGACGCGGCGCCGAGTGCCGTCACGGTCGCGATCACGAGTAGAATGGGGAGACGCATTGATCACCGGGATTCTGGTTGAGGCGGTATGGCTGGCGACTCGTTTCGTCACCGGTCCCGGATGATCCTCGCTACTACGAGTTAGTACGCCACATTCCCTTCGCGGTTCGCGCCATAAAGTTGAGTAGCCCCACACCGCGGGCCGCAACATGCTCGCCGCACGCCGACGCGATCCCCATTCCGGGTGCTGGTGGGCCGACGAGGATCGATTGGATTTCGTGGCGGACCTCGCTCGACAATGGACGCTCGAGGGGGACTGTCTGATTCCGGCATGCCGTTGACACGTTCATTCGGGACATGGACTTTGACGAGGTCGGGTCCACGCTCGTGGGCGACCGATCGGACGTGCGCGTGCGAGTGGTCGTGCGGAAGAACTTATCCCCGTGGCAGTTGCCGCCCGCGCTCCATGTTCGGGGCCTGGGGTTTCTTCCATCGACGGTTCACGAATCGGGCCGCGGTGATCACGGACCGGCGTCGGGAAGTCGGCTTCACACGAGGCCGCCAAACGTACCGAAATCATGGAGATACTATGAACGGCATTGGTCCCAGGTGGCCGACCAAGCCCAACGTCCCTCATCTGCGGGCCCTTCCCAGCTGTCTCGTCCTTCTGGTCGTCGCCCTTCTCTTCGACGCCCCGATCGCGCATGGTCAGACTGAGGCACCCGGTTGGCGAAGCATGATTACGGTCAGTCCATCAGTGGTTTGGGAAGATCAACTGAATGGTTCGGACTTCGGTTTGGAGTTTGCGGCGCGGACCCTACGATTGGGCGATCTGCCGGTTCCGCTGGGGATCGGCTTCCGCCTGGCAAAAAGCTTCGCCCACGGCGAGGCGCTCAATGAGAGATCCACTTTCCTGATCGCCGAATTCAGGCCCAACGGCCATCCACTTGACGTCGAAGTGGGTGTATTCGCCAGAGACCGGAGGTCGTGCGAGGGTTGTCGCACGGACATGGATGCAGGATTGGAACTTGGCGTTGGCCTCCCCCTCTTGTTCCGAATGGAACTGGGTGAGTTCACCGGCGCATTGAGTTTGGGGACCCGAGCCATATTCGGGAGCGGCTTCAGTTACTCTACAGTCGTGGGTATCGGGGTTTCTCAGACCCCTGACAGGTGGTAGAGTCGCCGGCCTGGTCGACCGCTCGCGAACCGGACGGGCATGCCGGCTTCGGTGATCACCCGTTGACCAACGTCATCTTGCCAACCTGCCAGGCCCGGCCACAACCCGGATGAGTCGGTGGGTCTCGCCGAGTCGCCGCGCGAAGTGTGTCCGGCGCGGGCCGAGGTCGCGCATGAGTACATCGGATGGATCAACCTGACGCGGCTCTTCCCCAACATCCATCGCGGCGCGCCGGTACTTGTTTTCGCGACCGCGACCGCGAGCACCGGGCGATAAGCCACGGTTCCCGAGCGGTAGTTACTTCCTTTGAAGCAAATCCTGACCCATGTCACCACCGGAGACTACGATGAAGTTTACGGCCCTCACTGGCGTTGCAGCGCTTCTTCTCGCCCTGCCGACCACCGCTATCACGACCGCCGAGGCGCAGCAGCCAGCGCCCGCCGCGCGAATCACACTCGAAGAGGCCGGGAGGGCGATGGATGCCGCCGAGGCCGAAGCGAGCAGCAACGGTTGGAATCTTTCCTTCGTCATCACTGACGCACAGGGCGTCCCCATCTATGTGAGACGCATGGATGCCGCGCAGCCGCGGTCCTACGACGTCGCGATGAACAAGACGAGTACCTCGATCACCTCCGGGCTGCACACGGATGAATACGCCGCCGCGGTACGAGACGGCCGTATCCCGGCGATCGAAGGCGCCTTCACGTTCGAAGGCGGATACCTGATGCGCCGCGACGGGCAGGTGATCGGGGCGTTCGCCGCCAGCGGCGCGCAGGGATCCCAGGACGCGCAGGCGGTGCGCGCGGGTATGGCGGCGATCGGAATCCAGCCGTAGCGGCGACAGCCTCGGTTTCGGAGGATCCGGCCACCACCACCTGTCCCGGCCGGCCGATCCGACCGTCGACAATCCCGCCATCCATCCCGGTTCGTGGACGGAGCGCTCAGGCGCTTCCGTCCACGAGTCGTATTCGCGTCAGAAAGACTCCACGGGAGTTGATCGCTCGCGGCGACCCGCGCGCCGCCGCTCGCGCCACCGGCTCAAGCGCCCTCCTGTGCGTGATCCGCCGGGTCGATCGTCATAATTGAGCAGGCCGGGGTACTGAAACCCGATCAGGGCATCGCAACACCGCGGCGTGCCCCGAGCCACGATGATCCACGCATGGAGAGCCCAGGACCGATGATGCGAACTCATGGCGCCACTCTCATCGCCCTCCTCGCTGCCGCGCTCGCCGTCGGTTGCGCGAGCTCGCCAACCGACCCGGTTGTCCCGCTGACTGCGCTCCCCCGCGACCTGACCGTCGCTGAGCGCTCGGTCATCACCGGCAGCAACGCCTTCGCGTTCGACCTCATGCGCGCGGTCAACGCCGACGAGGCCGGCAGTAACGTCTTCATCTCCCCGCTCAGCGTATCGATGGCGCTGGGAATGACGATGAACGGCGCCGCCGGCACCACCTTCGACGAGATCCGCGAGACGCTGGACTTCGGCGGCCTCTCCCAGGCTGAGATCAACGCCTCCTACCGCAGCCTCGTCGACCTCCTCCTCGGCCTCGACCGCACGGTCGACATGCGGATCGCCAACTCCGTCTGGTACCGTCAGGGGTTTCCGGTCGAGCCGTCGTTCGTTCAGGCGGTCCAGGCCAGCTTCGACGCTCGGGTCGAGGGCCGCGACTTCGCGAACCCCGCCACGCTGAACGTCATCAACGGTTGGGTCAGCACCGCGACAAACCGCCGGATCGAGAGCATCATCAATGAGATCCGGCCCGAACACGTCATGTTCCTGATCAACGCCATCTACTTCAAGGGCGCGTGGACGGACGCGTTCGATCGATCGGACACCCGCGCCGATACCTTCCGCGGTCCCGGCGGCGCGTCGGTTCCGGTGCAGATGATGAACACCTCCGGCTCGTTCCGCGCCCGGATGACGAACGACTACCAGGCCGTCGAGCTGCCGTACGGGAATACCGCGTACGCGATGACGATCGCGATGCCGGCGGAAGGCGTCGACATCGACGATTTCGCGGATTCCCTCGACGACGAAGCCTTCGACGCGCTCGTATCGGGCATGGGGGAGGGGCGCATCATGCTCTCCATGCCGCGGTTCCGGCTCGAGTACGAGAAGACGCTGAACGACGCGCTGAAGGCGCTCGGCATGCCCACCGCGTTCACCGGCGCGGCCGACTTCAGCGGGATTTCGAGAGATGGCGGCCTGGCGATCAGCGAGGTGAAGCACAAGACCTTCGTGGAAGTGAACGAAGAGGGCACGGAGGCGGCCGCGGTTACCAGCATCGGTATCGTCGTTACGTCAGCGCCGCCGTCCATCCGGATCGACCGGCCGTTCGTCTTCGTGATCCGCGAGCGTTTCTCGGGGACGATTCTCTTCGCCGGGAAGATCGTGGAGCCCGTGGCGGGCTGATTGCGGTGGCCGGACTCCCTGCCTATTCTCACCAGCCGATCGGACCATTGGGGTCCGGCGCACGAGATGACGGAGGAGTCATGGCCACGGTCCCGAGCGACCTGCGATACACGGAAGAGCACGAGTATGTACGCGCCACCGAGGACGATGGGGTCTTCGAGGTCGGCATCACGGACTACGCGCAGGGCGAACTCGGCGATGTCGTGTTCGTGGAACTGCCGAAGGTCGGCGAGCAGTACAGCCGGATGCAGGTGTTCGGGACGATCGAGGCGGTGAAGGCCGTGTCCGAGCTCTTCTCGCCCGTCGCTGGCGAGGTGGTCGCCGTGAACGACTCCATCGACGCGTCGCCGGGCGTCGTGAACACGGACCCGTACGGCAAGGGCTGGCTGATCCGCGTCCGCATCGAGGACCCCTCCGAAGTCGATTCTCTTCTCGACGCCGACGCGTATCGCGCGCTGACGGAATAGGCCGGTGTGCCTGCTGCGGAGGGCGCGGATTCGGGAAGCAGAGGATGAATTTTGTGGTGGACGCGGTCCCCTCCGAGCTTGCCCCAGGTGGAGCGTCCTGATGTACCCCTCCGTGGCCTCCGTGCCTCTGTGGTGGGTTTGGTCTGGTGAACTGCCCACCGCGCGGCAGGGCCATGCTGGCCTACGCTGACCCTCGACCCGCCGTCTGGCGGTTCATCCGCGACGATCCGGCTCCCGGCGCGTGGAACATGGCGGTGGATGAGGCGTTGATGGAGTCGGTCCGCGCGGGAGCGGCGCCGGCTCTTCGCGTTTATGGATGGGCGCCGCCCTGCCTGTCCTTCGGCCGCAACCAGCCCGCCGCCGGACGTTACGATCGCGACCGGCTCCGCGAGCTCGGCGTGGATGTCGTCCGGCGGGCGACCGGCGGGCGGGCGGTGCTCCACGACGAGGAGCTGACCTATTCCATCGTTCTTCCCGACCGCGCGCTGGGCAGCCCGCGCCGCGCGTACGAACGCGTGAACCGTGTTCTGGCCACCGCGCTCAGTGACCTCGGCGCCTCCGTCACCATCCAGGGAGCCGATGGCCGCGCCGCCCCGGTACCGTCGACCGTTCCGTGCTTCGCCGAGCCGGTGCCGGGCGAGATTCTCGTGGCGGGCCGGAAGCTCGTCGGCAGCGCCCAGGTCCGGAAGCGGGGGGTTCTCCTCCAGCACGGCTCGATCCCGCTGCGACCAAGCGCCCTCGCCGCGGAGCTGGAGCGTCGCCAGATCGTCGACTCGGGCTCCCCCGCGGACATCGAGACCGTGATCGACCGACCCGTGACGAGGGACGAGGTCATCGCCGCGATTCGCGACGCCTGGACCTCCGAAATCGGCGCCTGCGCGACCGCGACCCTCGATCCCCACGAGCATCGACGAGCGAAGGACCTCTCGATGGATTACCTTGACGACGGATGGACCTGGCGCCGCTGAGGTGATTGAGGTGAACCGAAACTTGCGACCGGTCGCCGACTTGCCGCGCGTACCACGCGGTCGACGAATCCCGGAGGTCATGATGACGCTGCTCCACCCACGATTTGCCGCCCTCGCGACTACCGCCACCGCCACCGCCCTCGCGCTGTCGATGCTGACGGCATGTGGCGGCCCCGCGCCCGACGATCCCCTCGTGATCGGCGATCCCGAGCCGGGCGGAACCGCGATCGTTTCCGTCTCGAGCGACTTCCAGGTCTTCAACCCCGTGACGAACACGGCGCTGGTGACCTCGGAGGTGATGAACTACATGCTCTTCACCCCGATCGTCCTCTTTGACGAGAACCTGGAGCCCATCCCCGGAGTCGCCGAGTCGTGGGAGCTGGACGAGGAGGGGGTGACCTTCCATGTCCGCCCGGATCTGGACTGGCACGACGGCGTGCCGGTGACGGCGGACGATATCCTCTTCACCTTCGAGCTCGCGAAGAACCCCGAGACCGCGTCGCTCCTCGAGTCCGCGTACCTGACGATGATCCGGTCCGCGTCGGTGATCGATTCGTTGACGATCCGGTTCGAGTTCGTGGCTCCGCACTCGCAGCCGCTCGACGGGTTCTGGTGGGCACCCGTGCCGAAACACCTTCTCGCCGACGTGCCGCCCATGGAGCTCGCCCGAGCGCCGTACAACCGCGCGCCGATCGGGAACGGCCCGTTCCGGTTCGGGTCCTGGTCGCCGAACGAGCAGCTCGTGGTCGAAGCGTGGGACAACTACCCCATCGCGCTGGGTGGCCGCCCGTACCTCGACCGGATCGTGTTCCGGGTGGTCCCCGAGGCGACGACCCGGCTCACCGAGATCCTTACCGGCGCGACGGATATCAACGAGACGGTGCTGCCCGATGAAGCCGCGCAGATCGAGGCGCAGCGGAACGTCCGGCTCATCCACTATCCGGGGCGGGAGTTCATCTACATCGGTTGGAACGGCGAGCGGGAGCCGTTCAACGATCCGCGCGTCCGGCGCGCGCTCGCGATGGCGATCGACCGGAACGCGCTGATCGAGGCGTTGCTCTACGGGTACGGCGAGCCCGCGTCGGGGATGATCCCGCCGTGGAGCCCCGTATATCCGGAAGTGGAACCGGTTCCATACGATCCCGTCGCGGCGCGGCAGCTGCTCCAGGAAGCTGGATGGGCTCCAGGCGCCGACGGGGTGATGACCCGGGACGGGCGGCGGCTCGTGTTCACGATCCTCTCCTCCGAGGATCGGCTTCGCCAGGACATCGCGGTCGTGGTGCAGCGCCAGCTCGCGCAGGTCGGCGCGTCAGTCCAGGTGCGCGCGCTGGAATTCCAGTCGCTCGTCCGCCAGCACCGGCAGCGCGACTACGACGCGGTGATCAGCTCCTGGATCCTCGACAGCTTCCGCGTCGATCCGACGCCGCTCTTTTCCTGTGAGGAAGCCCGCAAGCCGGAGTCCGCCAACCGGGCGGGCTACTGCAATCCCGACGCGGATCGCCTGATCGCCGCCGGCCTGCGTGAACTCAACCCGGGTCGCGCGACCGAAATCTGGGGGGAGTTCTCCCGGATCCTGCGGGAGGATCAGCCGATCACCTTCCTCGCCTGGCGCGAGCAGCTCGCGGCCGTCAACACCTCGCTTCAGGGCGTCGAGATGGACGCGCGCGGCAAGTTCGTCACCGCGGCGAACTGGTGGATTCCGGAAAGCCGCCGGCGTTGACGGAACCCCGGCGCCGATGTCGGTGTGACAGATACATCTCTCACCCGGTGTTCCAGCGACAGACAATGATGCCCAAGAAACGTTCGCTCGCCCTGACTTTCGCGACCGCCTTCCTCGCCGCCTGCGGTTCGGACGGTCCGGGCACCGTCTTCGACGAGCTCCCGGAGGAACAGCGGTACGGTGGAACCGCCGTCATCGGTTCGATCTCGGACATCCCCGACATCAACCCGCTGACATCCACCGAGACGCTCGCGTCGGAGATGCAGCAGCACGTTCTCTTCCTGCCGGTCCTCCACTATGACGAGAACTTCCAGCCGATCCCGGCCCTCGCCCGGTCCTGGGAAGTCAACGCGGACACGACGCTGCTGACCTTCCACCTCCGCGACGACATCTACTGGCACGACGGGGTGAAGACGACGGCGTACGACCTCGCCTTCGCCTACGAGAAGGCGCGCGACCCGGCCACCGGCTTCCCGAACACGGCGTACTGGACGCACTACGGGCGCGGCGAGGCGGTCGACTCCTTCACCTTCGCCGTGGCGCTGACGCCTCACGCGGAGTTCCTGGACCCCTGGCGGTCCTTCCCGGCGGTCCCGCTGCATATCCTGAAGGACGTCCCCTCCGCTCAGATCCGGCAGCACCCGTTCAGCACACGCGAACCCGTCGGCAACGGGCCGTTCCGCTTCGTCAACCGGATCGACGGCCAGAGCTGGACGTTCGAGGCGAACCCCGACTTCCCGGACGAACTCGGGGGAAGGCCGTACCTCGATCGGCTCGTCTACCGCTCCATTTCCGAGCCGACCACGCTGCTGACTGAGCTGCTCACGGGTCGGATCGATTTCTACACGGCCCCCAGCAACGAGCAGGCGCAGTACATCCAGAACGACCCCAACGTCCGGCTCGTCAACTACATGGACCGGTCGTTCGTGGTGATCGGCTGGAACCAGCGGCGCGAACCGTTCGGCGATCAGCGCGTCCGGCGCGCGCTCACGCACGCGATCAACCGCGAGCGGGTGGTGGATGCGGTGCTATACGGGTACGGCACGCTCGCCAACTCGACCGTACCGCCCTTCTTCTGGCAGTACGATCCGGAGGCCGGCGCCGACCTCACCTACGACCCGGCCCGCGCGGTCCAGCTCCTCGCCGAGGCCGGCTACACCCGCGGCGTCGACGGAACGATGCGCAACGCCAGCGGCCAGCCCCTGCGCTTCACGCTGAACACCAATCAGGGCAACCAGGTCCGTGCTGACATCGCCACGATCGTGCAGGCCGACCTGAGGCAGATCGGTGTCGACATGCAGATCCAGATCCTCGAGTGGGGCACCCTCCTCGACCGCATCAATAACCCCCGAAGCCGGGACTTCGATGCCGTCCTCATCGGTTGGCGCACGGAGTTCCGGATCGACGATTCCGACCTGCTCCACTGCGACAAGCGCGAGGATCCCTACCAGTGGGTCGGCCATTGCGACCCCGAGCTGGACGTGCTCATCGACGAACTGCCCCTCATCACCAGCCGCGAAGTCGCGATCCCCAAGTGGCACGAGTACCAGCGACTCGTGGCGGAAGCCCAGCCCTATACGTTCGTGAACTTCACGGAACGTCTCCACGGGATTCACAACCGGTTGCGGAACGTGCACCCCGATCCGCGCGGCGACTACGTCGGCGCGGCGCGCTGGTACGTCGCGACCGGCAACGGCCAGAGCGCGCCGCCGGACGCGCCGACCGACGACTGAGGCCGATCCCGGCTCCCGCCGCGCCCGTCTCCCCCTGGCGCGCGGCGGGGCCTCGCGTCTGACCGCGAGGCCGCCGCGAGCCGATACTCGGTACGTGGTGACCCCCGCCGGCCGACCGACACCCGAACAAACGACCCATGAACCCGATACGCGCCACCGCCCGTCTCTTCTCATGCCTGTTGATTGGCGCTGCAGTCACAGCCTGCGGCGATGGCGGCGGTGGCGCTGCCTCATTCGGAGAGGGAGGCGAGCCGCGGCCGGGCGGGACGGTGGTGATCGCTGAGCTCGCCGACATGTCGATCCCGCTGGCGATCGTCGCGCAGAGCACGCTCGACGGGAACCTGGGCGGCGACGTGATGTTCATGGCGCTGGTCGCCGGCGCCTGGGAGGACGGGCGGCTGGTCTTCCACACGTCGGACCGGAACCCGCTCGCGATGGCGCACAGTTACGAGTATTTCGGGCCCGACTCGGCGTCGATCCGCTACCACATCCGGCCGGACCTCCGTTGGTCGGACGGCGAGCCCATCACCGCGCGCGACGTCGAGTACACCTACGGGATTGTCGACGACCCCGCGCTCGCATCGCCGCTGCAGCACTACAAGGAGTTCCTCGATTCGGTCGTGGCGGAGGACGACTCGACCGTCGTCTTCAACTTCACGCGGCGCCATCCGGACATGCTGACGCACTCGGCGCTGCAGCCCCTGCCGGCGCACATCTTCGAGGGCACGCCGCCCGGCGAGTTGCGCAACCATCCGACGATCCGCAATCCCGAGAACGGCCGGCTGGTGGTGAGCGGCGCCTACATGATCGGCGGCTGGCAGCGCGGCCAGTCCGTGACGCTCGTCCGGAACCCGCATTTCTCGCCGGCGGGGCACCTCGACCAGGTGGTGTTCCGCGTCATCCCCGACGCGACGACCCGGATCGTGGAGTTGCAGACGGGCCGGCTCGACATGCTGACCGGAATCACCCTCGACCAGGTCCCGGCGCTCCGCGCGGGCGCGCCGAACGTCCGCCTGGAGCGGGAGGAGAAGCGGTTCTACGACTATATCACGTATCACCCGTCGTACGAGCCGTTCGCCGATCCAGAGGTCCGTCGGGCGCTGGGGCTCGCGATCGACGTGAACGGCATCGTCGCGGCGTTGCAGATGGACGAGTTCGCCGTCCCCGCGGGTGGGCCGTACGCGCCGATCTTCCGCGACCTGTACGACCCCGTCGGGCAGGCACCGCTACCGTTCGACCCGGACGAAGCGCGCCGGATCCTCGCGGCGAAGGGCTGGAGGGACACGAACAACGACGGCATCGTCGAGCGCAACGGGCGGCCGTTCCAGTTCACGCTGATGACGAACGCCGGGAACCAGCGCCGTGCCGACGTCACGCAGATCGTCCAGCAGCAGTGGCGGAACATCGGCATCGACGCACGGCTCCAGCAGCTGGAGTCGAATACATTCTTCGACAACATGAACCGGGGTGACTTCCAGGCGGCGCTCGCCGGCTGGAGCGTGGGGCTTTCCCCTGACCTGACCGCCATCTGGGCCGCGGATTCGCCATTCAACTACACGAACTACGGCAACGCGGAAGTCACGGCCCTGCTCGAACACGCCCGGTCCCAGCCAACCTACGAATCCTCGGTCGACGCCTGGCGCGACGTGGCGACGCGGGTCGTCCAGGATCAGCCATACACCTGGCTGTACTACCTCGACAGCGTGGACGGCGTGAGCAACCGGTTGCGGGGCACCAGTATCGATACGTACGGCCCGTACCACCACATGTGGGAATGGTGGGTGACGGATGCCGCGCCGGTGGCCGCGCCGGCCGAGTCGGGGTCGGAGGCGGGTGGCGGCAGCGGTGGGGCGGCTCCGGGGGCGATGTAGAAGGGCGGACGCGTGCCCTCTCCGTGTGCTCTCCGTTCAACTCGGCGTCCTCAGCGTGAACCTGCCGTCCGTCCCGCGAGCACAAAAACTTGCCGACCACGCGCCGCTGCTGCACCTTTTCGTTGGCGAATGGTGTAACGACCCGCGACACGCGAGCGGCGCCGCGTGGCCCATGCCCGGCGCGCCGGTTCCCGGTCCGAACAGATCGGTCCGCTTCGTGCGGCTTCCCGGTTCACGGGGAGGGTCCGATCCGCGCGTCCGCCAGGACAGCGCGGCGGTTCCCGCTCCGCCTATTCACCCGCAACCAATCCCGCGCGCGACATGTCATCCAGCACCGACGTATTCAATGACCCGCGCGGGATGGCCGGGAGCGTAACGGCGTGATCAGCTACCTTCTGCGCCGACTCCTCGGCGCGATCCCGCTCCTCCTCGGGATCCTGACGCTCATCTTCTTCATCATCAACATCGCCCCCGGCGATCCGACGGCCCGCTACTTCAACCCCAACGTCGCGCCTGAAGTCATCGCCCAGATGCGTACCAACCTGGGCCTCGACCAGCCACTCCATATCCAGTACTTCAAGTGGCTTTCCTCCTTCGCGAGGGGCGACTTCGGCTACTCGTTCGGCCAGCTCCGCCCGATCTCCGAGATCCTCCCGACGGTCCTCTGGAACACGCTCCAGCTCATGATCGTCGCGGTCATCACGATCTTCGTCCTCGGCATGCTGATCGGCATCCTTCAGGCCGTCCGGCAGTACTCTGTCGTCGACAACGTGATGACGTTCTTCGCGCTCTTCTTCTACTCGATGCCGTCGTTCTGGCTGGCGTTGATGCTGATCCTCGTGTTCAGCCTGAAGGCGAGCCAGTGGGGTTGGGACATCCAGTTTCCGGCGTCCCAGATGACGAGCGTCGGCTATGAGTTCTACACGACGAGCCAGAAATTCACCGACCGCGTGATGCACATGATCCTGCCCGCCACGGCGCTCGGGATCGGCGGCGCGGCCGGGATCGCGCGCTACATGCGTGGCTCGATGCTGGAGGTCATCCACCAGGACTACATCCGGACCGCGCGCGCCAAGGGTCTCTCCGAGCGCGTCGTGATCTTCAAGCACGCGCTCCGGAACGCGCTGATCCCGATCGTCACGCTGCTCGGGCTCTATCTCCCGATCCTGCTCTCCGGCTCCGTCCTCGTCGAGACGATCTTCGCCTGGCCGGGCATGGGGCGGCTCATCGTCGACGCGATCTTCCAGCGCGACTACCCGCTCGTGATGGCGACCAGCTTCATTGCCGCCGGTCTCGTCGTGGCCGGCAATCTCCTGGCGGATGTGCTCTACGCCGTCGTGGACCCGCGAATCCGGACGGAATGATGTTGACGTACTCGCATCCCCGCGATCACGCCCCCGCGCAAGAGGGACGGGACCCATGATCCAGTCAAGCGGCGACGTCGAATTCGCCGTACCCGAGCCGATATCCGCCCCTACCGCGTCGGCCGGGGTACGGACCCGGGCACCAGTCAAGCCGGCCCACTACGCGCTCTCGGCCGTCCTCCCCGGCGGCGCGCAGATCGTCCGGGGCGAGTGGGTGGCGGGAATGGCGATCGCCCTCACCTGGGGGATGATGCTCTCGGTGCTGTTCCTCGCCTGGAACCGCATCATCGGCGTCTTCACGGCGCCCCGGATGCCGATCGACGGGTTGATCGCCGTCCTTACGCTCGCGGCGGTGATGGCCGGTCTCTGGGGATGGGCGATGTACGACCTCAAGGTGCGCGCGGCCCGCCCCGCCCGCCGGTACGGCGACTCGCAGTGGACGATCGCGGCCCGCCAGTTCCGGCGGAACCGCCTCGCGATCGCCGGCCTCGTGGTCATGCTCATCCTCTACCTGGTCACCCTGCTCACCCCGCTCATCGCCCCGTACGACCCGACCGCCCAGGGCGACATCGTGCTCACCCGCTACCAGCCGCCGTCCTTCCAGCACCTGATGGGCACCGACAAGTTCGGTCGCGACATCTTCACCCGGGTGCTCTACGGCGCGCGCATTTCGCTCACGATCGGGTTCATCGCCGTCGGGCTCGGCGTGCTCATCGGCGGGCTGATCGGCTCGGTGGCCGGCTATTTCGGCAAGTGGACGGACACCGTGTTGATGCGGTTCACCGACATGATGCTCTCCTTTCCGCGGCTCATCCTCCTCATCGTGGTGATCGCGCTCTTCGAGCCCACGATCTGGCTGGTGGTCACGGTGCTGGGCCTCACGGGTTGGATGGGTGTCGCGCGGATCGTCCGGGGGGAAGTGCTCACGCTGCGGGAACGGGAGTTCGTCCAGGCCGCCAAGGTGCTGGGGATGAACGACCGGCGAATCATCTGGCGACACATCATTCCGAACACCCTCGCGCCGGTGATCGTGTACGCGACACTCGGCATCGGCAACACGATCCTGGTCGAGGCGTCGCTCTCGTTCCTCGGCCTCGGGGTCCAGCCGCCGACGCCGAGCTGGGGC
>CAZUVK010000060.1:0-15727 GCA_964623785.1 uncultured Gemmatimonas sp. | reverse complement strand
GAATCGAACCCCCAACCGCCGGTTTTGGAGACCGGTGCTCTACCAATTGAGCTACTGCCGTTCGAGACCTCCATGGCCAGGGAGGGAGTCGAACCCCCGACACTTCGATTTTCAGTCGAATGCTCTACCAACTGAGCTACCTGGCCCAATCACGCGCTCACATCCAACCGCGCAGCCAAGGGCGACCGCCACTCCGATCCTCCCGCCCTCCGAACCGTCAGGTTCGGAGCACTGAGCTAACTGGCCCGACGCCGCGCTCCAAACCAACCGCGCCGGCCCCTTTCACTCTTCCAGCTTCACTCTTCGCGCGCCTCCGGCGCGCGCCAACTCCCACCGAAACAAAAAACCGCCCGGCTGCGGCGGCGCGTTACCGGCTATAGCGGGGGCGGGATTCGAACCCGCGACCTTCGGGTTATGAGCCCGACGAGCTACCAGGCTGCTCCACCCCGCGACAGAACACGTATAATAACCTTGACCCTTTCCTCCGTCAACCCCGGGATCCCCGCATGAATGCTTGCCTTCCGCGGCATCCGGCGACGCCCCGACGGCCCTTCGACCCGGACCGTCAAGGGTGCCTAACCAACCACAATGTTGATCAAACGGTCCGGAACGAAGACAACCTTCCGGACCTCGGCACCGTCGATGAACCGGCGCACGTTCGGGTCCGCCAGCGCCTGGTCGCGGGCCTCGGCCTCGTCGATTCCGCGCGGCATCGGCATCCGGGCGCGCAGCTTCCCGTTCACCTGGACGACGAACTCCACCTGGTCCGCGACGGCCTTCGCCGGATCGAAGTCTGGCCATCGGCCGTGGGTGAATATCGACCCGTCGCGGCCGGAGCGTGACCACAGCTCTTCCGCCAGATGCGGCGCGAACGGGGCAATGAGCACGATGAGCGGATCGACCGCCGCCTTCTCCGCCACCCTGCCGCCCGCCCGTACGGTGTTCAGGTACTCCATCATCGCCGCGATCGCGGTATTGAACGACAGCTCCCGGAGGTCGTCCGTACACTTGGCGATCGTCGCGTGAAGCTTCTGCTCGACGCCCGGATCGATCGGCCGATCCTCGGCGTTGAGGGCCGTATCCCAGAGCCGGTTGAGGAAGTTGTACGGTCCGGTGATCCCCGCCTCCCTGAAGTCCCCGCCCTCCTGGTAGGGACCGAGGAACATCAGGTACGTCCGGAACGCGTCCGCCCCGTACTCGGTGATGAACTCGTCCGGAACGACCACGTTCCCGCGCGACTTGGACATCTTCGCGCCGTCCTTCACGATCAGGCCATGCGCCCGGAATCGCGTGAACGGCTCCTCGAAGTGGATGTGCCCCAGGTCCTTCAGCACCATCGTGATGAAGCGCGAATAGAGCAGGTGCAGGACCGCGTGCTCGTTGCCTCCGATGTACGTATCGACGGGCAGCCAGTTCCGGGTGATCTCCGGGTCGAACGGGAGCTGTTCGTTCCCGGCCGAGGGGTACCGGAGGAAGTACCACGCGGAGTCGAGGAACGTGTCGGAGACGTCCGTCTCGCGCCGCGCTCGGCCTCCGCAGCTCGGGCAATCGACGACGTACCACTCCTCGTGGCGCGCCAGCGGCGAGATCCCCGACGCATCCGGCTTGTAGTTCTCGATGTACGGGAGGACCACCGGGAGTTCGTCCTCGGGCACCGGAACGGTCCCGCACGCGTCACAGTAGAGGATCGGGATTGGCGGCCCCCAGTAGCGCTGGCGGGAGATGCACCAGTCGTGCAGGCGAAAGTTCACCCGCGGCTCGCCGAGCCCACGCCCCTGCAGGTCAGCGGTGATCGCGCGACCGGCCTCGCGCCAGTCCGCGCCATCATGCCGACCCGAGTTCACGAGGGTTCCGGGCCCGGAGTACACCTCGTCGAGCGGTGTGCCCGCATCCTCCCCGGGCCCGGCGATCACCCGGACGACGGGCAGGCCGAACCTGCGAGCGAACTCGAAGTCCCGCTCGTCGTGGCCGGGCACGGCCATGATCGCACCGGTGCCGTACTCCATGAGCACATAGTCGGCGATCCACACCGGAATCTCCTCGTTCGTCGCCGGATTCACGGCCCGCGCGCCGGTGTCGACCCCCGTCTTCTCCTTGTCGGTGATCTTCCGGTTCACGAGATCCGTCGACGCCACGGCTTCCACGTAGACACCGACCTCGGTGCGCTGCTCCGGAGTCGTGATCCGTTGCA
Organism: uncultured Gemmatimonas sp.; assembly: GCA_964623785.1. Taxonomy (GTDB): domain Bacteria; phylum Gemmatimonadota; class Gemmatimonadetes; order Longimicrobiales; family Longimicrobiaceae; genus WHSP01. The sequence goes on along the minus strand of CAZUVK010000060.1, from coordinate 13,536 downwards.
CGAGCGGATGTTCCGGCGCCAGCACCATGTAGGTGGCCCCGAAGATCGTGTCGGGCCGGGTCGTGAACACCTGGATCGACTCCCCATCCATCCCCGCCACCGGAAACGAGATCTGCGCGCCCTCGCTGCGCCCGATCCAGTTCTCCTGCATCCGCCGGGTGGTGTCCGACCAGTCGAGCGTCTTCAGGTTGTCGAGCAGTCGCTGGGCGTACTCACTGATGCGGAAGAACCACTGCGAGAGGTTCCGCAGCTCGACGGCGCTGCCGCACCGCTCGCACTCGCCGGCGATCACCTGTTCGTTCGCGAGCACGGTATTGCACCCGGGGCACCAGTTGACCGGCGCCTCCTTCTTGACGGCGATCCCCGCCTTGTAGAGCTGGAGGAAGAGCCACTGCGTCCACCGGTAGTATTCGGGCGACGTGGTATCGACCGTGTGTCCCCAGTCGTACATGAAGCCCACGCGCCGCAGCTGGCGGGTGAAGTGCTCGATGTTCCGGGGGATGAGCTCCATCGGATGCACGCCGATCTTCAGCGCGAAGTTCTCGGAGTGGATGCCGAATGCGTCGAAGCCGATCGGTTCGAAGACATCGTTCCCGAGCAGCCGCTGGTACCGGCCGTGGATGTCGGCGCCGGTGAAGGCGTAGATATTCCCGACGTGCAGCCCCTCCGCGGACGGATAGGGGAACATCATCAGGTTGTAAAATGGCTTTCCATCGCGGCCAATCCGACGCAGGTCATCGCCGGTAAAGGCGTTGACGCCGTCCTGGTCCCAGCGGGCCTGCCACTTCCGCTCTACCTCGGCCGGGAAGTAGCTATCCGTCACGTGGTCTTCGGTTGTCATCTCGATCCGTCGGTTGTCCGCGAGCCAGTTTGGTGCAACGCGCCGTGAAAGTTATACACCGCGGGTTCAGGTGTCATCTCGCCGACGGATTCGATGTCGAGGAATCCGATGCGAGCCCAACGGCCAGCAGCGATTCCGTCGCCTCGTAGGGATCCCCGCCCGAACGAACAGCCCCGATGATGCGCTGGATCGTGCGCGCCAGGTCACCGCCACTCGCCTGGTAGACCTCCTCGAAGAGGTCGAGGCGCTTGTAGTAGATGCGCCGGGAGATGAGCGATGCGTTGTTGAGCGGGATGGTGAGGAACGAGCTGTAGCTGATCACCTGGAGCCTGGGCCGGACGTCCGTCTCGAAGGTCGAGCGGGCCCGGGTGAAGATCTCTTCACGCGCGGCGATCTTCTGCTCGCTTGTCAGATCCGCGCGGCCATACAGCGTTTCGAGTTCGTCGACGACGCCCGTGAGGAAGGCGCCGAATAGGAGTTCGTCGGCCCAGGCGGTCTCGGCGCGCCGACACAGGTCGGGATCCGGCCGCTCCTCGCAGAACCAGGTCGTCGCGCCGCGCGCGCCCACGAACTGCGCGAGGCTCTCGTTGAACATCGCCTGGCCGCCGAGATACAGCGTGTTGTGGAAGATCTCGTGGACGACCGTGTTGGCGAGCGACACCGAGTCGTAGCGAAGCAGTGGCGAGACGAGGGGGTCGTTGAACCAACCGAGCGTGCTGAACGCGGAGGTTGGGCGCACGTACGCGTCGTAGCCATCGCGCTCGAGTTTATCGACCGCTCGCTGAGCGCTGCGCTCGCTGAAGTAGCCGTGGTAGGGTACGCGCCCGGCGATCGGGAACCACCAGGTATATGGCTCGAAGCTGTCCTTCCGCGCGGCGGAGAGAACGAGGGCGAGCGTATCGGAATCGAGCTGCGAGAAGGTCGTATAGCTTTCGCCGGCGTCCAGACCGAGCGATTCGGCCGCGAAGTCGCGAACCGAGAGCACGAGCTGAAGCTTCGCGCGCTGACCGACCGGTACCGCCGGATCAGCGATCATCCGCGTGATCGACTGACGGCGGCTCAGGATCTTCGCCTCCTCGTAGCTCGCGCGGATCGCGAAGAACGGAGAACACCCCCCGGCCAGCAGGAGGATGCCCGCGAGGATTGGGACCCGCCAGGCCCGCTTCAATCGAGACCCCTCGGTCTCGTCATTGCCTCGGGCGTGAGGAGTTCATTCAGCCGTTCCTCGTCGAGCCAACCCTTCTCCCTCACGAGGTCGTACACGCCGCGACCGGTCTCGAGTGCCTCTCTCGCGACCTGCGTCGACCTTTCGTACCCGATGTAAGGGACGAGCGCCGTGACCAACCCGATCGAACCGTAGACCATCTCCTTCAGGCGTTCCGTGTTCGCCGTGATTCCCAGCACGCATCGCTCGCGCAGCACGATCGCCCCCTTCGTCAGCATGTCGACCGACTGGAAGAGGTTGAAGGCGATGACCGGCTCGAAGACGTTGAGCTGGAGCTGACCCGCCTCCGCCGCGATGGTGACCGTCAGGTCGTTGCCGACGACCTGGTAACATACCTGGTTTACCACCTCGGGGATGACCGGGTTCACCTTGCCGGGCATGATCGACGAGCCCGGCTGCATCGGGGGCAGGTTGATCTCGTTGAGTCCGGCCCGCGGCCCGGACGAGAGCAGTCGAAGATCGTTGCAGATCTTGGAGAGCCTCACCGCGACGCGCTTCAGAATGGAAGAAAGCTGGACGAACCCGCCGACGTCCTGGGTGGCTTCGACCAGATCCGCGGCGGTAAAGAGATCGAGACCGGTCACCTCCGAAAGCCGCTGGCGCACGCGATCCGCATAACCGGGATGGGTGTTGATGCCCGTACCGATCGCCGTCGCGCCGAGGTTGATCTCGCGGATCAACCGCCGGACCTCCTCGACGCGGTCAATGTCCTCCTCGACGGTCACCGCGAAAGCGTGGAACTCCTGGCCCAGGGTCATCGGCACGGCGTCCTGGAGCTGCGTGCGGCCCATCTTCAGCGTATCGGCGAACTCTTCGCCCTTCACACGGAACGCCGCGCTCAGGTCCCGGAGAGCGCTGGTGAAATCCTCGAGTGCCGCATGAGCCGCAAGCTTGATCGCGGTCGGGTAGACGTCGTTCGTGGACTGGGAGAGGTTCACGTGGTTGTTCGGATGCACGATATCATACTCGCCGCGTCCGTGACCGAGCAGTTCGAGAGCGCGATTCGCGATGACCTCGTTCGCGTTCATGTTCGTGGACGTGCCCGCGCCGCCCTGCACCACGTCCACAACGAACTGCCCGTGCAGCGCCCCCTCGCGGATCTCGCGCGCGGCTTCGACGATCGCCCCGGCGATCTCGGGGTCCAGGAGCCCGAGATCCTGATTGGCCATGGCCGACGCCTCCTTGATCGCGGCCAGCGCGTTCACCAGGTGCGGATACTGCGAGATCGAGATGCCGGTGATGGGGAAGTTCTCGGTTGCCCGAACCGTCTGGATCCCGAAGTAGAAGTCGTCGGAGATGCGACGTGAACCGAGCAGGTCGTGTTCTTCCCGGAGTACACCCGACTGGTAACCAACCCCGCGGCTGGAGAGGCGGAGGTTGGCATGGCGGAGGCGCGACGCGATCATCTGCGCCGCCGCCAGGGCGAGCCGACCATAGAGCGCGGGCCGGTCGGCGATGATCTTCTCGACCTTGTCGCGAGGCACCTCGAAGACTTCGGCTTCCTCGACCACACGTCCCGAAGTCGAATGCGGGTACTCCTCCAGCAGACTGCCCTCTCCATAGGATTCGCCCGCGCGGAGGATATGAAGGACCTCCGGCCTGCCGGTCAACCCCTTCACGATCTCCACCCGGCCGGAGATCAGGATTCCGAAGGCCCGACGAGGCTGGCTCTCGCGGAAGACGTAGCCGCCGACGGGATAGACTTTCTGCTCGGCGATGCTCGCCAGGTACCTCATATCCGAGGGTTCCAGCAGTTTGAGAAGTGCGTTTTGAGCGATCCTCCGCGCGTCAGTCAACTGCGTCATTCGAGATCGTTCTGAGCCGGGCCGCGAACGGCGTGGACACGGGCGGACGGAACATGACTTGCGCCGGTGAAATGCAAGCGAGAATCGAGCCTCTCGCGGTCGCGCGCAACGGAACGGAGGCCGAACAATGGTGCCTTATGGGCGGGAGTTCGAACGCGGGTACGACCGATCATTCCGACCGATGCCACCGCGCCGGTCGCGGGTTGATTGGCCCGGAACGCAACCGTTCGCCGAAGGCGGGCCAGGGTACCGGACCGAGCGCCGGGGCTGGTGGGGGTTCGCGCCATACGATCCGCGCACGGGCATCCGAGAAGGACCCGTTCTACGCTACGGCTGGGACTACAAGTCCCGGGCACGGGTCGACCACGGGGATCCGTTCCGGGACCGCGCGCGCGGCACACCGATTCGCGCCTACCAGGGGCCGCCGCGCCGGGCCGGCAATCGACCGCGCGGCCATGCGGCCGACTATCCGTGGCGCCGAGCGGGGAATCGGTACGACGCGGACTATCCAACCCGATGGCGGCCGGACACGTACGAACGTTACGAGTACTGGTTCTAGCGCCGTGAAGGATCCCGCGAGTCGTGCTAGCCGTCACGACCCATCCGCCGCTTGAGTTCGCGCAGCCGTTCCTCCACATCGCTCGCGCGTGGACGGGCAGGGCCCCCTCCGCCGACCTCCTCGTCGAGCTCGATCCGCGCGTCGACATATGAGGCGTCCCCCTCGACCTTCTCCCGCATCCGGTCGAAATCAGCGAACGCCCCCGCGTCGGAAGCGGTCGCTTCGCGCATCCGCTGGCGAGCGCCGGCGGTCCGGACCTGGGCGAGGAGGGCGAATCGATTCGCGTCCGCCTCCTTGTAGCGGACCGTCATCTCATCGGCCTCCCGGCGACGAAGTTCGAGCTCGGCTTCGGCCGCGGCGAGCTTCTGCTCGAGAACCGCGGCTTTCCCGGCGTGGCGCGCGGCGAACTCGGTCGCGATCCGCGCCGTCTCCGCGTCGCCGATCCGCTCGGCCATCATCGCGCGCCGTTCGCACTGCGCGACGAGCGTCTTTTCCTGATCCAGCTCCGCCTTCACGCTGGCGATGTCGTCGGCGAGCCCGGGCAGCGACGCGCGGGTCGCCACAAGCTCCTTCCGCATCGCCGAGAGGAGCGACGCGACCTGATCCTCCGGGTCGTTGGAGGACAGCTCGCTTCGAAACGCTTCGATGCTCTGGCGGAAAACCCGTCGGATGTCGTTCAGCATGCGACCAAGATATGACGGGGACTCGCGCCGGTCCACATATGGCCGTCGGGTCCGGAGCTTGCGCCGGGGAACGTCCGTTCAGTGCATGAAACGACCGCACCCGGGGTGAGCGGAATGGCGGATCCAGGGAAGGTGGACCTTTCGCGGGAGGAGCGGAGGTCGCTCACGCATGGAGACTTCTGGATTCCCGAGGCGGCGCGTGCGAAGTACAAGCGAGCGCTCGGGGCGCTCAACCGCGCCGGAATCCCGTACGTCGTCACTGGCGCGTACGCGATCTACGAGTACACCGGAATCTATCGGGAGACGAAAGACCTGGACGTGTTCGTCGTGCCCGAGCGCGTCGTGGAGTCGGCGCGTGTGCTGCGGGAAGAGGGGTTCCGCACCCGACTCTCGCAGGCACACTGGCTGGCGAAGGCCGAGCTCGACGGGCACGTCGTCGACATCATCTTCGGGATGGGCAACGGTCTGGCGTTCGTGGACGAGGATTGGTACCGGTACAGCCACCCCGCCATCCTCGCCGCGCATCCGGTCCGCGTGGCTCCCGCGGAAGAGCTCATCTGGCACCGGCTCTTCATCAACGAACGGCACCGTCACGACATGGCGGACATCCTCCACCTCATCCTCCGTCGCGGCGACCGACTCGACTGGAAGCGGCTTCTCGAGAAGACCGGCGACGACTGGCCCCTGCTGCTCGGCCAGGTGATCCTCTTTTCGTACGTCTACCCCGAGATCCGCGGCCGTATCCCCGCATGGGTTCAGACCCGGCTACTCGCGCAGGCCGAGGCCGACGTCGAGCGCCCTCGAACGGACGAAGCCTTCACCCGCGGAACGCTCATCTCCCGCTTCAGCTTCTCGATCGACGTGAACGAATGGGGAATGCGCGACCGCCGCGAGGAACTCACCCGCCAAGCCGCGGCGGCGCCCATCCTCCGCGAAATCGCCGACAGCAACGTTTGGACAATGGACAATGGACAATGATCATTGTTCATTGTTCATTGTAAGAAACCTCATTAGCGCCGCCTCTTCGGGGTAGTAGTCGATCCGGGCGATGGCCTCGACGGGTCGCGTGGTCTTGCGCATGACAGGCTCGATCGTCTCGCCGGCGAGGTAGCGTTCAGGAACGGCGGGGTGGATGTAGGCGGTTCGGCAGATCGCGGGTGTGTTGCCCAGTTCGGTCGAGACGAGCTTGCAGGCCAGGACCACGTTTTTCTGGGCTTCGCGCCTGGTGGGCGCGGGACCGATGTCCGCGAGGATGGTGGCCGCGCGGAGAGTTCCGCCCCATGTCCGGATATCCTTTGAGGTATAGCGATCACCAAGGATGCTCGCGAGGTACGCGTTCACGTCGGGCGCGGTGATGTCGCGAACGGCGCCGTCGGCGCCGAGGTATCGAAACAGGCGGGGGCCGGGAAGGGTCAGGATTTCCTGGACGATATCGACGAGAGGCGTCTCGGCCACAACGCGCCGCTGATCGACCCGGCTCTTCCCGATGTAGCGGAAGACGAGCGAGTCGCCGGAGATCGTGAGGTGCTCCTTCTGCAGCGTCGCGATGCCGAACGTGCGGTTTTGCACCGCGTATCGCTCGCTGCCGACTCGAAAGAACGCCCGGAACATGAGGCGCACGACCGTCGCGAGAACCCGTTCGCGGCCGAGCCCACCCCGCTCAAGGTCCTGATTGGTGAGTTCGCGGAAACGCGGGATGGTGCGCGCGAACGGGAGGAGCCGGCGAAACTTTCGCTGGGCGCTTCGAGAGATGAAGTCGGGGTGATAGCGGTACTGTCTTCGGCCCGCGGCGTCGATGCCAACCGCCTGGACCTTGGCGGCGGGGTCGGGTGCGATCTCGACGTCGGTCCAGGCGGGCGGAATGGCTAGCGAACGCACGCGGCGGAGCGATGATTCGCCCTTGATCCGCCTCCCGTCAGCGCCGAGGTAGGTGAATCCCTCCTCGGGCGTTCCCACGCGCCGCCATCGTCTTGTTTCCTTCGGCATTCGAAGTGTCGCGGACCGGAATCACGGGGTCCCGGCGGATAACTCGGCACCGCTTGCCGCCTCGTGTCGGGCGGCGATCTCGGCCGGGCTCAGGATCGGGTAATATGGCTCGCCAATCGTTGCCGCGAGCGCGCGAATGCTGTCCACCAGAAGGTTGTAACGCTCCACATGCGCGTGATTTCTGTCGACTGTGGCACGCCACTCCTCGAATAGCGCATTTCTCCTGCCGACACCCTGATTGTACTCGCGCAGCTGACGCTGGTAGTCACGTTCCGTCTCGGGAGACACTCCCCCGGCGAGGACGGCGCGTTCGAGACGCTCAAGCGCATCACGCGAGGTGCCGAGGCCCGCGTCCGCGGCGTCGATCTCGAGTCGTAGTGTATCCGCCTGCAGCTGGGTGGTGATCACCCCCAACCCCTCACGGTCTACATCGCCCTCAAGGCGGACGATGGCGACGCGCTCCTCCGTAAACGCGTAGTAGCGATAGAGCTGCTGGCCAACCTTCACCAGAGCCATCAGGAGGACGACGCCGACCACGGCAAGAATGCGGTCCCTGAGAGTCATCGCGTCGATTCGCGGCCGTCGAAGGTGTGGTAGTCGGTGGTCGGGGCCGTTGGCGGGGCGGAATCGCGCACAGACCCGGTGGTACGGACCGGCGGGGATCCCGCGACCCGCGTGAGAAGTTTGCGGCCCGCGACGGGTCCCGCAACTCCGTCGGGCTCTGGTCTGCCTCTTGCTCGTTCCAGGGCTTCAGGACCCACGAACGACAAAGGGGAGTTTCCGCATGTTCGCAACGCGATCCGACGAAGAACGGGCCGTACGGGGGAATGGCCGTCCGCACGCGGACGCGACCGCCGAGTTCCTGACGCCACTCCGACTTGCGGCGGCCCATCTTGTGGTCGCAACCGCCGCGGCGGCCGCGCTCGAGCGACGGGACGAGCGGCCGGCGGCAATCGGCGTCGCGCCGCTCATCGTGGCACCGCTCGCGGCCGCCATGGGACTCCTTCACGCGCGGTCTCCCGACGCCCGCACGGCAACGGCGCTTCGCCTCCTCAACAGCGCCGTCATCGTGGTCGGGGGCGGATTGCTCCTCGCCGACCTGGTCGGCCTCCGGGACCCGCGCCGGCGCCGTGCCGGCTCGCTGGGGTTCGCGGCCTCAGGGCTGCTCGGCCTCGCGCTGGAGCGGCACGCCAGCGCGGCCGAACTCGCCGAACTCGAGCTTCGCAAGCGCGCATCGATTGTCGAGCGCCTTGTCCCGAAACGACGGTCGAAGCTCGATCGCATCGTCGTCCACGTTTGATCGATCCATCGGCGGGACGGGATCGGGGTGTGGTTCTCGCCGCGAGCCCCGGCCCCATCGCGCGCTGACCGGCCCGCGCTATTGGTCTCGCGCCCGGAATCCTACCGCGGACCCGCCTTCCTCCCGATGGTGCAGATCCTGCTATAACTGATGTAACAACAACATGTTACAACGGCTCACCACGCTCGCGGAAACAACGTGCGCAAGGCGGGCGGACGGCGGGCCAGGAAGCGGGGATGATGCCAGAAGGAACGAACGGACAGCCGCCCTTGTCGGAGCGTCGAGGGGACGGAAGGCGTCAGTCCACGGCGCGCCCCTTGGCGACACGAAGCGGGGATGCATCTCGCGCGGGGCCGCGGGCACGGCGGTTGGGTACGGTCGGCGGCGACGACTGGTGGTCATCGCGATCGGTGCGGCGCGACGGGGATGACACACCGGCGCGGCGGAGCACTGACCGGCCGGGCGGCGAGAGACGCGCCGAGGGTCGCGGAGCGGCGCCCGCCGCGCGGGAACCGGGCAGCGGGTTACTCAGGTCTCTTCGCCACAGTCCGGTCCGTAGCGGCCTGATCGGGCTGGCCGTTGCGGGGACCGCGGCGCCAATCGCCCTGAATCAGTACCAGGACGCGATGCGGACTGACCCGACCCACGAATCGGCGACGGCGACGGAAGCCGGGGGGGTCGGCGACGGAGGCTCCGTCTCGGACGCATGGCGGGCCATGGAGGAAGGCGATTCACGAACCGCCGCTTCCCGCGAGGAGGCGATCGCGGCGAGTATTCAGAAGTACGCGGATTTCGATCTCGAGCGGGAGCTGGCGGAGCAGATCTATGACGCCGCGACCGCCAACGATATTGATCCGGAAGTCGCGTACGGGCTCGTCAAGGCGGAAAGCTCGTTCAAGAACACGTCCACGAGCGGTGTGGGCGCGATCGGCCTGACGCAGCTCATGCCAAAGACGGCCGCCGGCCTCAAGCCCGGCGTGAGCCAATCCGAGTTGCGGGACGCGTCGACCAACCTGAGCCTGGGCTTCAAGTACCTGAAGCAGTTGATCGACAAGTACGAGGGGAACGAAGACCTGGCGTTGACCGCGTACAATCGCGGACCGGGGACGGTGGACAAGGCGCTTCGTCGCGGCGCGGACCCCGACAACGGGTACGCCGCGTTCGTCCGCGGCGCGGAAGGTCACGGCCACAAGCTCTACACGAACCGGTGACGGGACCGTCGACCGCCGGGGCCAGGACGGCTACCGGCGGTCGGCGATCCCCCGGACGAGGTACAACCACGCCCAGCGGCCGTCCGCGAGACGGCGGAATCCCGAGCGCAGACCCTGATAGTCGATCTCCGTGACGAATGCCGGCGGTGTCGACCAGAGCAAGCTGTCTCTGGTCGCGACACCCTGGTCGAGTAGCGCGGGCAGCTCGTCCAGGCTCGCGTACCCTTCCGCCTGCCAGGTGGCGAAGGCCGCTTCCGGGTTCTGAATGCCGAAGAACGACGAAGTGAAGTCGGGCGTCATGACCGGGCGAAGCGCCCCGAGGTCGCGCCGGGCCGCCGCGTCGCGGATCGAGAGCAGGAACTCCGGGAACGTCCCCCAGGCCGCGATTTCCGGTGGAAGCACATCGGCGACAAGGTCCCGTTCCGTCGCGTATCCGCTGATCGCGGGGTCGCATACCTCGCATGAGACCCTCACCCCGAGCGAGTCGGTTCGCTCAACCTCCAGGCGTGTGAAGAGGGTCGGGATCCAGAGATCGACACCGCCGTCCCCGTCGAGCCTCAGGTTGGGAACGGCGGACCAGGCGACCGTGTGGAGAAATGGAACGACCGGTCCGGGTATCGTCGAATCCGCGGTGGCGGCGGCGTCCGCGGGCGTTCCGGCCAGCGGCGCATCCACCGAGTGGGGTGGAGCCGCGGCGCATGAGGCGACGAGCAGCGTTACCGTGAGCCCCGCCAGAATCCGGATCAACCGAGGACCGGAACCGTGTCGAGAGCGGGTCGTGAGCGATAGATTATCGCTTCCCCCGGAGCGCCAGGAGCCATGCATCCGTTCGTACTGATCTGCGCGGTGGAACTCGAGGCTCGGCCGCTGATCGCGCGTATCCAGCGGCTCGAGAATTTCATTGTCGGTCGCCGTTCCGCCTATCGCGGTCTCCTCGCCGACCGGGAAGTAGTGGTGATTCCCGGTGGAATGGGCAAGACCAACGCGGCGCAGTCACTCACCGCGGTGCTGGAGCGGCATCCGGCGGCGGGGGTCGTGGGATTCGGCGTCGGCGGCGCGTACCTCGGCGCGGGGCTGCAACCGGGCGAGGTCGCGCTCGCCACGGCCCAGTACTATGGCGACGAGGGTGTCGCCGCGCCGGAAGGCTGGATGTCATGCGAGGGCATCGGCATCGCCCTCCTTGACGCTGGGGGAGCACGATACTTCAACCGCTTCCCCGTTGACGATGCGGGCGTCCTCCAGGTGATGGAGGTTCTGAGCAGCGCCATGGCGGGTCCGTTCGTCACCGTCTCCACGTGCTCGGGCACAGCTAGGCGGGGGACCGAACTGGCCGAGCGGTTCGCGGCGATCTGCGAGACGATGGAGGGCGCCGCCTTCGCGCATGTGGCGGCGCTCTATGGTCTTCCCTATCTGGAAGTTCGGGGAATCAGCAATCTCGTCGAGGACCGGGACCGCTCGCGCTGGCGGCTCGAGGAGGCCGCGGAGGCGGCGGCCAGCGCGGTCGCGTCGGTGCTCGAGACCTGGAAGCCTCCTCCGCGAGACCCAACAACCGACGGACTGTCCTGATGCGGCCAATCACTCTCGGGTTCTCTCCATGCCCGAACGACACGTTCATCTTCCATGCGCTCGTTCACGGCGTCGTCGAGACCGGAGGTCGCACATTCGAACCGAGTCTGGCGGATGTCGAGACGCTCAACGGATGGGCTGTGGAAGGGCGTCTCGACGTGTCGAAGGTATCGTTCGGTGCACTTCCGTATCTCCATGCCGACTACGCGCTTCTGCGCAGCGGGGGGGCCGTCGGGCGGGGGTGCGGGCCGCTCATCGTGGCCCGGAACGGGGTCCGCGTCGAGGAGATGGACGACCTGACGATCGCGATCCCCGGGAAACTGACCACCGCGAACCTCCTCCTGCGGCTCCTCCGACCCGCCGCGCGTCCCGGCGTCGAGATGGAGTACGACCGGATCATGCCCGCGGTGGCGAGCGGCGCGGTGGACGCGGGCCTGATCATCCACGAGTTGCGCTTCACCTATCCGGATCATGGTCTGACGTGCGTGGTCGACCTGGGCGCGTGGTGGGAGGAAACCACCGGCTCCCCGATCCCGCTCGGCGCGATCGTCGCCCGCCGCTCACTTGGCGAGTCGGTCGAGGTCGTGGAGCGAGCGATCCGCGAATCGGTGTCCCACGCGTTCCGATTCCCCGACGACTCGCGGGAGTACGTCAGGTCGAACGCGCGGGAGATGTCGCCCGAAGTGACGCGGAGCCACATCGACCTTTACGTGAATGAGTTCTCGCGGGATCTCGGTGAAGAGGGTCTTCGCTCCGTCCGCGAGCTTGCCTCGCGCGCCGCCGTCGCGGGTCTGATTCCGGCTGGCGGCGGGGCGCTGGCGGAGGTCATGCGGAAGGGTGACGAGTGAGTGAGGGGGGCGGGCCCCCGTGTTCGCGCGGTATCCGCTGACGAGTCAGTAACCCCAATGACCCACGTCCGGCTCGTTGGCGAAGCGCCGGAACGCCTCGTCCGGGTCGCCGACCGATTCGAGCAAGGAACGCAGCCGTCGGAAGGAAACCCGGAGCATGCGCTCGCGAAGGAGAGAGTCCGGCGGAGTGGCCGGGAACATCCAGGTGGGAAGGTACCGGTCCACCATCGGCTGCTCGGGGACCGTCTCCACGCCGCCGGGGGGCGGCGCCACGCCGAGGCCAGTGCGTACGAGTTCGTACCCCACCGCGGGGTCGATCCCTTCCTCCCAGGCGATGTCGTAGAGGAGCGCGGCCAGATCGACCGGGAGTCCCTGCCGCTCCGCGTCCTCGATGATCGAGGCGCGACGGCTGTCGAGTTCAGCCTTCGATAGACCCTCCGCCATCACCTCCCGGAGCAGTTCCTCGCTGCCGAAGTATGTATCCTCGCCCCGCCGCCGCCGCCGGCGCTCGCGATAGCCTTCGAGCGCGTATCGCGCCGACTCCTCGCGTCTGCCGATCGTATCCGATGCCTGGTCGACCACGCGCCCTCCCGGTTTCGCTGGCGTCGCGCCCATTCGCGAATGTATGAATGGGCCGCGCAGGATCGTTCCTGAGGTAGCAATCGGTGGACCAGACCTCAGCAACGACCGGTGCAACCGTGGCCCCGCGCAACGCGGGTCTGGCGCGCGGCGACCCCGTTGAAGAGAATGTTCGGTGGATCGCCGACCCCGGTCGTCATCAGGAACGACCCGGGGCGTTCTGGAGGACGCCGAGGTGGGCTCGGTCCTTGCGTTTCGCGGTGCTCCATCGGGCAAAATCGACGGTGCGGGCCCGGCGGACAAACACGTTGCGGGAACAGACGATAGCGTCCTCCTCCGGGACTTCTCCCGGTGACGCGATCCTACGATTTCGGTGTTGCGCGGCGGCATCCAGATGGCCGCGCCGTTCTCACCGTGGCTCGACGCTTTCCGCGTACCGCTCGGCCACGGCCGGCGCATAACTTGACCGGTGGCGAGGTAAGGAATGGACAATCCCAGGCACAACGGACTCCGCGTCCCGCTGCGCATCGCGCTGGCGGCCGTCATTCTCCTCGCGATACCGGACGCGCTCGCGGCTCAGTACTTCGGTCGGAACCAGGTCCAGTACCGGACTTTCGATTTCCGCGTGCTGCAGACCGAGAACTTCGACATCTACTACTACCCGGAGGAGGCGAGCGCCGCCCACGACGCCGCGCGGATGGCTGAGCGCTGGTACACCCGGCTCTCGACGATCCTGGACCACCGGTTCACCGAGCGGCAGCCCGTCATCTTTTACGCGACGCACCCGCACTTCCAGCAGACGAACATCCTGTCGGGCATCAGCGAAGGCACCGGCGGCGTGACGGAGGCGTTCAAGCAGCGGGTGATCATGCCGTTCTCGTACAGTTACGAGGAGACTGATCACGTCCTGGGACACGAGCTGGTCCACGCGTT
>CAZUVK010000059.1:3452-16099 GCA_964623785.1 uncultured Gemmatimonas sp. | reverse complement strand
CTGCTGATCTTCTTCATCATCGGGTCAATATCCAATCGCATCTGGGTCTGAACGCTAGGTTCAGCCTCGACTACTTCATGTGCCGCGCGGAAGAGGGCCCGTACTTCATCGGGCGTTAGAATTCGCCGACCGTTCCGATCGCGGTAGCGGGCGTCAGAAACCTTTCCCTCTTTTATCCATCGGAAATAAGTGGCGCGGCTCAACCCGGCGGTGCTGAGAGCTTCGCCGATCCTGTACATCCGCATACCATTTACATCTAAGGGCATCGGAATCCCCTGTGTCGAGACGCATTGAGACGGTATGATACACTCGGGCCTCCGATTGGGCAAGCGCTTCTCGACCAAAGGTCAAACGAATCTCGCGACCCACCAAAAGTAACGCATCGGGGCTCAGGGTGAGTGACAGAAATCATCCTATCTTGGCTCTGAACGATCCTCGATTGCATTCTAGGGTCCGAAGAGCCGGGCGTCCCACACAACCGGCCGCGGCGGCTCGAACACGATTCGCCGGAACTCCGCGTGCTCGGGATTCAGCAGGACGTTGCTCCCGAATGGCTGCGCCGTTGCGGACGGGGCGAACAGAACCGCGGTGCGTGCCTCGGCCAGCCATCGGTCGCCGTAGCGCCGCGCGGCGGCCGATTCGTCGCCGGCCCAACCAGGAAGATCGGCGGATTCGAGACGCTCGACCGGCAGATCGTCGGGCAGGATTGCCCGGGCACCGTGGTGCTCTCCGGGTAGGTGGAGCCGCCGCCCCGCGTGGGCGAGGATTTCGAGAATGCTCCCGGCCAGGCACGTGGAGGCGTAGACGACCGGGCGTCCGGGCGAGTTCCATCGCGCGCCCGTGCGCGCCGCGCCGGTCCCGTCGAATACGGGGTAGCGCGCTTTGCATACACGGTAGATGGTCGGCACGCGAAGCTATGCCGGCAGTCCGTATTCCAGCTTCATCAGCAGCCGCTCCACACGGCGGGCACCCAGTTCTGTCTGCGCGATCTCCAGCGGCGCTTTGCCGTCCAGCCCCGGGTGCGGCTCACAAAGGAACGCGCGGGCCTCGTCCCGACCCTCCCAGACCTGCTCGGCCAGTGCCATGACCCGGGCGATCCGCTCCACCCGCTCGCTCTCCACCAGCTTGAGCCGCGTCCGCCGCGACAAGGTGGCCCGCGGGACGAGCGTTTCCCGCAGCACCGTGGCCGCGCGCCCCGAACCCACCACGTACTGCACCGTTTCGTTCAGCGCGGCAACCGGCAACCCCTCCTCGACCACTTCCTGAAGGTCGGCGAGGCTCTCGACATCGTGCTCGAGAACCTTTCGGCCACCCATGATCTCGGCGATCCTCGCGGCCTCGTTATCCATAACGCCCCCTGCAAGTCGGCGACACCCTGTCCATATGGACTGAAAATACGTCCGTTCGGACGTCTCCCGCAACCTCGAGGTTGCGGGAGACGTGGCGAGCGGGGCCGGAGGGGAGTCCTCCGCACTCGCCGGCCGGTGGCATCCCGAGGGCAAGCTACCAACGATACGCAAGAAAAACGGCGCGCGGCTGAACGATGCCACGCGCCAGGTCCTTCCGACCCGATCGAGGGTCCGCTCGCCCGCCAATCAGCCGATAAGCGGGTCAGGATCCGAGGAACCGGAGGATCTCCCGGTTGAGGATCTCGGGCGATTCCAGGTGCGGGTTGTGCCCGACATTGGGAATCATGTACACCTCCCCGTTCTGGAGCCGATCCGCCGCGTTCCGCATCGCCGCGGGAAAGTTCGGGCCGTCCTCCTCCCCACCGATCACGAGCGACTTCGTGGCGATGAGCGGCCAGTCACCGACCATGCTGTCGCCAGTCTGATTGGCGGATCGAACCGCGGCGAGTTGGGCCGCTCCGTCACTGATATCGTTACCGAAACGAATCCGGACGTGCTCGAGGTGACTGGGCTCCCAGTTGACGATGCGACGCGTCTCCGTCCCGAGATGCCTGGCGTACACGGCCTGCCGATCAGGAGCCGAGTTCTCGCCGACACTGGGGAGTTCCGCCCGGGTGACCGGCGCCGATGGCGCCGGTCACCCGGGCCGGTGAGGCCGATCGGGTTGACGAGGATCATGTGCGTCGCTACCTCGGGGTAAAGGCGCGTGAAACGGGTCACCATCTGCCCGCCCATCGAGTGACCGATCATCGCCGCCTGCTCGACGCCCAGATGATCGAGCACCGCCTTCATGTTCTCGGCATGGAGGTGCCAGCTATAGGGGATCAGCGCCTTCGATGACTTGCCCCAGCCAAGCCTGTCCTCGGCGATAACCCGGTAGCCTTCATTCGTCAGCGCCCGGATGGTCTCCTCCCAGTACCAGCCGTAGTAGCTCGCCCCGTGCGTGAGATAGGCCGTCCGCCCGTTCGGGGTACCGGTCGGCGCGACATCCATGTAGGCGATGCGGACGTTTTCGCCGAAGAGTTCGCGTTCGAGGTACTGGACCGGGAAGGGGTATTCGATCTCGTGCAGGTCGATCGAGATGGGCCCCCACTCCGCCGGCGGGGATTCGGGCGGACTCGCGGACTGCCCGGCGAGAGGTGCGGCCGCCAGAAGCGAGAGCGGTAACGCGAGCGTCAGGCAGCGGGCCGTGAGGCGAGCGCCGGCGGCGCCCGGAACGATGCGGTCGTGGATGCCAGTCATGGTCCTCGCGTTGTGGGCGATCGAGTGGAAGGTCGGAGAGGTGAAGCTCCCCTTGCGGCGCCGTCCCGGCGGAGGCCGCATTCGGGGTGCCGCCAATCCGCGCGGCGAGTAAGTGTACCACACTTCCCATCCGACCGTTTGAACGCAACGGCCAACTTTGGTTGACCGTGCCGGTATGGCTGAGGTCTTCCCTCGAGAAGGCATCGGTCCCGGATTCGTTGACCCGGACCGAACAACTCCCTTGTTCGCCCGCGCTCCCGCCATAAACTTGGGCGTACCCACCCGTCCCGCATTTCGGCCGGATCCATCTCCTATCCATCGGGAGGAACAGGGCAATGCCGATCGACCCCGATCAGGCCGGCGGCGGCGCAGGCGGCGCCGGTACGCTGACCGATCCACCCGCACCGCCTGACGCCCATGGCGCGCCCGGGACGACCTCCAGCCTTCCGGCGTGGACCGTCGCCGAACTTCCCGAGCCACCCCGGCCCCACGGGCTCACCTGGATCGGCGTGGTAGGACCGGGCGTGATCGTGCTCGGGGCGTCGGTCGGGAGCGGCGAGTTCCTCCTCGGCCCAGCCGCGTTCGTGCAGTACGGCTTCACGCTCATGTGGGTCACCCTGGTCGCGACATTCCTCCAGACCGTGTTCAACGTCGAGCTGATGCGCTGGACGATGGCGACCGGCGAGCCCGTGGTGATCGGGTTCATGCGCACGAAGCCGGGCTCCTCTTTCTGGGCGTGGGTGTACGCCGCGCTGTACTTTCTGCAGGTGGGGTGGCCGGGATGGGCGGGGGCGGCGGCGGGGGCGATCTTCTTCCTTTTGTTCCGGGACCTCGCGGGCCCCGAGAACGCGAGCCTCGTCTACTGGATCGGCGTCGCCACCTTCGGCGTGTGCGTCATCATCCTGCTCTTCGGACGTCGGATCGAGCGCACGCTCGAGCTGCTGAACTGGGTTCTGGTCGTGGCGGTGCTCACCACCTTCCTCGTCCTGGCCCTGCTCTTC
The DNA here is from genome assembly GCA_964623785.1 of uncultured Gemmatimonas sp. Lineage (GTDB taxonomy): Bacteria > Gemmatimonadota > Gemmatimonadetes > Longimicrobiales > Longimicrobiaceae > WHSP01. The sequence continues at coordinate 12,447 of CAZUVK010000059.1, read as the reverse complement.
GCGGAGCCGGCGACCTGGCTGGCCGGCGTCGCGGGCATGGTGGGTTACAGCCCCGCTTCGGGCACCTTCTCGTTCATCCCGCAGGGAGCGGATTTCTTCCTGCTCGGTGCGTTCGCCGCCTATTCGGGGGCGGGCGGCGTCATCAACCTGACCCTCTCGAACTGGGCGCGCGACAAGGGATACGGGATGGGCGGCGTGACCGGGTACATTCCGGGCGCGGTCGGCGGCGAGAAGGCCGAACTCGCGCACACCGGCGCGAGTTCGTCACGGACGCGCCCGCGATGTCGCGGTGGCGGGGGTGGTGGCGGATCGTGAGCGCCGACCAGTGGGTCGTCTACTTCCCCGGCGCGCTCCTGGGGATGCTCCTCCCGGGCGTCATCTACGTCACCTTTCTCGAGGCGGGCACCGACATCCGCGGGCTGGCGATTGCCGCGGCCCTCGCAAGCGCGATGGCGGAACAGGCGGGGCCGATTTTCGGCGGGATCATCGCGATGGTCGGCGTGTGGGTCCTCTTCAAGACCCAGCTCGACCTTCTGGAGGGGATGACCCGCGCGGTAACCGACATCCTCTGGTCCGGCAGCCGCCGCGTGCGGGCGTGGCGCGGCGGCGACGTGCGGCTCCTCTACTATACGGTACTCGCGATCATCACCGTCTGGGGCGTGATCGCGCTCCGGCTGGCGCAGCCCATCGTGCTCCTGCAACTCGGCGCGAACATGGCGGGCGTCGTGTTCGTCATCTCGGCGCTGCACCTTCTCTACATCAATACAAAGCTGCTGCCGGAAGCGCTGCGGCCACCGATGTGGCGGCGCGTCTGCCTCGTGCTGACGTCTCTCTTCTACGCCGCCTTCGTCACGCTCTGGCTTGGCAGCCTCATCTGATCCGGGCGCGGGGCCTGATCCCGGGATTCCGGGGGCTCGGTGTGCCCCCTCAACTCCGCATTGGGAGGAGCCCCGTGCATGCCGCCAACTCCTGCGCGGGATCTTGACGCACGACATCCGTTCTACGTAATTCCTGCGCGCACATTCCCACGCGGTCTTACCATCCGGCGCGCGCCTCGCGCCACTGCACCGAGAGGTTCCGTCTTGCGCGATGTCGCTATCCAGATCCAACGCCGGGCGGCCGTTCTTCGGGCCGCCCTCCTGATTGTGGTCCTGCCCGCCGTCGCCGCTCCGCGAGCGCTCTCCGGGCAGGTCCGTCCTGAGGATGGTGGACCCGTCCCTGCCGGCGAAGCCGCCCTTCCCCTGCCCGCGGCCCCGGTCGCGCCAACGATCTCCACCCGACCCACGGTCCGCCCCACGCGGACTGACACGCCGCCCCGGATCGACGGGCGGCTCGACGACGAAGTCTGGAGAACGGCGGCCAAGCTGACGGAGTTCGTTCAGCAGGCCCCGATCGACGGCGCCCCCGCGACCGAGCTGACCGAAGTCTACATCGCCTACGATTCGGACTACATCTACTTCGGGTTCTACGCGCACTACCAGGACCCGTCAATCATGCGGGCGAACCGCGTCGATCGGGACCGCGCGCCGCAGGACGATCTGCTGACGATCTATTTCGACACCTTCCAGGACCAGCAGCGCGGGTACGACTTTGACGTCAACGCGTACGGTGTGCAGGGGGACGGGATCATCAGCGCGGGCACCGGCGGCGGCGGTGGCGGCGGGATCCCGCGGGCGGATCGGTCGTGGAACACGCTCTTCGATACTGGCGCCGAGATCGTCGAGGACGGGTTCACCGCGGAGATGGCGATCCCGTTCAAGAGCCTCCGCTACCCACGCAGGGCGCCAGGCGAGGAGCACCGTTGGGGATTCCAGTTCGTCCGCGAAGTCAAGGGCAAGAACGAGGAAAACATCGTCTGGGCGCCGATGTCGCGCGACCAGTCCAGCTTCTTCGCGCAGATGGGGATACTCGAGGGGATGACCGACCTCTCCACGAGCCGGAACCTCGAGGTCATGCCGACGTTCACGACGATCCAGTACGGCGCGATCCAGTCGCCGGACGGCCGGTATGTGAACGAGAACCTCGATCCCGACGCTGGCGTGAACCTCAAGTACGGAATCACGTCGAATCTGACCGCCGACCTCACCTTCAATCCGGACTTCTCGCAGATCGAGTCCGACCGGACGCAGATCGACGTCAATCAGCGATTTCCGATCCTCTACCCGGAACTGCGGCCGTTCTTTGTCGAGGGCGCCGAGATCTTCAGCATCCCCGCGCCGGTCACGATCGTCCACACGCGGACGATCGTCGACCCCGACTATGGGGCCAAGCTGACGGGGAAGATCGGGAGCGCGTCGCTCGGGCTGGTCGCGGCCAACGACCGCGCGCCGGGCAAGGTGGATGATCCCGATGACGTCGCCTACGGCGAGAGCGCGACGACGTTCATCGTACGCGGCAGGTATGACCTGTACTCCGAGTCGAACGTCGGCGCGATCTTCACGGATCGCGAGTTCCTCGACAGCCACAGCCGCCTCGCCGGAATCGACGGAAACTTCCGGCTCACCGGTACGACGACGATGCTGGTCCGCGCGATCGGTTCGTGGATGCGCGACCAGGCCGGCGTGGACACGGACGGCCACCTGCTCGACGTCTCCATGCGCCGCAACGGCCGGAGTCTCGGCTGGGCCTGGTTCGCGTACCAGATCTCACCGGAGTTCGACACCGAAGTCGGATTCGTCCGGCGCAACGACCAGCGACGCCTGCAGGCGAACGCGAACTACAGTTTCTGGCCGCAGAGCTGGATCATCAACTGGGGACCTTCGATCAATTACGCCCGGAACTACGATTTCGACAACGTGCTCCAGGACGAGGAGGTGACCGCGGGGCTCGACTTCAGCTTCGCGCGGAGCATCAGCCTGGGGATCAATGTGGAACGCGACATGGAGCGGTTCCTGGGCACCGAGTTCGACAAGACGGGATTCTCCGTCCGCGGCAACGTCAATTCCAGCCGGCGGTTCGGGTTTGGTGGGAATTTCTCGATGGGCGAGGAAGTTCGGTACGTGGCCCAGCCGTTCCTGGGGAATGGCAGGAGCTGGGGCGTCAATGCGACGGTGCGGCCGGTTCCGAGCCTTGAGACGCGGCTCAATGTCAGCTCCAGCCGCCTTACCGACCCGCGCAACGACGACGCGGAGGTCTTCGACGTGACCGTCTTCCGCGGACAGAGCACCTTCCAGGTCACGGACAGATTGTCCGTCCGGAACATCACCGAGTACAACACGGTGAACGAGGCGCTCGCGTTCAACCTGCTCTTCAACTACCGCGTCAACGCCGGAACGGTGTTCTACCTCGGGTACGACGACCATCTCAGGCGTGGCGACCGGATTCTCTTCGAGGACGCCGACGGGTTCGATCGGCAGGCGTACCTTACGCAGGATCTGCGGCGGACGAACCGCGCGGTGTTCCTGAAGGTTCAGTATCTGCTGCGGTATTGATCGGGGAGATCGGATGAGTGGATATGCTTGCCTACCTCAGGCTCGCGGCGACAGACCGTGAGCCTGAGGTAGGTAAGCGGGCGCTCAGGACACCCGATGCACGTTGACGGAGGGGTTCTTCTCCACGCGGATGCGCTGGACCTCCCTCTGATAGCGAACGCAGGTCCGCCGCGACGGGTCCGTACAGTTGGTCATCCGATACTCCGCGCAGTTTCGTGACTGAATCTCCCGCGACTCCACGACGCTTATCCCGACATTGCCCCGAGCGGGCCCGAGCCGCCAGTTCCCCTCCCCGCATTGGCTTGTCGCGTACCCGTCCCGCATCGTGCCAACGGCACACGACGCGTGCGAACTCGTCAGCCAGACCGACCCATCCTCGCGAACCTCGAATGATCCGGACACCGTCTGTGGCGTCCGCACAGCGCGGCCTTCATGCCTGTCCACGATCGAGAAGCTGCCGGAGAAGGAGTAAAGGCCCGGTCGCAGCGGCGGAGCGGTCGGCGGCGCTGGCTCGTTGGAAGCGAGTGAGCAGGCGCCAAGCAGGAGAAGCGTGATCGGAAGGCAGAGTCTGGAGAGGTTGATCATGGCGAGTGCGAGGTTGGAAGTGTGCGAGGCGGGGAGATGAGCGCCAGGCGAGGCGGGGAGATGAGCGCCAGGCGAGGTGGGGTGGGACCGTCAGCGCCGACCGGCCCCGCCCCCAATCTCTCGTCGTGGTTGATCAGCCCTTCGTCTTGTCCTTGATGACGGCGGTGGGACCGTTCGTCATCACGCTGGTGATCCCGGCATCGCGCGCGGCCTCGGACGAGTACATCTGGCTCGTGCCGATGACCTGGTGGTTCCCCGCCTTCAGGTTAAAGAATGGCTTCCCGTTCGTGGCTGTCTTGCGCTCGAACAGGGCATCCTTCGGAGAGTTCGTCTGGACCGACGCGATCCCCTTCTCAGCCGCGGCCTTCGATTCGTACTGCTCGCTCGTGAGGATCGTCTCGGCGTTGCCCGCCTTGAGGGTGAAGCGGAACTGACCATTGTCGCTCTTCGTCAACTCGAACCAACCGGCCATGGGAAACCTCCTCTTCGGGAATCAGGTGCATGAAACTCCAGCGGTGTCGCGGTATGCGCGTTGGATCGCCGCGAAGCCGCGACCCGCGCACGACCGACCACACCGTCGGCGACCCATCGCGCCGCGGGACGCGTGCATGGATCCGCCGGCTCCGGCCCGTTTGACCGAAGCGGAACCTCTACCAAGGGTAAGGCTGGTCAGGAATCGGCGAAAGCCTGACCGCGGAAGTTTTCTCGCGCCGAGAGCCGATTGGCTCCCGTGTATAGTCGCTGGCACCGCCCCGCGATATCCCACCCCGCGCGCCGGATTTCGGCATGGATCCGGGATTCTGAACATCCCTGACAACCTTCGCCAGAGGTCTCCCGACACATTGGTCCGATCGCTCCCGACGGTCGCGTCACCCCACCAGTGGCAACATAACGGGGAATACGCGGGGGCCACGCCCCGGAGCTGATTCACCACTGGCAGGGAGGAAACGATGCACGATGAAGGAATGCCCTCACTTCCCGTCAACCAATCCGGGCTGGATCGCGGGATCAGGTTCGCAATGGCAATCGTCCTGTTCACGATCGGCATATCCGGCCTCGTCGCGGAACCGCTTGGCGGCGCCCTCCGCATTGCCAGCGTGGTGCCGTTCGCGCTCGGGGCGCTCGGCTGGTGTCCGCTCTACGAAGCCCTCGGCTTCAGCACAGCCAGGAAGGCGGGCGTGCATATCCCTCACGCCGCTGGCGGTTGACCCGATTGCGGGAGAGGGGCCACCCACACCTGTGGTCGCCCCTCAGGCGGTTCCTACTCCAGCTCGATGAGTTCCAGGCTCAGTTCACGAAGTCGCCGGCGGGCCTCGACATCGTACGCCTGCGCGTTGGCCCGGCCGACGCGCTGAACGTTGAAGTACTGGCCGGTCCCCGCGTCGGGTAACCGGATGACGTTGAGGACGGAGGCAGCCCCCTCCTCGACCGTGGCCACGGCCGTGCCGCCCCGCTCGAGCACCATGCTGGTGTTCATGAAGGTCTCGGGATGGACCGCATTGGCGGTGACTCCCGTTCCTTCGAGCTCTTCGGCAAGGTCCATCGTCATCAGGATCTGCGCGAGTTTGCTCTGTCCATAGGCGCGGGTCCCCTCGTATGGCTCTCTCAGAAGCATCACATCGTCGAAGTCGATCGGGTTCTGGGCCGCCGACGAGACGCTGACGATGCGTGCCGGTGCGCTCGCGATGAGCAATGGGAGAAGCTCGCGCGTGAGCAGGAAATGCGAGAGATAGTTCACCGCGAAGCGCAATTCGAACCCATCCGCGCTCTCCTCCCGCGGCGCGTCGTCCAGGCCGCGGCCAATGCCCGCATTGTTGACGAGAACATCCAGCCGGTCGTAGTCACGGAGAACGGTGGCGGCGAGTTCGCGGACCTGCGCGAGTGAGCCGAGGTCGGCCTGGATGAAGCGAGCGGTACCGCCGCGCTCCTGGACCTCGGCGACGACCTCCTGCCCGCGCTGTGCGTTGCGGCCATGCACGATCACATGGGCGCCCTCGGCCGCCAGTTCGAGCGCGACCTCTCGGCCGACTCCATCCGTCGATCCAGTCACCAGCACGATCTGTCGGCCCTCCGTTTCGCTTGCTGCCACCTGGGCCTCCAGATCATGGGCGCCTGCCGCGAGCCCGACGGCCAGCACGATGATCGCCGCGGAACGGACCAGCGCCAAGCCCCGCGGAAAGGCATCTCCGGCAGTAGCATGAAGGAAGGAGAAATGTTGTGTCATCATCGTCTGAACTCCAGATTGTTCGTGTGTACCGCGCACCCGGCCGGGGTTCCCGAGCCCATTCCAACACCGCGCGCGGCGTCTCGCGATCCGCTACTTTCTGTCGTGATCACATCGCCTCGGTTCGGGTGGAACCGAGTCCATCAACCGATTGCCGTCCAGACCAACGGGAACCGCCTGCCGAGCGTACCGGGTATATCCGTCTTGCCGGACCGGGCCCGCCCCGACATCATGGAGTCACGTTGAGTCGTCGCGAGCCCGGCGCGGAGACAATCTCCGGGACGGCCCGATCCTGAACTCGAAGCCCGAGGAGCACACCATGATTCGTCGACTTCCCCTCGCCTTGCTCGCCCTCCTTGCCGCGGCGCCACTCGCCGCCCAGGCGCCCGAGGGCATGATGGTGCGGGTGGACCGGAGTACCAACGCCGCGGACCCTGACGACGTCGAAGAGGTAACGATCGCGGCGGTCGCCAACGGGTTCCAGGTCAACACCGGCCCCGCCGCGACGATCTGGGAGCCGGATCAGACGGTGCGAGGCAACTACACCCTGAAGGGCCGCTTCACCCTGCTCGCCCCCAGCAGCCACCGCAACTACTACGGGCTCATCTTCGGCGGCCGGAACCTCGGAAGCGAGAACCAGCGGTACCTCTACTTCATGGTTGCCCAGACCGGTGAGTTCGTGATCATCAACCGGATCGACAACGTCAACACCAACCAGATCCAGACCCACACGGCCAACGCGGCGATTCAGACGCCCGATGAGAACGGCCGATCGGTCAATGATCTCGAAGTACGTGTGGGCGCCGACCAGGTCGAGTTCGTCGTGAACGGGACGGTGGTCCATACCGCGGCGAAGACCGGCCCGTTGGCCGAGACGAACGGAATCTACGGCGTTCGGATCAACCACGTGCTGCCGGGAGTTCTCGTTGAAAACCTTGAGGTCACGCCCGCGAACTGATCGCTTTCGGATGGGGCCGACGGGGCAAGCCCCCGCACCGGCCGCCAGGGATGGGCACAGGTAGACGGCCCGTCGGACATCTCGTCCGACGGGCCGTTTCGATTGCGCGGCGGCTCGGCCATCAGGGAGCTACGGGCCTGGCGATGCGGATGCCGGGCAGGATCCCCGCGTCGCCGCCAGCGGCGCCGTCGGTCACTCCCATCGCCGCGCGGAGGCCGACGACATCGGCCGTGGAGACGGGGCGCCACGCCGCTTCGTAGCCGAATACGTCGCGGATCGGCCGGCTTCCGAATCCTCCGTCGAGAATCTCCATCTGGTCCGGGCTCATCAGGCAGGGGTGGATGACACCACAGGCGTGGCTCAATCGCACGAGTTCCTTGCGGAGCGCGACCACGTAATTGGCGAGGCGGGCGGCCTTGTCGGTCGGGTCGAGACCGCGCATCAGCCATCGGTTCTGGGTCGTGATTCCGGTCGGGCAATGGTCGGTATGGCAACGCTGCGCCTGGATGCACCCGATCGCCATCATGGCCTCGCGACCGACGTTGACCATGTCGGCCCCGAGGCAGAGCGCGACGAGGGCCTTCTCGGGGAACCCGAGCTTCCCCGCGCCGATCCACACGACCTTCTGGTGCACATCCCGTTCGGCGAAAACCCGGTAGACGCGACTGAAGCCGACCTTGAATGGCAGGGAGACGTGGTCCGCGAATGCGTACGGCGCCGCGCCGGTGCCGCCCTCACCCCCGTCGATGTTGATGAAGTCGACGCCGCGGTCCTCCGCGGCCATTCGGTCGGCGAGTTCCGTCCACATACCGAGTTCACCGACCGCCGATTTGATCCCGACCGGCACACCGGTCGCGCCGGCGAGTTCCTCCACGAAGTCGAGCAGCTCGTCAACGTTCGAGAACTCGGAATGGAGCGGCGGGCTCACGATCGTCTGGCCGAGAGGGACGCCACGGATCCGTGCGATCTCCGCCGTGACCTTGGCGCCCGGAAGTACCCCGCCGAGGCCCGGTTTCGCACCCTGGCTGAGCTTGATCTCCACCGCCTGAACCGGATGGGCTTCCACCTTTCGGATGAACTCGGAGCGGTCGAACCGGCCATCCGGCGTCCGGCATCCGAAGTAGCCGGTCCCAAGCTGCCAGATGAGGTCGCCGCCGTGGAGGTGATACTCGGAGATCCCACCCTCTCCCGTGTTCTGCATGCAGCCACAGATCGCCGACCCCAGGTTGATCGCCTCCACGGCGGGGGCCGAGAGCGAGCCGAAGCTCATCCCGCTGATGTTTACCAGCGACTCGGGGCGGAACGCGTGGCGACGCCCGCGATGCCCACCGAGCACCTTGGCGCTGGGAAGTCGGTAGAACGGGTCGGCCTGGTCGTCATGCTGCGTGTCCGCGCGGCCAAGCGAGAGATGCTTGATGACGAGATAGTTGCTCGAGCCCTCGAGGTCGTTGTCCGTACCGAATCCTGTGTAATTGTTCTGCTTCTTCGCGGACGCGTACACCCACCTTCGCTGGTCCCGGGAGAAGGGCAGCTCCTCGTCATTGGAGGTCACGATGTACTGGCGAAGCTCCGGCCCGACGGACTCGAGGATGTAGCGGAAATGCCCGACGATCGGGAAGTTGCGGAGGATCGCGTGCTTCTTCTGGATGAGGTCGTAGATGACCACGGCGAGCAGAACGCCGAGCGGCACCCAGATCCAGACCATGGGGGAACCTCTCCATGAGATGGGGGGAAGGATTCGACCCCGGCAATGTAGGCCAGCGGCCAGCGGTGCGCACCCGGATGATGTCCGGTGAT
>CAZUVK010000059.1:0-3442 GCA_964623785.1 uncultured Gemmatimonas sp. | reverse complement strand
GCCTGCCGGCGGCGCGCCCGGCGCTCATCATCGGGTCCAACGGATCACCGGACATCATCCGGGTGCGCACCGCTGGATTTCGGGTGATCAGCGCGACGCCAGCCCCGCGAAGAACGCGCTGACGTCCGCGGCCCACGGATCCGGTTGCTCCAGTGCCGGAAAGTGCCCGCCCCGCGGCATCTCCGTGTAGCGCACGAGGTTGTGCCCGCGCTCAACCACCTCGCGCGGCGGCCCCCAGGGCTCGGCGGGGAACCGCGCGTATCCCGTCGGCACCTCCACCCGCCCTCCGACCGTCCCGCCCTGCGGCCGGTACGAGGTCTCGTAGTAGATCCGCGCCGCCGAGAGGATGCTGCCGGGGAGCCAGTACAGCATCGCCGTCGTCAGGATCGCGTCCCGGTCGAAGGTGTCCCAGAGGTCGGGGCCGTGATCGCTCCATGCGTGGTACTTCTCGAGCATCCACGCGAGCCATCCGACCGGCGAATCATGCTGCGCAAAGCCGAGCGTCTGCGGCCGCGTTCCCTGGATCGCCGAGTAGCCCGTCTCGTCCGACTGGAAGCGCGCCCGCGCTTCCCGGTAGGCCACCTCCTCCGGCGACGGCTCGGTGCCCGCGGGCGGGGCGGGTGCCCCCGCAAGGAAGGACGTGTGGTAGCCCACGACCGACTCCGGGTACTTCCGGGCCATCTGCGACCCGATTATGGCGCCCCAGTCACCACCCTGTACGCCGTAACGCTCGTGGCCCAGCTCGAGCATCAGCAGATGCAGCCGATCGGCGATCCGTCCCGGGTTCATCCCCGGCTCGCGCGGTGCTTCGGAGAAGACGAAACCGGGGAGTGAAGGAACGACCAGATCGAAGCCGGGGCCGCCATCAATCCCCGCGGCCAGCCGGGGCGCGGCGTCGGAGAACTCGTGGAACGAGCCGGGCCACCCATGCAGCAACAGCAGCGGAAACGGATGCCCGTCGTTCCGAGCGGCGTAGGTGACGCAGTGGAGCTGCTCGCCGCCGATCGGACCACGGAGATGCGTGAGCCGGTTGAGCTCCTCCTGTACGCGGAACCAGTCGTAACCATCGCGCCAGTAGGCGACCAGGTCCCGCAGAACGCGCTCATCGGTGCCCGCGCTCCAACCGGTATCGAAGGGGATTTCGGGCCAGCGCATCGCGTCGATGCGCTGGTGCAGATCGGCGATCGTGGCCGCGTCGAAGTCGATGCGGAAGGGCTCCATGGCGCGCGCGGGGCGGACGAGAGGCGCGCCGGAAGCCGGCACCGCGCGACCAACGGCGGTAACCGCGCCGACAGCCCCGATGATCGCCTTAAGAGCATCTCTACGGTTCATTTCCATGGGCCTTCACCTCTCTCCGGCGGTGGGATCCGCGGCGTTCGGCGCGCCGAACCGGTCGATCCAGTCACCAAGATCACGGATCAGGCTGGACCGATCAGCCTCCGGCAGCTCGTGGTGGGTCATCTCCTCGGGAGTCGTGGTCCACACCGCGTTGCCCCACCGGGGATCCGCCTGGTAGCGAGGAATCACGTGCCAGTGCAGGTGAGGCATCTGGTTCCCCAACAGTTCCACGTTGACGTGATCGGGCCGGCAGACGCCCATCACTGCCCTCACCGCGGTATGGAGATCTTCGGAGTACCTGCCCCACTCGAGCCTGGAGAGGTCGTCCGGGCGGGCCGCGTGGCGGGGATCGTAGATCAGGATACAATGGCCCCGGTAGGCCTGATTCCTGAGGAGGCACATCGTGGAAGCTCCCAGCTTCGCCACGACATCCCACGCGTCATTCGGCTCGATCCGCGGCGAGTCGAACGAACAGTTCTCGCCCGATGCCAATTGAAACCAGCTTGCGTTCACGAGCGAGGCAGTGGATAGGATGCTGACGTGCGCCGAGACCAGGCTTGACCACCGTTGTATCCCAATCTATCCTGCCTGAACGCCCTCGTCGACCGGGACGTGCGACGGATCGCGACCAGCGTTCCCGGCCGGGAGGCAGAGCTTCCATCCCCGGACGCCGATGCGGCGCACCGGATCCGATTCCCCGACAACCACGGGAGCGGCGCGTGACAAGCGACGGAGCACATGGCCTTCGGGGCCTGATCGCCCTCGTGGCGCTCATCGTCGTGGCGGGGTGTGGCGGAGGAGCCGACGCGGGGGCCGCGACCAACGGATCGTCGGCCGATATGTCCGCCGACCTGGCCGCCGGCGGGCCCGTGGAGTTGCCCGACGCGTGCACCTTCCTTGCCCGCGCCGAGCTGGAGGAGATCGTGGGATGGGAACTGGGCGAAGGCGAGTCGCGAGATGCGCCCGCCGGCTTTTCGATCTGTGAATTCGACAGCCCGCCGCTCCTGTACATGACGCGTACGTTCCCGAGCCCGGCGCTCGCGCGGTCCGTTGGTTTCAGTTCGTTCACGATCAGCACCCATCCTTCCGACGCGGATGGCTTCGCGGAGTTCCGTCAGATGCTCGGCCCCGCGGTGGAAGACGCGCCAGGAATCGGGGACGCCGCATATTTCAACGGCCCGGACATGCTGTACGCGCGCGTGGGCAACCGCGGATTCAGCGTACGGATCTACACGGACGCGGGGTCAGATGCCGAGTGGGCGCAGGTACGGGATGTGATGCTGACGGTAGGCCGACTTGGTGCGTCAAGGATCTAGCGCTGCGTGCCTGAAGGCCGCGAACCGTGCACCCGAAGTGAAGGGACGCCTCGACGGACCTCCGCCGGACGGATACTTTCGCGAAAGTGGTTCCTGTGTCAAGATGTCTTGTTCTGACTGGTGAAGCGCTGTGCGCACCGGAAGCGATCGCGCACGATCGACAGCCCACCCCCGAGCGGAGAATCAGATGAACCGAGTGGAGGACCGAAACCGATCCATTCCGCGAGCCCGGATGGTTGCCCGTCTCGCCGCCGTTGGCGCCGCGGTCCTGCTCGCCGCGCCGCTCGGAGCCCAGGCCGCCGCCGAAGCCGAAACCAGAGCCGCAACGGAGGATCGGCTGTTCTTCCTCGGCTACCGCGGCGAAGTACTGACCGCCAATCCCGATGGCTCGAACCTGCGCATCCTGGCGAAGGAACTTCCGGGCTCGCCCGACGGGATCGCCGTGGATCCGGTCGCCGGCCACATCTACTGGTCGACAATGGGGGTCCATGACGGTGACGACGGAACCATCGTGCGGGCCGATCTCGATGGCGGGAACATCACCACAATCGTTCCGAGCGGCGGGACCTTCACGGCGAAGCAGCTCACCATTGATGTCGAAGGTGGCAAGCTCTACTGGTCGGATCGGGAAGGGATGCGGGTTCAGCGCGCCAACCTCGATGGGTCCGGGCTGGAGACGCTGGTGGAGATCGCGTCCGGTGACGATGCCCGGAAGGATGCCGCGAACTGGGCCGTCGGTGTCGCCGTCGACCGCGAACGCGGACAGATCTACTGGAGCCAGAAGGGCG
>CAZUVK010000058.1:6624-16620 GCA_964623785.1 uncultured Gemmatimonas sp. | reverse complement strand
AGTCGGTGAAGGTGCCGCCCGTGTCGACCCACACTTCCCAGCCGGGGTCCTCCGGAGTCGATCCGCTCACAGCCTTGACCCGCTTGCGTTCGTCGAAAAGGAGAAGTGCGTGAGTGGCCGCGTCCCGCGGCCGCTCGCGGCGCGAAATCATCAATAAGCTATGCTCCGCGCGGGATCGGGGCGACCGGTGCGGCGACCGGACCGAAGCGCTTGTCCCGCGCCGAATTGACTTCTTGCAGGCACCCGCCGCGGTGCCTAGATTCGCGAGGGCCGCGCATGGAGTCAGGCCCATCCCGCCCGAGCCCCCGCGCCCGCCAATTCGCGCCAGCCGATATGCGAGCTCTGCTAGACGTTCACGATCCATCGGCGAGCCAGAATCTCGAGAGCTTCCTCACGCAACGTGGCTGGGAAGTGCATCGGCTCGGGGCCGAGTCGGGCCTGTCGATGGAAACCGCGCGACTTGTCGTCGTGCAGGAAACCCCGTCCGGGACAGGCTCGGCGAACTGTCGCGCCGTGCGCGCCGCCGCATCGGATCGTTCGGTCTACATCATCGGGATCGTGTGGCAGCACGACACGGCCGCGATCCGGCGGCTCGCCGCCGCCGGGGTCGACGACGTCATCGCCGCGCCGCTCGACGCGAACGAGGTCGAGACCACCTTCACGCTCGCCGAAGCCCGACTTGGCTCTCACCAGTCGAGTTTCGCCAGCGCAACCGGCGAGGGCGAGAACGACCTCAGCGAGATTACGCGCAAGCTCCACGTCCAGCAGGCTTTCCTCGAGGCGCTTTTCGAGAGCGCGCCCGAAGGGGTGGCGATTCTCGACGAGGACCTTCGGATCGTGCGGATCAACGGCGAGTTCACCCGCGTGTTCGGTTTCACGCCGGACGAGGCGCATGGGCAGCCGCTGAACGACCTGATCGTGCCCGATTCGCTCAGCGGCGAGAGCACCGAGCTGGACTTCGGCGTGCAGCACGGCGAGCGTGTGATCGCCGAGACAGTCCGCCAGCACCGGGACGGTCATCTCATCGATGTCTCGGTGCTCGCCACCCCGATCGACGTGAACGGTCCGGTCGGCGCGTTCGCCATCTACCGCGACATCACGGAGAAGAAGCGACGCGAGGCCGCGCTGCGGGCGAGCGAGGCGCGATACCGCGCGCTCTTCGACCAGACGCCGGTGGGCGTGTTCCTGTGCGATCGCGACCTGCGGATCACCCACTGCAACGAGTACCTGTCTTCGGTGATCGGCGCGTCGTACGACGAGATCGTAGGCACCGACCTGCTGAGCCTGCGAAACAGCCGCCTCCTGCCCGGCCTCCGGATGGCCCTCCGCGGCGAGCCGGCCTTCTACGAGGGGGCGTACCGCTCCCTGACAGGGAAACAGCTGTACATCTCGATCCAGTACGCGCCGCTCCGCGACGATCGCGGCACCATCATTGGTGGCATCGGCGCGCTCGAGGATATCAGCCATCGGGTGATCGCCGAGAAGCAGCTTCGCGCCCAGGCCGCCGAGATGGAACGCGTCAACGCGGCCCTCCGCGAGCAGAAGTACGAGCTGGAGGCGGCGATGAGCGCGCGCAGCCGCCTGTACTCCGCGATGAACCATGAGCTTCGGACGCCGATCAGCGCGATTCTGCTCTACCAGGAACTCCTCATCGCGGAAACCCTTGGACCGTTGACGGACGAACAGGTCCGGGCGCTCGAGCACTCCCACACCGCGACCCGCCACCTTCTCAACCTCGTCCGGGACATCCTGGATCTGGGGAAGATCGAGGCGGGCAAGGTCTCCATCCAGCCGACCGAGGTCCGCATTGGCGCGCTGCTGGCCGAACTGCACGCATCCATGTCACCCCTCGCCGAGAGCTACGGTTCACCGCTGCACCTCGATGTGCCGCCCGATCTCGAGCCGGTCATCACCGACCCGCAGCGGCTCCGGCAGATCCTGATGAACTTCGTGTCGAACGCCGCGAAGTATGGGCGCCAGAACCCCATCCGCCTGCGTTGCGGGCGACGGGCGAACGGCGAGGTGGCGGTCGAGGTGATCGATCGCGGTATCGGGATCGCCGCCGAGGAGCTGGACCACGTATTCGAGGATTTCGTGCAGCTGGGAAACGAGAACGATGCCGGTACGGGTCTGGGACTGGCAATTTCGCGGCGACTCGCCGACCTTCTCGGCGCGCGTCTGGAGGTCGAATCGACGCTGGGTTCCGGCAGTGTCTTCCGGCTGATCCTTCCGCTCGCGCCCGCGCCGGCCGCCCTCGTGCTCTCGGCCCGGCAATGACCGACGGGCCACCCCGGGGCTCCCTCCCCGCGCGACACCGGCGGGACGAGACGATCGCGAAGCTCTGCGAGCACTTCGCGGCCGATCACATCGACGCCGAGGAGCTGGAACGACTGATCGACCAGGCGCACCTGGCGGTGACGGTCGCCGAAATCGACGCGCTGATGGCGAACCTGCCCGCCTTGACCGAGACCGGCGCGGTGCCCGCGGTGCGCACGGCCGACATCGCGCTCCAATCCAGCCAGACCGTTCTCGCGATCATGGGCGGAGCCGAGCGTTCGGGGCCGTGGGTCATGAGCCGCCGATTGAGCGCCTTCACGCTGATGGGCGGAGCCGTCCTCGACTTTCGGGACGCGATCATGCCGACGGGGGTGACGGAGCTCGAGATATACGCGATGATGGGCGGCGTGGAGATTCTCGTGCCGCCGGGGCTGCGGGTGGTCAGTGACGGATTCGGGATCATGGGTGGGTTCGAGCATCGCGCCGACCCGACGGCCGCCATCCCCGACGCCAACGCGCCCATACTCAGAATCACCGGCTTCGCCCTGATGGGCGGCGTCGAGATCGCGGAACGACTACCCGGTGAATCGGCGAAGGCCGCCCGCAAGCGCCAGAAGAAGCGACTTCCGCCGAGCTCCGGTTCCGGCTAGATAGTGCCGTGGTCCAGCGACCTCCGACCCCCGGTACCAGACGGGTGATGGTTGAATCGTGGCGGATAGCCGCCCTGAACGAACGAGAATGACATGGTGACGATCGCGGTCGCGAAGGAAACCACCCCCGGGGAGCGCCGCGTCGCGCTCGTACCCGAGAGCGTGGGCAGGCTGACGCGCGCGGGGATCGAGGTCCGCGTGGAGTCGGGCGCGGGTGCGGGCGCGAGCATCCCCGACTCGGCGTACGAGGCCGCCGGCGCCTCGTTATCGACCGATCGCGCCGCGCTCGTCGATGGCGCGGACGTCGTGGTCGGCGTGCGTCGGCCGTCCGTTGAGGAGGTTGCGGCGCTGCCGCGAGAGATCGTGCTCGTCGCGCTCCTGCAGCCGGGTTCGGACGAGGCGTTCGAAGCGGCGGTTCGTGACGCTGGCGTCAACGCGCTCTCGCTCGAGCGGGTCCCACGCATCACGCGGGCGCAGTCGATGGACGTGCTTTCGTCGCAGAGCACGGTCGCCGGCTACAAGGCCGTGCTGCTCGGCGCCACCGCGATGACGAAGTTTCTCCCGATGCTGACCACCGCCGCCGGCGCGATCCCCCCCGCGAAGGTGTTCGTGATCGGTGCTGGCGTCGCCGGCCTCCAGGCGATTGCGACCGCCCGCCGGCTCGGTGCCATGGTCTCGGGCTTCGACATTCGCGCCGCGGCCGCCGAGCAGGTGAAGAGCCTCGGGGCGGCGTTCGTGGATATGGAGCTCTCGCAGGACTCGGAGACCGCGGGCGGATACGCGAAGGAGCAGTCGACCGACGAGCGCGATCGAACGCTCCGGACGATCGCCGGGCACATCGCGGACATGGACCTCGTCGTCACGACCGCACAGATCCCCGGCAGACCCGCGCCCCGTCTCATCACCGCCGAGATGGTTCGCTCGATGCGGCCGGGCTCCGTCATCGTCGATCTCGCGGCCGAGACCGGTGGCAACTGTGAGCTCACCCGCCCCGGCGAAGAGGTGGACGTGGATGGCGTGATCGTCATCGGCCCGGAGAACCTGCCATCCACGCTGCCCCTCCACGCGAGCCAGATGTTCAGCCGGAACGTCCTGACGCTTCTCCAGCACATGATCCGCGAGGGCTCGTTCCAGCTCGACCGGGACGACGAGATCGTCGGACCGATGCTGCTCGTCTCGACCGAGGGGGCCGCGGCATGACGGGTTCGAGGAAGATCGTCGGGATTCTCTCGCCGCGATGGGATCACACAACCCGGGGACGACAAAATGACTGAAGGACTGATCATCGGGATCACCATCTTCACGCTGGCGACGTTCCTGGGGTACGAGCTCATCCACAGGGTACCGCCGACGCTACACACCCCGCTCATGTCCGGCGCGAACGCGGTCAGCGGAATCACGATCGTGGGCGCGCTCGTCGTGGCCGGCAGCGGGCTGGGCTGGATCTCCACCATCCTTGGCTTCATCGCGATCGTCTTCGCGATGATCAACGTGGTCGGCGGATACGCCGTGACCGATCGGATGCTGCGGATGTTCACGAAGGAGCGCCAATGATCTCCCCTTCGATTTCGGCGATCCTCTATCTGGTCTCGGCATCGCTGTTCGTCATCGGCCTCAAGCGGCTCTCGAGCCCCGCGACGGCGAGTCAGGGCAACCGCCTCTCCGCCGCGGGGATGTTGATCGCGATCGTCGTGACTCTCGTCGACGGGGCGGTGCTGAGCTACGGAACGATCGCGGCGGGCCTGGTCGTCGGCGCCGCGATTGGCCTCTGGATGGCGAGGTCGGTGCAGATGACGTCGATGCCGCAGATGGTCGCGCTGCTCAACGGATTCGGCGGCGCGGCGTCGCTGACCGTGGGCGGGGCGGAGTTCCTGGCGGCGGCGCAGCGCGGGGACCTTCCCCCGGTTGGCCTGGTCATCACGATTCAGCTCGCCATCCTGATCGGCGCCGTGACGTTCTCCGGCAGCCTCGTCGCCTTCGCGAAGTTGCAGGAGCTGATGACGGGCCGGCCAATCGTCTTCGCGGGCCAGAAGGCGGTGAACCTGGCGATCTTCGTCGCGATCGTCGCGTTGAGCGTCTACCAGGTCGCCGTCCCGGAGCCGTTGCTCTGGGCGTTCTATGCCGTCAGCGCGCTGTCGCTGCTCCTTGGCGTGATGCTGGTGATTCCGATCGGCGGTGCCGACATGCCGGTGGTCATCTCGCTGCTGAACTCGTATTCGGGTATCGCCGCGGCGATGACGGGCTTCGTGATCTCGAACAACGTGCTGATCATCGCGGGTGCGCTCGTCGGCTCGTCGGGGATCATCCTGAGCCAGATCATGTGCAAGGCGATGAACCGCTCGCTCGCCAACGTGCTCTTCGGCGCGTTCGGCGCGGTCACGGCGGCATCGACGCGGAGCGCCGAGGGACTGACGGTGAAGCGGACGAGCGTGGAGGATCTCGCGATCCAGCTCGCCTATGCGAGGACGGTGGTGGTCATTCCGGGCTACGGCCTGGCGGTGGCACAGGCCCAGCACCAGGTCCGCGAACTCGCGGAACTCATCGAAAAGCAGGGTGGCGAGGTGAGGTACGCGATTCACCCGGTCGCCGGTCGGATGCCCGGGCACATGAACGTGCTGCTCTCCGAGGCCAACATTCCGTATGATCGACTGATAACCGACGTCGACGAGGCGAACGCGATCCTGCCCCGGGCGGACGTGGCGATCGTGATCGGCGCGAACGACATCGTCAACCCGGCCGCCCTCGATGACCCCGCCTCGCCGATCGCGGGGATGCCGATCATTCGCGCAGACACGGCGCAGCGCGCGATCGTCATGAAGCGGAGCATGGCGAGCGGGTTCGCCGGCATCGAGAACGATCTCTTCTACCGTGACAACACCTACATGCTCTTCGGCGACGCGAAGCAGACGTTGAACGGATTGATCGCGGAAGTGAAACAGGAGGTCGGTGCCGGGGTCTGAGTTCGGTCCGATCGCGGCTCCGTCGGCTCTGCGCGCCGACTGGTCCGGCGGTTGAGCGATTTCCTGTATTCCTCCTCGCCGCGCGCGGAGGGTGAGCTGCGGCGGCTCCTCGAGACCTTTCTCGCGCCGGTCTCGGAGACGATTCTCGAATCGCACGGACCCTGGGGTTCGCTCGCGGTCGCCGCCTGCACGCACGACGTCAGCCCGCTCGTGGCCGACGGGGGCGCGGTCACCGTCCTGCTCGGCTGGCCCGTCCTGCACGCCGCCACCGGGTTCGCCGCCGCCCCCGTCCTCGACGAACCCCGCCGCGCCGCGGTACACCGGCGCCTCGCCGATGATGGCGCCATCCCCGCCGCGCACACGCTCGACGGGCCGTTCGCGATGCTCAGCATCCAGGTCGAGAGCCGGCGGGCCACCGCGACGACCGACCGGATGGGCTTCATCCCCCTCTTCTTCTCGGTCCCGACGGACGAGCCGCGCGCCGTGGTGATCGGCTCCCACGTCGACGCGGTCGCGATCGCGGCGGGCCGGCAGCGCGACATCGACCTGGTCTCCGCCACCGACTTCGTGGTCCATTCGAGCATTACCTTTCCGCGCACGCTCTACGATGAGGTCGAGCAACTCGCGCCAGCGACGGCCCGCGCCTGGGCCAGCGGCGCCGGGATCGGCTCGGGTGAGCGCTACTGGGAGCCGCTCGAACGGTCGCCGGTCCGCTACCTCGGCCGCGCGGCGCGCGCGCTCAGGACCGCCTTCCGCGAGGCCGTGAGGTTCGGCTGCGAAGGCCGCGACCACGTGGGCCTGCTGCTCAGCGGCGGCGAGGACTCGCGAGCCGTGCTCGGCGCCATCCCCCAGGGCGTAGACATCGACGCCTTCATCTACGGCGACTGGGAGAACCGCGAGTATCGGATCGCCAGCAGGGTGGCCGGCGTCTATGGCGCTCACATGCACTTCGGTCAGCGCTCGCCGGACCACTATCTTGCCTACCGGGACGTGGCCCCGCTCCTCGGCACGCAGCACCGCTATACGGACGTCCATGGCTACGGCCTCCACCGCACGCTCGGCCTCGGAAAACTGCCGATCGTGCTCGGTGGCTATCTTTCTGATTCGCTACTCAAGGCTCACTACGCGCACCGACCCAAGCGGCGGTCGATCCGGTCCGCGGCCCGCCTTTCCGGTGAGCGAAGGCCGCCGGTCATCGCGAACGCCGCGGGCCTGCGCGAGGACCTCCTGCGCGCGGTGGAGGCGCGGCGAGTCGCGCACCGCGACCGTCTTCGCGCCATGCGCCCGTACTCGGCGGATGAGTGGCTGATGATCTGGCCGTTCGCGATGCGCTCGTCCGGGGCGAACATCCACGGAAACCGTCGGCTCTTCCGCTCCTACGAGCCATACGTCAGCAACGGAGTGCTCGAGATCGCGGCAGGGGTCCCGCAATGGTGGAAGCGCGAGCGGATGCTGTTCCACCGGGCGATGCGGCCGTTCCTCGCGCGGTCGTGGCGCGTTCCCCATGGCCGGTCGAAGTATCCCTTCTTCGGTCCCGTCGCGAACGTTCCGCTCGGGCTGGGGGTCAAGTGGGCCCGGTGGGTGCGAGACCGCGCCGCTGGCGAAGCCGGGATGGTCCAGGGACCGTGGCCAGCGCTGACCGACCTGGTTCGCTCCGCCGAAATGGGGCGGTGCCGCGCCGCTCTCCCGCACGAGGGGTGTCCCATCGGCGAGATCTTCCAGCGCGGCCTGTGCCCGAGCGAGGCGCGCGACGCACAGGGAAGGTGGACCCCGGAACAGCAACTCGGCCTCCTGCAGATCATGCACCTCACCAACGTGATCGGCGCGTGGCCCTCCGCGCGCGGCGACAGCGCGGCGTGAAGTCCCGGCGGGTCGAAGACACCCGCCCCTACAGGTCACGGGCCATGCCGATGGCAGGTTTCCCGCTGTCGAATCCGGTCGGCCCCGCTCGACTACTCCGCGATGAAGGCAACCTCAACCGCGACGCGAAAGGAAAGACCGATGAAATCAGCCAATCCCTACCTCAACTTCAAGGGCAACACGGAGGAGGCGTTCAACTTCTACAGGTCCGTACTCGGCGGCGAGTTCATCCAGGTCAGCCGCTTCCGCGATTTCGGCGACAACGCGATGGGCGTCGGCGAACATGAACTCGACAAGATCGCGCACATCGCGCTCCCGCTCGGCCCGACGAACATGCTGATGGGGACGGACGTCGTCGAATCGTTCCCGATCGACTTCATTGTGGACAACAACTTCTATATCACGTTGGAGGTCGAGTCAGCCGCGGAGGCTGAGGAGCTGTACGCGGGGCTGTCGGCGGGCGGGCAGGTGGAGATGGAGCTGACACAGACGGAGTGGGCGGAGAAGTACGGCAGTTTTCGCGACAGGTACGGCGTGGGCTGGATGGTGAGCTACACCGGAGCCGCGCGGTTTGGCGGGTGACGGAAGAGGGTGGTGGATGAACGGATCGGGCCGGGATGCGCTACGCTCGCTGGCGTCGCGCGGCCCGGCCCGTCGTTCAGCGGAGACGATCGCTACGCCGTCAGCTGACGTGCTGATTCACCAGCTTCGTCATCTCGAACATCGTGACCTTGTCCTTGCCGCCGAAAACCGGCTTCAGCTTGGCGTCGGCGTTGATCGAGCGACGGTCCTTCGCGTCCTGCAGGTTATTCTTCTTGACGTAGTCCCATACCTTCTTGGTCAGCGCGGCGCGCGTAAGCGGTTCGGAGCCAACAACAGCGGCAAGGACGCTATCGGGCTGGACCGGCTTCGCAAGCCCGCCACGGGCGTCGGACTTCTTTGCCGCGCTCTTCTTCTCGGCCATTTCCCATCTCCTGTTTTGGTTGGGCTATTACCCGGCAGCCGGGGGATCGGCATAAGGGATCAAGCCGGTGACACTTCCTCCTGCCAACTCGTTTCGCGGTTGTCGAGATTGATCGCGATATGTTCCGCGGCCTGGTCCTCGACGGCACCGTGCCAGTGCCGGACTCCGGGTTCGAACTGAACGCTCTCGCCCGCCGCGAGTTCCCGGATCGGCTCGCCATCCCTTTGATAGCGGCAGCGCCCCGTCGACACGACGAGAATCTGCGTTCCGGAATGCGAATGCCAGAAGGTCCGCGCGCCCGGCTCGAAGCGCACATAGTAGAGCTTGACGGGGACCTCTCCCTCCGCGCCAGCCATCATGCGGATGGACGCGGTACCGCTGAACGTGCGCGGATCAGCGGCTTGCAGGGGCAGTACGATCTCTCCGGGCATCGACTATGTCAAGGCAAAGGGTCGGAAAATCCCGCGAAAGTCCGGAGTGGAGCCGGCAACGCGGCCCACGAACCCGGATCAGGTACCGGCGCCGAACTGAAGGTGTTCCAGAAAAGTACGTTCGTCGGCCGATCCACGTGCCGGCAGAAGTCGATACAGGCCGCCAGCGTCTTCCCCGTATACGTCGTTTCGAGGGAGAGGTGATCCCGGATGGCCGCGATCGCTGACTCCGCTTCCGGCGTGGAGTGCCCGTAGCCTGGCCCCATGTACCCGGTCAGCAGCTGGAATTGCGTCGGATCGATCGGGGTTCGGGGGATGGTCGGGTCGGCGCCGATCAGGAAGTCGAGTGCGTCCCGGGCGAAGTATCGGAGGATGACCGGATTCGCGGCGACCGGGTCGGCGACGCGCACGGCGGCGACACGGGAGTGGAGACCGGCCAGCCTTAGGCCGGCGAGAAGGCCGGCCGCGGTTCCGGTGGTTCCCAGCGCAACGAAAATGATATCGGGCTCGGGCAACGCGCCCGCCACGACCTGGCGGCCGAGCTCGAGCGCGGCGTTGACGTACCCCATGCACCCGAGTCGCGACGTACCGCCGACCATGATGAAGTACGGTCGCGCGCCTTCCTTTTCACGTGCCGCGAACAACCGGCGCGCCATGAGGAACGCGCGCGCGGTACTCCCGGCGTAGTGGAGCCGCGCTCCGGCCGCGAGGAATCCCCCGAGGTTCCTCCGCACGAACGGGCCTGGCGGCTGCCGGTACAGCAGGAGATCGACGTTGAAACCGCACGCACGGCCGTGGTGCGCCGTCGCGAGCGCATGGTTGGAGCCGACCCCGCCCAACATGATCAGTGTGCG
>CAZUVK010000058.1:3897-6614 GCA_964623785.1 uncultured Gemmatimonas sp. | reverse complement strand
CGGCCTCGGCGAGGAGGAACTCCAGCTTGCGGACCTTGTTGCCGCCATATCCGGGGCTCGACAGGTCGTCCCGCTTGACGAACAGGCGGACGAGGGGGGCTGGGCTCGGCAGTTCCTCGACGGGCGTGGGGAATCGTCCCAGCGGCCGCCAGGGCAGGCGCTCGGCGAGCGCGGGGAACGCCTCGAAGAGGTCGATGGTGGCGCCAGCGCGCATCGATCGCAACGCGCCGGGAGCGAACTCCCCGATCGCGTTCGCGCGGCCGAAGAGAACGGCCAGTGGGTGTGCGGGCATGCCGGAAGCTAGGTGCCTCGCGACCGGGCCTGCAATGCCGCCGCAGTGAGCGAACATGTCCGGAGCTGGGCCACAGGAGGCACAGAACCCACAGAGGCGAAGGGCGGCACGAGGGGTGAGGTGACACGGGTGGGCTCCATCCCCGCGATGGTTGCGGTCAGGGGAAAGGCACCCACGGCCTGTCGTATCCGCCGTGCCCTTTGTGCTACCTGAGCATTCTGTGGCTACCGTCCCCGTTGCCGAGCCGCCCGCCGCGGTCCATGATTCCCCGGCGGCCCGTAGGGACTGTCCACACACGGCCCCGAGGCACCCTTGGAGAAACCGATTCGACGCGCCATCGCGGTCGTTGTCCGCTGTGCGGCCGACGGGCAGATTCTCGCTGTTCGCCGGCCTCCGGACGACGAGGATCTTCCCGACATCTGGGGATTGCCCGCGACGCGAATGCTGCCGGCGGAGACGCCCGAGGCCGCGGCCATCCGGTGCGGTCGCGAGAAGCTCGGCGTCGAGCTGGCCACGGCGAATCGCATCGGCGTTCTCTCCGCCGATCGCGGGTCGTTCGAGTTGATCCTCATGGACATCGAGGCGAGCATTGTCTCCGGCGAACCCGACGTAACTCGAGCCACGAGCGGCGCCACGCGCTACGTCGAACAGCGGTGGATCAGCGGGGTGGACCTGCTCCGCGAGGGCGCGCGGAAGGGATCGCTCTGTTGCCGGATCCTGATCGACTCGGTCGAACGCAGTGACTGAACGCCGTCCGCGAATTCGTTGATCATTACGCTACTCACCGACTTCGGCCTCCGGGACCACTACGTCGCTTCGATGAAGGGCGTCATCCTGGCGGCGGATCCCGCGATCACCATCGTCGACATCTCGCACGAGGTCTCGCCGCATGACGTTCGCGAAGCGGCGTTCACCCTCGGGGCGTGCTACGCGGACTTCCCGGCCGGCACGGTCCACGTGGCCGTGGTGGATCCCGGCGTGGGCTCGGCGCGATGGCCGGTCTGTGTATCGGCCGCCGGATACCTCTTCGTTGGCCCGGACAACGGCATCTTCTCCGAGGTCCTGGACGCGGACATGAACGCGCGGGCCCACCGGATCGAAGCCGAGTGGGTCGGTCCCGGGGAGGTTTCGACCACCTTCCACGGGCGCGACATCTTCGCGCCGGCCGCGGCCCGGCTCGCCCTCGGCACGCCGATCAGCTCCCTGGGCCCGCCCGCGACCCGCCTCGCGGTCTTCGACGACCTTCGTCCCATCCGTCGGGACGACGGCGGGCTGAAGGGTCGGGTGGTCGCGGTCGACCGCTTCGGCAACTGCGTGACGAACTTCCGGCCCGACGATTTCGAGCCGCGCGACTGGTGGTCCCACCACTTCACGGTCGCGGGGAGGGCCGTGACGGGCGCGCGCCAATTCTACGCCGACGGAACAGGCGACGGACCGTTCATGATCCGCGGGAGTACCGGCCGCATCGAGATCTCGATCGACCGCCGCCACGCGGCCAACGAATTGCGGATCGGCGTCGGCGACGAGGTCGTCGCGACTCCCGCGTAGTCCCGAAGGTCGCGCGGGCGCGGGAGGGGTGCTAGATTCCTTGCCCGATGGGATGGTCCGGGCGGCGGAACAGGGAACGAGGCACAGCGCGAATCCAGGGGAGAGATCGATGGCGGAACAACATGCGCACGGAAAGTCGGATATCAAGGTGGCCCTCGCGGGACTCGGATTGGGCCTCGTCTGGATCGCGATCGTCGCGGCGTTTTCGCACTGGCTGGCTCTCTGATCCCGCCGGGCAGTGCTCATCGAGGATGAGGAGATTGGCGCTGAGATCCGCCGCCGCGGCCTTGAGATAGAGTACCTTCGCGAGCTTGCCTCCGCCCTCGGGTTTGCCGACGAGGAAGGGTGGACGACGGAGATCTTCGATGCGATCGAAGAGGCACCGATCGAGAAGAAGCGGGCCGCCGCGATCCGGACGCTCCGATTCAGCGACGGCGAGGGACAGGGCTGATCCCGCGCGTCGGTCGACCGCGTCCACCGGGCCACAACAGACGAGCGCCGGGACCCGATGGTCTCGGCGCTCGTTGGTTTTCCAGATCCTCCGGCCACCCAACCGGCCGGATGGTTTCGTCAGACTGGTACCGGGAAGAGCTGCTGGAAGGCGTTCCGGGCACGGAAGAGCCGGCTCTTCACGGTTCCGACCGGCACGCCGATCGCGTCAGAGATCTCCTCGTACGTTCGATCCTCGACCTCTCGCATCACGAACGGCACACGGTGATGCTCGTCCATCCGACCGATTGCCTCCCGGATCGCCTCCCGCAGCTCGACCTGGTAGGCGAGCCGTTCCGGATCGGGCCGGTCCGCCTCGAACTCGATCGGTCGCGACGCCGCCGATTGCGGGGCGCCGTCTCTCCGCAGGTCCGTGAACGTCGTCTCC
>CAZUVK010000058.1:479-3887 GCA_964623785.1 uncultured Gemmatimonas sp. | reverse complement strand
GCGAACGATTGCGATACTCGTTCTTCAGCAGGTTGCTCGCGATCGTGTAGATCCACGTCGAGAACTTTCTGCTCGCGTCGTACCGGTCGCGTGCACGGTGGACTCGAAGAAACGTGTCCTGCGTGAGGTCCTGAACCCGCTCCTCGTCCTTCAAACGTTTGTGCAGGAACCCCTTGATCGACGGTTCATACCGGTCCACGATGATGCGGAATGCATCCTCGTCGCCCTCCTGGTAGCGTCGAAAAAGCTGCTCATCGGTGAGATCCGAGAGCTTCGTTCCCTCAAGGCCCGCCGTTTCGATCTGAGAACCACGCCCCGAGCAGCGAAGTTCCGCGGGTCGTCGCGGACTGGCCGTATATCGTCGAGTGGTTGTGTTTTTCATGGTTCCAAGTTACTGCGAAGGGTCCCCGAAATCCACCATTTTTCAATGATTTAACCAAGCTTTAACCGAACGCGGCTCCCCTCACGAAAACGAGAATTTCCGAATTGCGAGGGAGGATGTGGGCAGCGGGAGTGTCAAGGATGGCGCGGGCGGTGGAGGGCGCGGCCATGCTCGGTCGCGGGGGTGGACCATCCGAAACGAGGCGATTCAATGACCGACGAGCTGGACGGCGTTACACCGGTGGTGGAATCCGAGACGGAGCTGACCCAGAGCGTCGCCGTCCGGATCGGTCGAGACCGCTACCGGACCGACGCGATGGTGCGGGGCCATCCGCTCGTTGTCGACGAACCGCTCGCGGTAGGCGGAGGCGACGCGGGCCCGACCCCGTTCGAGTTGATCTGCGTCGCGCTGGGGTCGTGCATTACGATCACGCTCCGCATGTACGCCGATCGCAAGGGCTGGCCGCTGGAGGAAGTGACGGCGAGAGTGCTGCATCGAAAGGATCCATCCACGGAGGGGCCGGAGGCGATGCGTGACGCCTTCTCCGTATTGCTCGAGCTCCGCGGCCGGCTGGACGAGTCGCAGAAGGCGCGGCTGCTGGAGATCGCGGAACGTTGCCCGGTGACGCGGGCGCTCAGGGGCGATCCAGGGATCGAGGTCCGTTCGGCGTGAACACCGGTAAGTGTGGACCGGAACGTGCCGACTCTCGCGGCTCTTCGAGCGATGGCCGCAGACTGAATAGCGGCATGACCATGAGGGTTGGGAGGATCGCGATGTGGAGGAGATACCGGACATGGGTGCCGCTGGCCGCACTGGTCGTGCTCCTCGGCTGCGAGCAGAGTTCGGCGCCGACTCGCCGCGACATCCTGGGTACCTGGGAGTTGCAGGGTGTTCCCGCGACGACGGCCAGCATGACGCTCGCCGAGGTTGCCCGCGCCGTCGAGGGCGCCGGAACGTGGACCGACGCATCCGGCCCCTACGCATTCCTCGCGTTGGGCGCACTCGCTGGCGACCGGGTGACGCTGTACTTCGACTTCTCGGCTCGTGAGGATGTCGGGTTCCAGGGGCGCTTCGTGACGGCCAACAGCATCGACGGAGCCCTGGTTGGCGGTGGGTTTCAGTCGGTCCCCGCCTCGTTCGTCCGGGTGGACTGAGGGCGGAATCGCGGCATGCCCATCCGGGTATCGGGGACCTCCGGCTCGCTCTGGTTGCTCCGGCCGATTCCGGGAGATTCGGGCCGCTCCGCGCGGCCATTGGCGTACCCCCGCGCCGGGCACGCGCCGCGCTGACCTTGCGTCATGCGCATCCGCCCGATTACGATCATCGATCGCTAGCCGTCAGGGAACACTCCCGCCTTCCCGGCGGTAGCCAGTGGCGATCGGGTGGTAGAGGGCCTTCGGAGCCGCCTCAACGCCACGTTTTTTCGGAATATCTTCCACTACCCGACCCGCCGCGTTCGCGGTGCTTACGCCGTCTAACACTTGCATGCCAGTTCGGATGCAGCCAATTTCGTCCGCTGTCGACGGGCAACGCTCGTCGTATCGATGATCGAAAACAGGGGGAATCGCTTGCAATCCGCTCTCGCATCACGGTCGCGAACGGCGCGCCTGTCCACATTCGCCGTTAACGGCAGTGCCTTGGCCACGCTCCAGGAGTGGTTCGTCAATGGAGTCGAGCGCGAGTTGGAGAGCCACGGCCATCCGCGGCCCCACAATGGCACTCCGCCGGAGCTGGTAATAAACGTGATCGACCCCGCGCGCCCACGGCCGTTTCGCCGCAACGCGCAGGGCACCTTCGTGGTCAGCATCGTTCAGGTCGAGCATGAGCCGGAGGACCTGCTCCGGGCGGCATATCCGGTCCTCGTCCGCTCGCTCTCGAATCTTCTCATCTACCTGACGAATACGGAACTCGGCGCCAAGGCGCACTTCGTCACCCTCGAGCAGGGTTTCTCGAGCGTGCCGATGCCCAAGGGCGATTCCAGCCGGTTCTTCGCCGACGTCTACCAGCGACTCGCTCCGCTCGCGTCCACTCGCCTCGTCATCAACAACGTCTTCCGTGACGACCTCGCGGAAGAACTTCGCGAAGGGAACGAGACCACGCGGGCACTCTTCGAGGCAGGCCGCTGGCTCGACCAGATGGATCTGCTGCCCGCGCCCTTCCCGATCGCCGAGATCCTGGAGGAGCGCGACATGCTCCACGTCCGCCGGCTCTTCGGGATCGGCGGCCTGAGCTACGGGAACCTCAGCGTCCGCAACGACTCCGAGAGCTTCTGGATGAGCGCCCGGGGCGTGGACAAGGGCAACCTGAAGGAAGTCGGGCGGGACATCCTCCTGATCAGGGATTACCTCCCCGAAGAGGACGCAATGGTCGTGAGCGTCCCGGCGGGCGTCGAGCCGCGCGCGGCTTCGGTGGATGCGATCGAACACTGGATGCTCTACCGGGAGCACCCCGGGATCGGCGCGATCATCCACGTCCACGCGTGGATGGACGGCATCGACAGCACGCTGATCAACTACCCGTGCGGCACGTACGAACTCGCGCACGAAGTGGCGCAGCTCGCCCGACGCCAGCCGGACCCCGCGCGCGCCGTCATCGGGCTCCGGAACCACGGCCTTACCGTCACCGGCCGCGACCTGAACGACATCATCGAGCGAATCGACGGACGGCTGCTGCCGACCGTACCGATGATGTAGCCGATGCGGGGTGAGATCGTTCTCATCACCGGCGGGTCGAGCGGCATAGGTCTGGCCGCGGCCCGCCGGTTTCTTTCGCGTGGCGCGCGCGTCTGGCTCACCGCCCGCGACGCGGGGAAGCTCGCCGATGCCGCGCGGGAGCTGGGCGGCGACGTCACGACCTTTCCATGCGATGTGACGGATCCCGCGTCGGTGGCCGCGCTCGCGGCGGCCATCGGCGAGCGCGAGGGTCGGCTCGACGTCCTGATCAACAGCGCGGGTCAGCTCGACCTGGCCGCTTCCGGCGAGGGCGCGGCCGAGATGGCCGAAGTAGTTGACCCGCATGAGGCGTTC
>CAZUVK010000058.1:0-469 GCA_964623785.1 uncultured Gemmatimonas sp. | reverse complement strand
TTCCGCTCCTCCGCGCCGGGTCCCGCCGGTCGATCGTCAACCTCTCCTCCTTCGCCGGCAAGCTCACGCCGCCCTACTGGAGCGCGTACTGCGCGAGCAAGCACGCGGTCCAGGCGTACTCGCACGCGCTCCGGCAGGAGCTGAAGCCGGAGGGCATCCACGTCGGGCTGGTTCTCCCCGGACCGGTCGCTTCGCCGATGACCGACGGCCTGCTCAACACACCCATGTACCCGGTGCCGTTCGGCGTGCCGGTCATCTCCACGGATCGGGTCGCGAAGGCGATCGTGTCGTGCGTGACAGGGCGGAAGAGGGAGGTGGTGGTGCCGGGGCGGTTCGCGCCGCTGCTGCGGCTGGCGGCGGCGTTCCCGGGGCTCGTGGATGTGTACTATCTGCCGTACCGGGTGAAGGGGTGAGGCTGGCGAGAATGGTTGGAGAATAGGGACCGCGAAGAACGCGGAGAGCGCGAAGG
>CAZUVK010000057.1:14383-16859 GCA_964623785.1 uncultured Gemmatimonas sp. | reverse complement strand
GCGGATCGTCGGCGAAGAGGATCACCTGCCCTTCCCCGACTTCCATGGTGATCAGCCAGGCCCCGCGTTCGAACATGCGGAGGTTGGCGTCGGAGACGGTCCCGCTCGTGGCCTCGAGGTCGGGCGTGAACGACGCGACGGTTTCGGAGCCGGCGCGCGGCTCGAACACGCGATCCGCGGTGTGCAGCACGAAGAGCCGGTCGGGGCGGCCGTCGAAGGTTGCGCCCCAGGCGAGCGGGTGATCGGGGTCGAGCCGGACCTGCAGGATCGCCCCGGGGACCTCCTCCCGCCACTCATCGCGCTCGCGTTCCGCGCGGGTCGCGAGCAGACGGTCGAGCGCGGTCAGGTCGTCGCCTTCGTCGCCGGACTCCTCGCGGAGCTCGATGTCAGCGATCGAACCGACGGCCTCGGCGGATGACCCCATCGCGACCAGCCGGCCGCCCGCTCCCACCCATTCCGCCAGCGCATCCCGCGACCGATCCGGAAAACTTCCCGCCGTTTCGGGCAGGACGATGACCTCATACGGGTCGAGGTCGATCCGGCCGATGTCCGGCAGCAGGATCGGGTCGAAGGGCATCCCCAGCTGCTGCTCGAGATGGTACCAGTGCGCGCCATACGAAGTCGCGGAGACGCCGTCGCCGCCAACGAGAGCCACGCGCGGCAGACGTAGCACGCGCGCGTACGCGCTTCCGAGGTCGATCCCGGCCTGGCTCAACCCTCCCGCGACCGGCTCGGCGAAACCGCCGAGGCCCGCCGCCATGATCCGATCGCGCTCCAGCCCGGTCGGCGTGACGGGCAGGAACCAGCTCCCAGCGGGCCATACCCGGTCGGCGAAGGTGGCGGAGCGGGCGAGCACGCGAACCGTTCCGCCGTCGCGCAGGTACCGCACGATGCCCGGCGCTGACGCGTCCGTTGGCGCGACGAGGTACCCGTAGCCGCTCGGCCGCGCGCCCGCCGTCAAGGCGACCGACGTGGACTCCGCGCGCGACCATCCGGCCGCCGGCGCGCCGCTCAGCCGATGCGCCTCCACCCCGTACGCATACGGCAGCGACCAGGCCGTGATGTCGTACGAATAGGCGGCCCGGACCTCGGTCTCGGGCTGAAGCAGCGTGACGGCGAGCCGCCCGCGCGGCTGCCGCGCCCGTACGAGCGCGGTCCCCGCGGGGAAGTCGCGCCGCGTCGCGAAGCCCGGGTACGCGTCCGCGTGCAGCCGCACCGGACCAGCCGCGCGCTCCACGACGATCCCCTGCGCCAGGAGATGGTTCACCAGCTCGTCGAGCCGCGACGGGTCGGTGCCGGGGACGAGCAGGAAGTCGCTGTCGCCCGCGCCGGCGGTCCGATTCGCTTCGGCGAAGTCGAGCAGCAGTCGGGTCTTCCCGGTCGCCGCCGCGCGCAACGTCGCCTCGCCGGCGGTGCGGTGCCGGGTCGCGCGCATCGCGAGCGTGAGCGTATCCCCATCCGCCCGCTCGTACATGAGCCCCGCGGTGCCGCCACCCGCCTGTTCGTAGGTCATGCCCACCGCGCCGAGCAGGCTTGGCCAGGAATCGCCGTAGCCCGGGTAGAGCAGGTCGTAACTCTCGGCCGTGAAGTACGTCCAGCCGTTCGCGTCGAACGCGCGCGCATTGGCGGCGCCGAAACGCCGGCCCCAGGCGAGGATGTTGTCAGAGTAGATCGGGTTGATCGGCGCGGCGGCCGGGAAGAAGAAGTAGGTGGAGTTCGGACTCATCTCGTGGAAGTCCACGTGGACCTGGGGATTCCACCGGAACCAGGTCGCCAGCCGCGCGCGGGTCTCGGGCTGCGTCATCCACGCCCAGTCGCGGTTGAGATCGAAGAGGTAGTGGTTGACTCGCCCGCCCGGCCACGGCTCCCTGTGCTCCCGCGTGCGCGGGTCGGCGTTCGGCTCCGCCCCGACGACGGACCGGTACCAGTTGACGTACCGCTCGCGCCCGTCCGGATTTGTGACGGGGTCGATGACCAGGACGACCGAATCCAGGACGACGCCGGCATCCCCCACGCCGCTGACCAGGTCGTACGCCGTCCACATCGCGGCCTCGCTGGACGACGCCTCGTTCCCGTGAACGCCATAGCTGAAGTAGATGACCGCCGGGTTCGCCGCCGCGATCTCCGCCGCCCGGGCCGGCGAGGTGCCCGCCTGCGCCAGCTCCGCGTTCAGCTCCAGGATCTCGTCGATCCGCGCGTGGTGAGCGGGGCTCGCGACGATTGCCTGCACCAGCTCGCGGCCCTCCGGCGTGAGCCCGTATTCGCGGACAACCACCCGCGGGGTCGCGCGGGCGAGTTCCTCCATGTATGCGACCACGTCGCGGTGCGGCGTGAACGCGTCGCCGAGCGCGTATCCGAGGAAATCCTCGGGCGAGGGCACCGCGCCGCCAACCGCCTGCGCGGAGGCGGCGCCCGCCAACAGCGATACGGCGACGGCCAGGAGCGCGGCCAACGGCGAGGCCGCGCGATTGATCCC
>CAZUVK010000057.1:13773-14373 GCA_964623785.1 uncultured Gemmatimonas sp. | reverse complement strand
ACGACGGGACGGCGCGTGTGCGAAGGTAACGGCTTCCCAAAACCGGAATCAAGCTGGCTCCCGTCACTGCCCCGACTACCACACCTTTGCCGACAGGTAGCCACCCCGCCTTGACAGGTTCGCTCGGTCGTGGATACGCTCCTGCCGCTCACCCCTCCACGATCCCCAGGAGAATCGCGATGGCGCGGACCGCTCCGCCTCCAACTCCAGCTCCCGGATCCACTCCCGGCCGCGGGCTTTCGCCCAAGGCCTACGAGACGATCCCCGGCGACCAGTACCCGCCGTACATCCCCGCGGAGCAAACGATCCCCGAACTGACCGTGAAGGCGGTCGTCATCGGGATCATCCTGGGGATCGTCTTCGGCGCGGCGAACGCCTACCTCGGCCTGCGGGTCGGGCTCACGGTGAGCGCATCGATCCCCGCGGCGGTGATGGCGATCGCAATCTTCCGCGTGATCCGCAGCGGCACCATCCTCGAGACGAACATCGTCCAGACGGTGGGCTCCACGGGCGAGTCGCTCGCGGCGGGGATGATCTTCACCCTGCCGGCCCTCTACATCTGGGGGATCGACGCCGAATGGTACGTGCTCGCGACCGTTG
>CAZUVK010000057.1:0-13763 GCA_964623785.1 uncultured Gemmatimonas sp. | reverse complement strand
CCTGCTGGGCGGGCTGCTCGGGGTGCTCTTCATGATCCCGCTCCGGCGGTTCCTGATGTCGCGCGAGCACGGGGCACTGCCCTTCCCGGAAGGCACCGCGACGGCGGAGGTCCAGGTGGCGGGCGAGGCCGGGGGCGCGAAGGCGAAGGTCGTCTTCGGCGGGCTCGGGCTCGGCGCGCTCTACCAGACGCTCGTCCACGGGTCCGCGTTCGCGCTCTGGCCGGCGGGGCCGGAGGCGCACGTCTTCGGCGGCACGCAGATCCCCGGGCTCCGCAAGACGGTGATGTCCGGCGAGCTGACGCCGGAATTGCTCGGCGTGGGGTTCATCGTCGGGCCGCGCATCGCGGGCATCATGCTCGCCGGGGGGCTCACGGCCTGGCTCGGACTCATCCCCCTGATCGACCTCTTCGGCGCGGGGCTCACGGCGCCCGTCTTCCCCGAGACGGCGACGCTGATCAACGACATGGACGCGGGGACGATCTGGTCGCGATACGTCCGGTACATCGGCGCGGGGGCGGTCGCGGGCGGCGGGTTCATCACCCTGATCCGCGCGATCCCGCTCATCTGGGACAGCCTCACCGTCGGGCTCCGCCAGGTCGGCGGCGCGGCGGCGGCCACGCTCCGGACGGACAAGGACCTGTCGCTCCGGACGGTCGGGCTCGGCTCGCTGGCTATCATCCTCCTGTTGTGGGTCATCCCCTTCATCGAGCTGT
This sequence comes from uncultured Gemmatimonas sp., assembly GCA_964623785.1. Lineage (GTDB taxonomy): Bacteria > Gemmatimonadota > Gemmatimonadetes > Longimicrobiales > Longimicrobiaceae > WHSP01. The sequence continues at coordinate 13,050 of CAZUVK010000057.1, read as the reverse complement.
CGCTCGTGGGCGTGACCCTGATGGTGATTTTCTCGTTCCTCTTCGTCACCGTCTCCGCTCGGATCGTGGGGCTGATCGGCTCGTCGTCGAACCCCGTGTCGGGGATGACGATCGCCGCGCTGCTGGTCACATCACTCGTGTTCGTCGCCCTCGGCCGGACGGATTCGACGGCGCCGGTCGCAGTGCTGCTCGTCGGCGCGGTGGTGTGCATCTCGGCGGCAATGGCGGGCGATAGCTCGCAGGACCTGAAGTCGGGGTTCCTTCTCGGCGCGACCCCGTGGCGGCAGCAGGTCGCCAACATGCTGGGGATTCCCTTCGCGGCGGTCTCCACGGCGTTCGTGCTGCAGCTCCTCCACACTTCGTACGGGATCGGATCGGCGGATCTCGCCGCCCCGCAGGCGACGCTGATGGCGACCGTGATCGACGGGGTACTCACGCAGTCATTGCCCTGGTCGCTCGTCGTGATCGGGGTGGCGATCGCGATCGCGGTGGAACTTCTGGGCGTGCCGTCGCTCCCGTTCGCGGTCGGCCTCTACCTGCCGCTCGGCCTCAGCACGCCGATCTTCGCGGGCGGCGTGGTCCGGTGGATCGTGGAGAAGCGGTTCGTGGGGAGTGACCTGCAGGAGAAGCGGGAGACGGGGGTGCTCTTTGCGTCGGGGCTCATCGCGGGCGCTGCGCTGCTGGGCGTGCTGATCGCCGTGCCGGTGGCCTTCGCGCCGGGGATGCTCGCGGCGATCAACATCGGGCCGGAGTGGGCCGGCGCGCTCGGGCCGGCGCTCTCGCTGACGGCGTTCGTGGCGCTGGCCGTGACGCTCTACGTGGTCGCCACGCGGGCGAGCGCGGAGGTGGTGACGAGCGATCCGTCGGGCGGGGTCGGGCCGGAGCATATGTAGGACGGGCACGGGGTGGGGCCGGCGGGGACTGCTTGGAACGGGCCGCGGAGTTGAACGGCGCGACGGGTTTCCCTCGGAGGCAATCTCGGGTCCGGGAAAGACTCCGGCTCGGTTTTTCCTCGGACCATCGAATGCGGAAGCGGAGACTTGGGTTATCGGGTGGGGGAAACGGCGGGCTCGGGACCTGCACCTGGAAAGGGCGAGCAAGCTTCCCATCGAAGGGCGGCCGTCATACATTGTCATGCATGAAGACGTCAGCACTCACGATCCGACTCGACCCCGACCTGGAGCGGCAACTCAGCCTGCTGGCTGAGCGGTCCGGTCGGACTCGCAGCGATATTGCCCGCGATGCACTCCGTCGCCATATGGCCCTGCTTCAGTTCGAGGAAGCACGCCGGCAGATCATGCCGTTCGCCGAAGCACGCGGTTACCTGACCGACGAGGACGTGTTCCGGGCAATTTCGTGAGAGTATGTCTGGACACAGATGTGCTCGTCGCCGCGTTCGCAACGCGGGGGTTGTGCGCCGACGTGCTCCGCAGCGTTCTGACGGATCATGAACTGGTTCTGGGCGAAGTCATGATGAATGAGCTTCGCCGAGTGTTGATTCAAAAGCTCAAGCTGCCACCGGACCGAGTGGCGATCGCGGAGGCGGTATTCAATTCGGTGGAGATTCTTCCCCGACCCGACTCACCAAGCGCCATCTCCGTGCGTGATGAAGACGATCGCTGGATCCTCGCCACGGCTATCGCAGGTCACGCCGACGTCCTCGTTACCGGAGACGAGGATCTTCTGGTTGTGGCAGCCTCCGCACCCTTGGCCATAATGGCGCCGAGAGCATTCTGGGAGCTACTGCGGCGCGGACAACCCGGCTGACTGCGCTCACGGTGCGTCGCCGAACAAACGCACTCGGCGGACCGGCGGCTCGTCATTCACGCGGTTTCGGCATCGTCGCGGCCGCCGGCCGCTTGAAGCTTCAGGTTAGGCCGCTGACGGATAGGACTTATGGGAACCAAAGCATATCCGAGAATTGCCGTGGTATCCGGTGGACCCTCAGCCGAAGCCGAGGTCTCCCGTGTGTCGGGACGCGGCGTCGCCGAGGCGCTCCGCCGGACCTACGCGAATGTTGCTTTCCTCGAGCTTGACTCCTCGATCGGCGACACTCTCCGGGAGAATGGCACCGACGTCGTGTTTCCCGTACTCCATGGTCCGCCTGGGGAAGATGGCACCTTCCAGGGGTTCCTCGAGACTCTGGGCTTCCCGTACGTCGGCAGCGGAGTTCACGCGAGCGCCTGTGCGATGGACAAGATAGTGGCCAAGCATCTGTTCCGGGACGCCGGACTGCCCGTAGCTCACGATACCATCGTCCCGCGATCCCTGGGTGCATCCGCGGGAGCCGATCAGGTCGAGAAGAACCTCGGATCGCGGGTCGTCATCAAACCTTCCCGTCAAGGTTCTGCGCTGGGCGTTCATTTCGCCAACAACCGCGCCGAAATCGAAGCAGCTTTGGTTGACGCATTCAAGTACGATGATCGAGTGCTCGTCGAAGAGCGCATCGAAGGCCGGGAGATCACCGTCGGTATTCTGGAGCGAGATGAAGTCGAGGCGCTTCCCGTGCTGGAAGTGAGTACACCCTCGGACTCATGGTACGATTTCGAGCATCGGTATACAGAGGGACTCAGCGAGCACCTCATCCCTGCTCCGCTCTCCACCTTCCAGTACGAACGGACGCAGAGACTGGCGATCCATGCTCACATCGCACTTGGCTGCCGGGATTACTCGCGCGCAGACTTCGTGATGCCGGAAGCGGGAGAGCCGGTCCTTCTTGAGGTTAACACGCTCCCGGGGATGACCCCAACGAGCCTGTATCCGGACATCGCGAAGGCGGCGGGTCTTGCGTTCGAAGAGCTGGTCGCTCTGTTAGCCGAGCGCGCCTGGGCTCGCAGCCTAACCATGCATCAGGAAGGGGACGCTGCACCGTCCAAGCTTTCGCATGAAGGGACGTAGGGCCGTCCATCATTTCCAGTGACCGACGGCTTGGCGCACGGCCCGATGTCCTATACTCCTGACCTCCAAGATCGAGGACGTCATCGATCGACGGCCGGGGGTCATGGGATGTCGATTGTTATGTGGGTTGCCGTTTGCGCCGAAGACTCACTGGAAGGCCGACTGGGTTCGGCTGATGACTCCCAACAGCCCATTTGCGCGCATGATCCACGAGATTCAGCAGGTCAAGAAGCACTTGCAGGCGTGGGCCCAGGATGCGGGCCTTGTCATCGACGAGAAGGGGTATTGCGGCGACCCCGCGGAGAATCTGCCTTGGCTCTCGGAACGGACACATCTTGCGTTCCTGGAAGGCGATGGAAACGAGTTCGGACGTGCCCGGGGACGCGCGAAGATTGCGGCTCTGCACTCATCCTCCGCCTTGGCGGTGAATTTCTTTGACTACTGGTCGACGCGGGATTCCACACCTCTCGCTCGCGCCTTGGAGCTACCATCGCCGCTTCGAGAGATCCGGTTTGAGGGCAAGTTTCCAACGGGGGTCGGCTCGCGTTCACCAAACCTCGATGTTCTGCTCCAGCTCGAGGACCAGTCCATCGTCGCGGTCGAAAGCAAATTCCTCGAGACTTTCTCCGCCAAGTCGGGATCGATATCGGCGAAGTACCTGCCGCCTGGCGACGGTCTGTGGGCGAGCAGGGGACTTGCGGGGGTCCAGGGAGCAGTGGAGGCAGTGATTCGCGGTGAGCGATTCAATCTCCTTGACGTCCCTCAGTTGCTCAAGCATCTACTTGGTTTAGCCTGCTCGCACTCGAAGTGGCGGCTCCTCCTTCTCTGGTATTCGCCCTCCGAATCCGCTTCGGCGTTGATGGAGGAAGAGATCGAGCGGTTCAGAACACTCATTGGCCCGGACAGCGATCGGTTCGCCGCTATGTCGTACCAACGCCTTTGGCGTGATCTCGCGCCGCGGCTCGGGGAGGAGCATGTGCGGTATAGAGATTATCTGAATGGACGGTACTTCGCGGGAACCGCGTTCTAACAATGGCGATCAGGCCGACCTGCTCAATTACACTCTCGCTCAGCCGAGCAGCTTGAAATGGGCTGCACATCATGAGTGACGTCATGCCGGATCAATCTGACTTTGACGAGCTTCTGAAATTCTTGCCGCGCTTATCCGCCCAGGGATTCGAACAGATCGCTGGCTGGGGCCAAAGTGCGGTCGATAAAGACGGTGTCCGTTGCATACCGTGGCCCCGGTGCGACGAGGTTGTGAGAGAGTTTTTCTGCGCTGTGTCACGTGAATGTTGGAAGGACTACGAGTACGAACCTGAGGCCGCTATTGGAATGCTGACGACGCCGGGTTTTGTCGCTAGGGCAACGTTGGACCAGGTAAGGACGATGCTCACCTTCTGCGAGCGGGGCGAGAGGTTTAGCGCCGGGCACTGGGCGGCCATGATCGAGGAGGGTCACATCCGCAATCTGCTCACTCGGCTCCAGCAATTGAGACCGATCTGAAGCGGCTATTCGCCGAAGTGGTCGAGGTCAATCCGCGAGACTGGGACTGTTACGGCTTGCTGGACGGTTGGGCTGAAGCCTACACTGGCACCTCGAGCGACTGCTCGTCCGGTTGCGCGTACTATCGCCCTCTCGAGGGCGAACCTGGCTCCGATCGGGGTATCTGCTCGAATCCGACTTCGCACAGAACGGGGAAGCTAACCTTCGAGAATCAAGGATGTCTGGCATTCGAGCCGGATGACACTCTGTAGCTCCGCCGCTGGACCGCTTGCTTGCGCACCTCGGACATCGGTAGCTTCCGAAGCATGAGCTTGATCGGTGGAATCCGCGAGAAGATCTCCCGGGATGAGTTCGAGTATTCTCAGCATGCTCTTGACCAGAGCATTCTGCGCAGAATCCGTGTCGACGAGCTCCGGGAGGCGATTCTTGCCGGAGAGATCATAGAGGACTACCCGGAGGACAAGTACGGCCCCAGTTGCCTCGTCCTGGGGTTCACGAAGAGTGGCCGGGTGCTGCATATTCAGTGTAGCTACCCGTCACGCACCCGGATCAAGATCATCACGGTTTACGAACCCGATCCATCCCGGTGGGCCGGTTTTCGAACGCGCAGGAGGGACCCATGAATGAAACATTGGTTGAGCGTCTGGTGACCTACACCGTGGAAGTGGACGGACACTTCGTCCTGGTGGAGAACGTACCGGCCCGGGTGAATGAGGAAACGGGCGAGCGTTTCTTTGCTCCGGATACGGTCGAGCGCCTGCTGCAGATCGTCGAGCAACAGCAGACTCCCAGTCGCATCATCGAAGCCCCCGTATTCGACTTCGCCGCATAGGCCGTCTCCGTCGAGAGCGAGTCGAGGTCGAGGTTCCGCTCGACGTGCTGCGAGAGTATGTCGGTGAGTACCGCCTCGCGCCTCAGTTCTCCATCGTGGTGTCGATCGAGAACGGAGCCCTCTTCGTCGAACCGACCGATCAGCCGCGCCTGCCGATCTTCGCGGAGTCGGAAAGCGAGTTCTTCCAGCGCGTCGTCGATGCGCAGATCACCTTCCAGCGGGACGCGAACGGCTCGGTTACCGGGCTCGTGTTGCACCAGGCGGGACAGAACCTGCCGGGAATCAGGGAGAGGTAGTTTCGATGATCCGACAGAGATACCTCAACTTGTCGGTGCTTCTTCCTTTGGCGGCCATTCTTGCGTGACCCCAAGGATGAGATGGTGCTGGAACTCACGGTTAAAGCTGACCGCGAGATCATCGCTTGCATGGACGTCAGGGGATCCTATGACGCCGACCATCGATCCGCAAAGCCCGATCATGCGTGCGATCGCCTGGGGTATCCAGGCCCCGAACCCGCACAACACCCAGGCCTGGAAGTTCCGCCTCGTGTCGGACACGGAGGCGCGTCTGTACGTCGACGAGCGGCGGCTACTACCGGTGACCGACCCGCCGGCCCGACAGATCCATATCGGAGCCGGTTGCTGCATCGAGACCCTCGCCGTCGGCATGTCCACCGAGGGCTATGAGACCGACGTCAAGCTGCTCCCCGACGGTCCCCATGGTTCGAGGAGATCGGCCACAAGCCAGTGGCGAGGATCGAACTGCGTCCGGCAACGGCGACACGACCGGACCCGCTGGCCGCAGAAGATCCAGTTCGCGGCCAGGGTCGGCCGAGCCAGGCGGGCCTACACATAGGCGATCCGGCGGATCCGATATGTGTTCTCCACCGCGATGCGGTCCAGGCCCTGCTGCAGGACCCGCGAGCCGCTCTGCATGTCCCCCGGTTCCACCAGAATCCCCGCGCCGATCTCCGGATGGCCCGCGCTACCGGAATGCATCTTCGTGGGCGCGGTTCCTGCCCGGCGCCTGAACCATGACGTGAGGGGGGAGGGCAAGGTCGACTTTCCGCCGATCACCGCATTCGCGACAGACGGGTCAACACGAGGGCATGATGCGGCTCACTGAAGCGAGGGACCTCAGGGGCGGCTGGCCGTGCTGGCAACCTGAGGCGGACGCCGACAGTCTCGCCGACACCGAGGTCCTGCCTGGCGAACCCGTGGACATCGCGATCGTCGGGGCGGGCGTCATGGGCGCCATGCTCGCTGAGCGACTTGCGGGGGAAGGACGCCGTGTCGCCCTGCTCGATCGTCGCCCGCCGGGCCACGGCAGCACGGCGGCATCGACCGCCCTGGTCATGTGGGGATCGGACGTCCCGCTCACGCATCTCGCGCGGCGCATCGGCGCGGACGAGGCCGCGCGGCGCTGGCGCCGTGTCCATGCCGCCGTGCGCCGGCTCGCCGACCGCATCGACGGACTGTCGATCGCCTGCAGGCGCATCGATCGGCCGGAGCTCTATCTCGCGGGGACGCTGCTTGACGACGACGCACTCCGCGCCGAGGGCGCGGCCCGGCGAGAGGCCGGGCTTCCATCCACCTGGCTCGATGCGCCATCCGTGGCCACTCGTTTCGGACTCGTGCCTCGCGCGGCTCTGCTGTCCGCGGACTGCTATGAGGTCGATCCGGTGCGACTGACCAGAGGGTTGCTCGATTGCGCGAGGAAGAACGGCGCGACGGTGAGCTTCCCCGTGAACGTCGTCGCCGTCGAACGGGATGGTGGTTCGCTCACCCTCCGCACCGAAGACGGCCGCAGGCTGACGGCGGCCCGGGCGATCCTGGCCACCGGCTATGAGCGCGCGCGATCGTTCCTGCCGGACGCCTTCCGAGTGAGCTCGAGCTATGCCATCGCGACGCCGCCGGGAACGGCGCCTCTCTGGCGCGAGAATGCGATGATCTGGGAGGCGTCCTCTCCCTACCTCTATGCGCGAGTCACGGCCGACGGCCGGGTGATCGCCGGAGGAGAGGACGAGGACTTCGACGACGCCTCGCGGCGCGACGCGCTGATCGGCGCGAAGGGCGAAGCCCTGCGAACCAGTCTCGCCGCACTCACCGGGCATGACGAGACGCCGGTGGACTGCGCGTGGGCGGCCGCCTTCGGATCGTCGCCGGATGGCCTGCCGGCGATCGGCCGCGCCGCCGGTCACGATCGCCTCTGGCTGGCGAGCGGTTTCGGTGGAAACGGCGTGAGCTTCGCGGCTCTCGCCACGGAACTCATTGCCGCGGAGCTGAACGGCACGCCCGACCCGGACGCATTGTGCTTCGATCCCTACAGGTCTGGCCGGTGACTTCTTCGGATGGAAGACCTCCCCTGCTCGGCTCCGCGTCCCTTGTCGTCGCTCCTCCACCAATCTCGCGTCACCCACATAGCCACTCCGACGTCCTCATTCCGGAGACAACGACCCTGCTATCTCCCAGGCTACGGACTATTGACGCGTCCCGGTGGACGACGTCGTGTACAACCCGTCCCCGAAGCTCCAGTTCACCAGCAGACCCTCTCCCTGTCGCGAAAGGGTGGCTTCCATCGACAGCGGCATGCCCTGGTAGGGGACTTCGGAGCGAATCACAAGCCGATCGCCCGTCCGGGTCACGTCGGGGATGGGCAGCCCCTGCGGCCCCCCGAGGCGTACGACGAGGTTGCCCCCGTCGTTGGCGATACTGAACGCCATCGGCATGTCGCCGTCCGGCGTCTGGAGCGTCATCGCCCAGACGCCCATCAGGTCAGCGGCCTCGGCGGCCGCGATCGGTGCCTGCGCCGCGGCCTGCGCCGCCGGCGACGCGACAGCGAGACACGCCGCAAATCCGAACACGGAAAGGACGCGACGGAGGTGGATCATCTTTCGCATGGCCGTCTCCCAAGGATTTTCGAGTTTCCGAGCCGGCACTATTCGGACGGGGCGGGAACTCCGCGACGAGGGCGGAGCGGCGACTCGGTTCCTCGAAAGTATCCAGCACCCGAGCGCATCGCCAGAAGCGTCGCAAACGATCTCCCAGGCGCTTGCCTGGTACCGCGACGTCCTCGGGTTCGAGATCACAACGACGCACGAACGCGAAGGGAACGTCGCCGCGGCTTCCCTGAAGCCGGGCCGCGCGCGGACTCCATCACGATTTCATCGCCGGTCTGCGTACGTCAGGCTCCACATTCGACCTTCCGTCGGCTATCTTCAGATCGTGCCGTGGCGCCCGGAGCTTGCCACCAGGCCGGGACAGCGGGTTCGACTCCCGCATTGTCTGGGGTCCCGGATGTGGCAATGGGGTTCAAATCCTCACGCGGCAGATCGTTCTCAACGAACTCCCCCAGGGTCTGACCGAGCGGGATCGCGGGACTCGGCGAGCTGTTCTCTCTCGAAAAAGGGTCGCGAAATTCCGATGAAGGTCTCAGCTGAATGGATGACGCAGCGCGTCGAGAACGCCCCGATCGCCTTGCATCGAAACCTCCCCGCGATGCCGGCCATGCGGATCCGCATGGCGTGGCAGAAGCTCAAGACCGAGGCTCGAGACGGTGATGAGCTCTGGGCCTTCGAGAACCCATCCAACACCTGGAAGAAGCTCGGAAGGCACAATGGCTATGCCCTGGTCCGCAAGGGAAAGGTCATCAAGAGCACCATCGTGACCAGCGAATAGGGCCCCCCGCCGCCGCGAGTCATGAGCCCCTCCGGGGTTGCTCGCGAGCGGAGCGGAGCGGAGCCGACCCGAATCGCGCCGATCACGGATCCACGCCGAAGGTCAGGTTCCCCGCCACCGGGACGGGGACGTTGCTGTTCACCGTTCCGCCGTTCCCGAGTTTGCCGTCGACGGCGGACCCCCAGCAGTAGGCCTTCCTTGTGAGGTCGAGGGCGCAACTGAACGCCGCGCCCGATCCGACCACCGTGAATCGATGACCACCCGCCACGGGTACCGGCACCAGACTGGCCGCATTCGAGCCACTCCCGAGCTGGCCCGCGCCACCGGCCCCCCAACACCACGCCTCTCCCGCGGCGGTGAGGGCGCATCCTCCCGCGAGCCCCGCGGAAAGCGACGAGAACACGTGATCGCCAGCCACCTTGACGGGGGTCTCGCTTGCCTCGGTCGAGCCCTGCCCGAGACGGCCGTTCGCACCGATACCCCAGCAGTACGCCGCTCCCTCGGTGGTAATCCCGCAGGTGTGCTGAAAGATGCTGGCCTGGATGAAACTGAAGCTCATCCCGCCGGCGACCGCCACCGGAAGTGCATGCTCCTGGGTGGAACCGTTCCCGAGCTGACCGGCCCCGCCCCATCCCCAGCACCAGGCGGTCTGCGCGGGCGCGATCCCGCAGGTATAGGCGCCCCTCGCGCTCAGGGCGGAGAACGTGTAGCCCGACATCGGCGCGGGAAGTAGCGCCGGGACGTTCGCGACGGATCCATTCCCGAGCCGCCCATTCGCGCCGGAGCCCCAGCAGTAGACCGTTCCGTCCTGCGTGAGCCCGCAGGTGTGGAGCCCACCGGTTTCGATGCTGGCGAAACGAACGCTCGTGTTCACCTGCACGGGGACGAGGCTGTCCGTCAGGGAGCCGGTCCCGAGCTGGCCGTTCAGTCCCCTTCCCCAGCACCAGGCGACGCCCTCGGCGGTGAGCGCGCAGGTATGCCAGATCCCCGCGGAGATGTAGGCGAACCGGTGTCCGCCCGCGACGGCGACAGGAACGTTGCTGCTCTCCCGCGTCCCGTTCCCGAGGCGCCCCATGTCGTTCAATCCCCAGCACCAGGCGGCGCCCGTCGAGTCGATTCCGCACGCATGGACCTCACTGACAGATAGCGACCCGGGCGGAGGCGGCAGCGCGACGATCGCGAACGGCAGGGAGGAGCTGGCGCCGCCCCCGGGCGCCGGGTTCACAACGGTAACCGGGATCGTTCCCGGCCCGGCGATGTCACTGGCCGGGATCTCCGCGCTGAGTTCAGTCGCCGACACGAAGGTGGTCGGCCGCGCGGCCCCGCCCCATCGCACCTGCGCTCCCTCCACGAACCCCTGCCCCTTCATGACGAGCGTGAACGCGGGACCCCCCGCCTGCGCTTCGCTCGGGGCGATCTCCGTCAGTACGGGCAGCGGGTTGGGCGAAGCGTTGACCGTGATCACGGCACTACCGCTGCGCCCCTCGCTCGTCGCCGTGATCGTGGCCTCACCGGGCGACACCGCGGTGACGAGCCCGGCCGAGGTCACGGTCGCCACCCCGCTCGCGCTCGTGCTCCAGCTGATCGTGCGACCGGAAAGCGCGGTCCCGTTCGCGTCCCGCGGCGTCGCGGAGAGCTGCGACGTCTCCTGCGGATCGAGCGCAACGGTCGGCGGATTCACCGTGACGCTCCCCACCGACGCCGGAGGTGGCGGGGAAGTGGTCCCATCGCCCCCGCAAGCGGCGAGAAGGAGTGAGACCAGCAACGGAGCCGAGATCCGACGGATGGGTAGCGAACGGGTCATGGTCGGGTTGGGAGATGGAGTCCAGGAGTGATCGGGATATCCAAACATCCCGCTGCCCGGCGGGGTCATCCCCATTCCGGGCCGGCCGTTCGGGCACGAACCCTTGTTGACGCGTCAGAATCGGTCGGCGGGGCTCACGGGCGGGGGAGATGGCCACAAGAGGCACAGATGCACAGAAGGCGCAGGGCCGCGCGCCGAGCCTTATGCATTCGAAAAACATGGACGGCCCTGCGCCCATTTCACTCAATTATCAGGCGCGGCCCGCGACTCGCCCTACGACGCCTTGCGCCGAGAGTCGCGGAGTTCCTGTTCGATGCGCTCCGCCAGGAACATCTTGAGCAACGACTGATACGGCACATCCTGCTTGTTCGCCAGCAGCTTGAGTTCCTCGATCATGTGCTCGGGGAGTCGCAGCGAAATGGTCCTGGTCGACGGGCGCAGGTTCGGAAGCACGGTGCGCCGGGCCTTGGACCAATCGATGTACTCCGCGGAGTCATGTTCCGCCCAGAACGCCTGTTCCTCCGCCTCGGAGTCGAACCTGGGAATATTCTTCTTAGCCATGACGCTCATACTCCTTTCGTTCCTTGCGACTCATGTCCCGGGCGGAGATGACCCGGATCAGATCATCACGCACTGTGAAGGCGATGAAGAGAAGCCTTCCGCCATCGGTCTGTCCGAGGGCGAAGAAGCGTTCCTCGGCTTCGGAGTGAGCGATGTCCGCCGCGACGATGAGCGGCTGGTTGAAGAAGAGCTGCTCGCACTCGGCCGGGCTGACCTTGTGGGTGAGCCAGTTCTTCTCAAGGTTGCCTTCGTCCCACTGGAAGCCCACTGCCCGCGTGAGCCGCTCGTGAATGTCCATGAGCAATGTATATGCCCAACATATACGTAACGCAATGGGGAGGAAGGGCGCGGGGATGTTAGCGGCAGGCGCCGGGGCCGCGCTCACCCCGCGGGAACACCGCGCCACCCAAGCGCCAGAATAATGAGCCAGGCGAAGCGGGCAGGCCGCGAAAACGGTCTCAACGATCCATCAACGACTGGCATGGGACCGGCGGCGATACCGCGCCGCGGATTCGCCCCGTATATCCGGAGCCCCAACAGAGCCCGGTGTTCGACATCGTCACTCCGCAGGTCGTACCGAAGGAAACATCGCCGTCCCGTCGGTGGTGACGCCGAAAAGGCCTACCGAGCGCTCGCGGCCGAGCACATCGCGCAGGTCCTCGGCTACCTTCGGGCTTCCAACCGACGCGATGCCCTCCTGATCAACTTCGGCGCCCCCCGATTCGAGATCCGGAAACTCATCCTCTGATCGATCACCCTCGCCCGTCACGCTTCCCCCCGCCGACGCGTTCCCCCCTCTGTGCCCCTGTACATTCTGTGGCCCCCGTCGCAACTCGCGCGCACCACCCCGGGGCCGATACTCTTTACGCAGCGTCGCGCCCCCGACGCCACCTCAACCCGGAGATCCAGACGATGAGTGAGCCCTTCCCGCTCCGCCCCGGCGCCGTCCTCAGCGCCGACATCGCCGTTCCCGACCACGAGCGGGAGGTGCGATTCTACTCGCGCGTACTCAGCACGGGTGAGAACCCCCTCTGGCGCGAAGACCTGATGAACAACCTCGGCATTCCCATCATCGGCCTGGGCGCGCGCATCCCGGAGTACGCTCACCTTCCCCTCCAGTGGATGCCGCACATCCAGGTCGCCGACGTGGCGGCCAGCGCGCGCCGCGCCATCGATCTGGGCGGGAGCGAGCTGATGCACCACAGGGACGACGACGGGCTGAGCCAGTGGGCCGTGCTGCTCGATCCGAACGGAGCGGCGTTCGGGATCATCCCGGTCGTTCCCGCCGATGCGGTCCCCCCGGTCGACATCCCCGAAGGAACGCCCGTGGGCCGGATCGGCTGGCTCGACCTGACGGTCCCCGACGCCTCCACGACCCGGGACTTCTATCGGGAGGTCATCGGGTGGTCGGTTCATGACGTCGAGATGGGCGACGAGGGCGAGCGCTACGCCGACTATGCCATGCTCGACGGAGGCGGAGACCCGGCGGGGGGTGTCTGCCACGCGCGCGGCGTGAACCTGGGCCTTCCGCCCGTCTGGATGCTCTACCTGCCCGTCGGCGACCTCGACGAGAGCCTCCGCCGCGTGGAGGAGGAAGGTGGCAAGGTCATCAAGTCGGCGCGGGGGAAGGACGGGAAGTACGTGTACGCGGCGGTCCAGGATCCCGTCGGAGCGCACGTCGCGCTGACGCCGGGGTGAGGAGAAGGAAGCGGGAGGATCTCGCGGGGATGCGCTCGACCCGCCTGCTCGCCGCCGTGGCGCTGGTCGCCGCC
>CAZUVK010000056.1:12011-16863 GCA_964623785.1 uncultured Gemmatimonas sp. | reverse complement strand
CCCCGCGTTCCCGGCCGACCGCCTCGCCTACATGCGCGAGGATGCCGGCTGCCAGCTCGTGATTGCCAGCGACAGCGGCGACGACACGGCCACCGTCGCCGCGCTCGAGGCCGAGGGCACCGATCCCGTGCCGCTGTCCACCATTGAGGCCGGGTCGCTCGCTTACGTCCTCTACACTTCCGGCTCCACCGGCAAGCCGAAGGGCGTCGAGGTCCCCCACGGCGCGCTCGCCAACTTCCTCCAGACCATGGCCGAGCAGCCGGGCCTGACCGCGGAGGACGTGCTCCTCGCCGTCACCACGCTCTCCTTCGACATTGCGGGGCTGGAACTGTGGCTGCCGCTGACCGTCGGCGCGCGTGTCGAGCTGGCCACGACCGACGAGGCCCGCGATCCCGAGACGCTGATCCAGCGCCTCGCATGCGCCGGCGTCACCGTCATGCAGGCCACGCCCGCCACCTGGCGCATGCTGCTCCAGGCCGGCTGGCAGGGTCGCCTGCGCACCCTCCTCTGCGGTGGCGAGGGCTTCCCGCGCGAACTCGTCGCGCCCCTCTGCGAGCGCGCCGACGCGGTCTGGAACATGTATGGCCCCACCGAGACCACGATCTGGTCCACGCTCGCGCGCGTCACGCCCGGCAGCGAGAACGGGCCGGTGCCGATCGGGACACCCATTGCCAACACCCAGGTCTACGTGGTGGATCCGCACGGACAGATCCTGCCCGAAGGCGTACCCGGCGAGCTGTGGATCGGCGGCGAGGGTCTCGCCCTCGGCTACCTCGGCCGCCCGGACCTCACCGCCGAGCGCTTCGTCGCGGGCCCGGTCGACCTCGCGCGGCGCGCCTATCGCACCGGCGATCTCGTGCGCTGGCGACCGGACGGCCAGCTCGAGCATCTCGGCCGACTCGACGCCCAGGTGAAGGTCAACGGCTTCCGCATCGAACTCGGCGAGATCGAGAGCGTGCTCGCTACGGTCCCCGATGTCCAGCAAGCGGCCGTCGCCATCCGCGGCGAGGCCGCCGATCCGCGGCTCGTGGCCTTCATCGTTCCTGACCCCGACGCCTTCTCGCCGCCGAGCTCGACGGAGATACGACGTCACCTGCGCCGACAGCTGCCCGACTATATGGTCCCAGGCATGGTCGTGGAGTTGCCCGCGCTTCCGCTCACCCCGAACGGCAAGGTCGACCGCAAGGCCCTGCCCGATCCATTTGCCGGGGCCACGACAGGCCGCGCCGCCTACGAACCGCCCGCGCCCGGCTCCGAGGCCGCCATCGCCGCCGTCTGGCAGGAGCTGCTGGGCGTCGCCCAGGTTGGCCGCCATGACAACTTCTTCGATCTCGGTGGCCACTCGCTGCTTTCCCTGCGCGCCGCCTGGCATGTGCGGGAACAGACGGGTATCGAACTCGATCCGCGGGCCTTCTTCTTCTCCACGCTCGCCCAGCTGGTGGAGGGTGCCGCGTGAAGCCTTTGATGTTCGGTGAACGCGGCAGGACCCTGATGGGCTACTTCGATCCTGCCGGCGGTACCCGTCGGCGATCCCCGGTCCTGATACTCAATCCGACGGGCTGGGAAGCACTACGCGCGCATCGCTCGCTGCGCCATCTCGCCAATCGGCTTGCGGAGTCGGGAATGGACGTCCTGCGCTTCGACTACGCCGGCACCGGTGATTCCTGGGGCAACGCCGAGGACCAGTCGTTGTCGCAGTGGCTAATGGACGTTGACGCAGCGTTGGAAGAACTAGAAAGTCTGACTCGTGCGCGCGGCGCGTCGATCATCGGACTGCGTGCCGGCGCACGCCTCGCGCTCGAGGTCTGCGCCAGACGCCAGGACGTTGCGCGCCTGCTGTTGTGGGACCCGCAGCCGCTCGCGGACATCCCATCCGACGACGATACGTCTTCGCTGACTCTCTACGGCGCCGCCGTACAGGAAATGGCGAGGCATCCCGTTCCCGCAACGTCGACGCGCACCGCCGTGGCGCTGTCGGCCGGCCAAACGCTCCCATCCGACCTTGCGGGCCTCGCTGTCGAGGCGACCCTCGCGCGGGCCGATGCCCCGCCATGCTGGGTGGAAGAGCGTGATTTCGGCGCCGGAGCAGTACCCGCAGCGCTTATTGCGGACATTGTTGAGTGGCTGACTGTATGACCACGTTGACCCCGCCTATCGAGTGGCGCGAGCGCCCCGTCCAGTTCGGACGCACGCAATCGCTGATGGGCATCATCACGCAGCCGCGCACGGTCACGGGCCCACCAGTCGTGCTCCTGGGCGCGGGCATCATCCATCGCATCGGGCCGTCGCGTGCAAGCGTGGAGCTGGCGCGCGCATTGGCTTCGCGCGGGCATACGGTGTTGCGGTTCGACCTCTCCGGGATCGGCGACAGTCCGCGTGCGGAGGAAGCCAGGCTCACCGACGCCGCTATCGCCGACATGCGCGACGCCATCACGCTCATGGCGGAGACCGCGGAGAACCCGTGGGGCGACCGAGTGGCCGCCGTCGGTTTCTGTTCCGGCGCGGACAACGGATTCTTCCTCGCGGCGGACGAACCCCGCATCGGCGCGCTCGTTCTCTTCGACCCGACCATTCACCGGACGCCGGGATTCCACCGTCGCGAGCTTTGGCGACATCTCACCAGTCCGCGCGCGTGGTGGAACCTTCTTTCGGGACATTCGATCCGGGCACGGCTCCGTCGTCCCGACAATTCCCTCGCCGCGCAGCCGCCAGCCTATTACGGCTTGCTCGTGGCCAATCCCGAAGACGCGCGCCGACGCGCAACGGTCCTTCGCGAACGCGGCGTACATGCAAACGTGCTGCTGAGTTCTGTGGCGCGGAACTACTGCAACGCGCCGCAACAGGTAGCGGAATCGCTGGGCGAGGGATTCACGGTCACCTGGGCTCCGCACGTGGACCACGTGTTGAGCCAGCGGTCACACGTCGAATGGCTCTGCCAGACCGTGCCGGCCTGGCTGGCTTCAGTGGCGCCAAACACCCCGGGCGGCACCACACCGTGACATCCCGGGTATTGGCGATCGGCATAGCGGCGGTAGTGCTCATCGCGGCCCTTCTGGTCATCGGGCCTCGTGTCCAGGACCGGGAAAGCCGCGTGTATCGCGCCGTCGCTCGGGTCTGGCAGGCATTTGCCCGAGGCCCCGCGATCCCAGTGCCCGCCAGTTTACCGGTACACTGGATGGTCGGAGATCCACCCCCTGGCCCAGGGTGGACCTGGATGCCGCGCGGTGCCATGGTACTTCACGTGGATAGCGGCGGGATGCACTTCGAGGCCAGCGACGAGAGCCTCTGGTGGCACAACACCCGAGGCCCGCATCTCTCACTGCCCGTGGAGGGAGATGTCGTGCTCGAGACCGCCGTGTTGGTGCGACGCGCCAGCGATCATTCACTACCGCCCGATCATGAATGGCAGTTCGGAGGCATCATGCTCCGGAACGCCGCAAGCGATGGCCTCCTTTCGCTCGAGAACTACGTCTTCATCGTCGTTGGCCACCGGTACCAGAGCCTGCAGATCGAGTACAAAAGTACGCGCGACGGCGTGAGCGACGTACGGGCCATCGACTGGCAAGGCGGCGATGCCGTGTTGCGGATCACCCGATCCGGGCCACGATTCACGGTCGCCGCCCGCGAGCCCCGCGAGAGTGAGTGGCGCGTCCTGGACACTTTTGACCGCTCCGATCTTCCGCCGACACTTCAGGCGTCACTGATTGCCTACGCCCACAGCGAGGGGCGGCGGCGATTCGACCTGCGCGCGACCTTCACGCAGGTGTCCATCCGACAATCGATTTCGCCCTAAATGCCACAGGCCTCGTCCTCGTGGCCGCAACGCCCCAACCCCCGAGTCCCCTGCATAGCGACGTAGCGATTGGGCACTGTCCCCGCGACGAGTCGGAACTTTCCTTGCCCAGCTGCACGCTACCGAGGTACAGCGAAGACGAGCCCCCAGCTAAGTTGCTGGCGTATTGCCAGATACGCTAAGACTGCGGCCTTCTTCCGCTTAAGTGCGAGGTTCGGGCCGAGTGGGGTCTTGCAGAATTCCGTCAAGGAGGGAAAGCACGTCGGCCCGATCGATCGACGTCAGTTTCGAGTGCGTAGGAATCGTGACGAGCTCACGGACGAGTTCATCGGCCCCCGGCCAGTGCGACGGCGAGGCCAGGAGACGGGCCCGAACGACGTCCAGCGAGTCGAGCGTGGTGGGGTAGCCGGGCGCGACTCCCAGGCGTCGGGCCTGCGCCGACCGCGACGCGGAGCGAGCACCCTCGGGGAGCCTGACGGGGAATCGAAGGTAACCCGGGTCGCCGCCCGCCCCGATACTCACCGTCCTGACGCCGCCGACATCCTGCAGAACGCGCGCGTACTCGATGCCAGCGCGCCTTCGGTGGTCCGCCTCTCCTTTTGACTCCGAACGAAGGCCCATCAGAAGCGCCGCCGCAAAGGCCGGTATGCTTTCGGGGAGAACGGGCTCCTTGTAGCGCGTTTCCCCCAACCCCAGGCCTGGGATGGCCGCGGGAATTCCGTACAGCGATGGACGACCCAGCAACCACTGGGCGATGGAGCCCAACGCCAGCCGGCCGCCCCATCCACCCGTTGCCGACGGCGTGGGGATCGCGATCTCGCTCGTGCCACCCCTCAGTAGCAATGCCCCACCGCCGCCGCCGGTCCACCCCTTCCCGCGACCGAAACTCAGCACGCTGATCTCGCCGAGGCTCCCCAACCGATTCCCCCGCCAGGAGGCGCCGTGTCCCTGTGCGGCGTCCTCGATGAGCGTGACGCCGTAACGTCCAGCGAGTTCCGCGATGGGCTCCCATGGCACCGGAACCCCATACAGTGCCGCGATCACCGCCCCACTCGACCC
>CAZUVK010000056.1:0-12001 GCA_964623785.1 uncultured Gemmatimonas sp. | reverse complement strand
ACGTGTCCTCGAGCGAGTCGAGGTCGGGACCGAGGGTGTTCGGGTCGAGATCGTAGAGCGCGATTCGGCGGTCCGCGCCGACGGCCGCCGTGGCCACGTCGTAGCAGCTGAATGCCGGGAGGGCGACGACCGAATCCGAATCCGCCGTCGCCACGTCGATCGCAAGCTGCAGCGCCTGGGTACCGCTTCCGCATGGAACGACCCGGTCCGCGCCGTAGTCCGCGCGCAGGGCGTCCGAAAGCAACCTCTCCGGACCGTCGGGCCCGGGTATCGATGCCGCGAGCGCCCGGCCGATGGCTTCCGCGGTGATCGGGGAATGAACGGGCGGCTGGTGCCGGAATCGCGACGGGCTCAAGTCACGGCGCGACGTTCAGCGCCATCGACTCAAACGTCCTCCGGATCGTTCCGAAGCGGAACTCGCCGAACATCCGCCGCATGCGCGAGTGGGTGTGCCGGAGCCCGCCGTAGTGCCGGAGGCGCGTGGTCAGCGGGATGCCCGGAACTCGAGGCTGATCGGGATCGAACTCCCAGGGGTGGATATAGAACGTCCCCGGTCTGGCCCGCCGCTCCGCCTCGCGAAAGGCCCGGGTGAAGAGCGCGAGCGGGAATAGCCGAAAGTACGCGCCACCAGCGGCCGGAAGATTCAGTCCGCCAACGCGCAATGTCGTCGGTGGGAACTCGAGCAGATCTCCCGCCGGCGTGGTGAGCCAGTGTGGATCGCGCGCGCCGCCCGCGAGTCCGTAGCCCTTCCTCCGGATCGGGAAGAGGCTGGAATCGTAGCGGTGGCCCTCCTCGACAAGGATCTCCAGCGCCCACAGCCTGTCCGCGACGATCGAGAAACTCGGCGCCCGGTAGCCGATCACCGGCCCACCCACAATGTCCTCGAGAAGTTCTCGTGCCGAGCGAACATCCGCCCGAAACTCGTCAGGCGTGAGCGTCGTGACACGGCGGTGCATCATCCCATGTGACGCCACCTCGTGGCCCGCGGCGGCGATCCTCTTCACCAGGTCGGGATGCCGCCGTGCCACCCACCCGAGGACGAAGAACGTACCCCGTGCATCGTGGTCCGAGAGTAGCCCGAGGATCTGATCCATCACCGGTTGAAGGCGAGACGCCTTCCCCGCCCACTCGCTCACCGGAATGTGCGGCTCCATCGAGGAGACGTGGAAATACTCCTCCACATCCACGGTGAAGTGGTGGATGGAAGCCTCTTCAGTATCGGGAGGTTGCACCAGCGGTGGGTCGGTCCGGGAATTTGACACTTGCACTCGCCAAGGACGTTCGTCTTGATCCGACCCGGCGTTGAAGGCAAGTTCAACGCCCCGCCACCGGGTCCGAAAACCGTGACGCGGGGCCCGTTTCGCCCGCTCACGCTGTGTCACATCCACTACACCTGTTGAAACGAGCCTCGGGACAAGTGCTGAAGAACACCGTCGAGAGACTCCTGATCGGGATCGGCCTGCCGCGAGTGTTTCGCGCGCGCATGGCTTCCCGCGCCCTGGTGCTCGCCTACCACAACGTCGTGCCCGACGGCGAACGGGCGGTGGGTGACCTCAGTCTGCACCTGTCGCAACGGAACTTCGCCGCCCAGCTCGATCTGCTGCTCGATACGCATGACGTTGTCCCGCTCGAGGAAGTCCTCGCGGCGGGCGGCGAGAACGGGCGCCCCCGCGTCGCGATCACCTTCGATGACGCGTACCGCGGCGCGCTGCGAGCGGGACTGGAGGAGCTGAGACGGAGAGACCTGCCAGCGACGTTCTTCGTGGCACCCGCCTTTGTCGATGGCGGAACCTTCTGGTGGGATGCCCTCGCCGACGAGTCCGGTCTGCCTGATCGGATCCGGAGCCACGCCCTCAGCGCGCTCCGCGGCGACGACGCGGCGATCCGCGCCTGGGCGAAGGCGGAAGGGATTCGCGAGAGGACGCTCCCGGAGTTCCAGACCGTCGCCTCGGAGGTGGAGCTTCACAAGGCGGCGGAGACGTCGGGCATCCGGCTCGCCGCACACACGTGGAGCCATCCCAACCTGACCACACTGGACGCTGTCGAACTGCGCACCGAGCTTCATCGTCCCCTCGAGTGGCTCCGGGACCGTTTCCAGGAGGCGCTCCCCTGGATCTCCTACCCCTACGGGCTCTGTTCACCGTCCGTCGCGAGCGCCGCCGAAGCGGAAGGGTATCTCGGCGCACTGCTCGTAACGGGGGGCTGGCTGCGGACTTCCACCGATGTGAGCCGATTCACCCTTCCACGGCTCAACGTCCCCGCCGGTGTTTCTCCCAACGGATTCGCGTTGCGCGCCGCGGGAGCTCCGTTTCGCTGAGTACGGACGCTCAGCCGTCGCGAGTGAACCCCGGAATGCACTTCGCAAACGCATTGATGCAGCGATCGATGCGATCGTAGCTCGCAGCGAGCACCTCATCCGGTTGACCCCACGGGTCGCGAATCGCGCGTGTTTCGATCGGGTTCGGATCGAGGTCACCGAGGACGAGTACCCGTCCAGGCGGCAGTGAGAACCGGCGACGGATCGCTCGCTTCTGCCGCGAGTCCATGACCACGATGAAAGTTGCCCCGAGGACCCGCTCCGCGGAGAGCAGTGTGGACTCGTGTTGTGACAGATCGAGGCCACCGCGATCCGCGCGCGCCAGCGCGTTGTCCGGAGAACGCCGTCCCGGACCCACAAACCCCGCGGATGTCGTTTCCACCGCCGCCTCGAACGCCCCGGGGATCAGAGACCTGAACCGATACGCCGCGTATGGGCTCCGGTAGATATTCCCGTGGCACACGAACAGCACTGACCGGGGCACGCCGGATCGCCGAATTGCCTCTCGCGACCTGCCGCGACGGTAGGTATGAAGCAGGCGATCCGGAAGGTGTCTGAACCAGCGAAGAAAGTGTAGAATCGTTCGACCTCGCAACATATGTGGGTGTCCCACCACTCATGTCGGCACTCCGGAAGCCGAGACTCAGGTGGCGGACGCACAAGACTCATGTGCATATTAGCCTTGCGGGCGCTCCGCTACGATAGCGCGCGCGAGCATCATATGTGGCATACACGCCACAACTCTAACCTCCCTCCGTCGTTCTAGTGGAACACCAGCCGAGTTCGGTTCTGATCGTCGAGGACGATGAATCGTTAAGAGAAAGTTGCGCGATCGTACTGCGCCAGGATGGCTACGATGTCACGGCCGTCGGTCGTGGCGATGAAGCTCTGGAACTGGTCCAGCGGACGCGCTACGACATCGTTCTACTCGACCTGAACATCCCGCGGATCACCGGGAAGGAGATCCTTCAGCGTTGCCTGCAGGCGAATCCGGGGACGCTGATCGTGGTGATGACCGGCAACCCGAACGTCGAGTCGAGCGTCGAAGCGCTGAGCCTCGGCGCCTGGGATTACCTGCCGAAACCATTCACCGCGACCCATCTGCAGATCCTCCTCGGGCGGGCCCGCCACACGATCGCGGGCAACCGGCACCGGGAACGGGAGGAGCATAAGGGACAGAAGGAGCCCTCGAGCGAGTCCGCCTCAGTGTTGATCGGCAGATCGCGCGCGTTTCTGAATGCGATTCGTCTGGCTGAGCGAGTGGCGCGCACGGACGCGTCCGTATTCCTCACAGGCGAGAGCGGAACGGGGAAGGAGGTATTCGCGAACTTCATTCACCACCATAGTCGGCGATCGGCCCGCCCCCTCGTCGCCGTGAACTGCGCCGCGCTTCCCGAAACGCTGCTCGAGTCGGAGATGTTCGGACATGTGAAGGGTTCATTCACGGGTGCGATCCGGGACAAGGGTGGCCTCCTTAGGTCGGCGGATGGCGGGACGTTCTTCCTCGACGAGCTCACCGAGATGAGCCAGGCGATCCAGGCAAAGCTTCTCCGGGTAATCCAGGACGGAGCGGTGCGTCGGGTCGGGAGCGAGACCGTCGATGCCAGGGTGAACGTTCGGTTCATCGCGGCCACCAACCGCGATCCCGGGGAGGCGGTAGAGGAGGGCAGGCTGCGAAAGGACCTCTATTACCGGCTCTCGGTCGTACCGATCCACATTCCGCCCCTTCGCGAGCGAGTCGAGGACATTCCGTTGATGGCCGAGCATTTCCTCGGGCACTACTGGGCGAAGCATCGTGAGAACGAGTCCCCGCCGCCGATCTTTTCCGAAGACGCGATTCGCGCGCTGACGAACCGCTCGTGGCCCGGGAACGTCCGCGAACTCCAGAACGTGATGGAGCACGCCGTGGTGCTTCTGGAACCGGGTCAGCTGGTAACGCCCGGAGACCTGCCCCGATTCGAGAACGGGAACGGTTCCGTGGATGGAGACCTCTGGCGAGCGCTCGGAGGCCACATGGATGGGGAATTCCATCCTCTCAAGGACCGCGTGGTGGCCGAGTTCGAGATGCGGTACCTGAGCACGCTGATCGAACGCACTGGCGCGAACATGTCGCGTGCGGCGAAGCTGGCCGGGATCGATCGGACGACGCTGTACCGCCTGATGGAGAAGCACGGGCTTCAGCGCGACACCACCATCAAGGTGGCGCGGGCCGCGGGGGAGTGACCCACGGAGGGTGATGGCGCCTGCGGTGGAAGATGGTTGATGCGGTGTCCCGGCTGTGTCGCACTCACCGGACTCGACTCCTCGACCGGCGCGGCCGATACTTCGGCAGGAGTCCTGTCCGGACCCGCATTGATGAATTTCACGACGCCAGGCTGCAAGCAGCGCGATCCGAGGGGACCGTGCGTGCCATTGTTGCTATTGCGCAACAACAGTGGGCTGGACGCGTCCATGGGCGGGATGCAGCCTCGCCCGAAGGAGAAGGTTCCCCCGGACAGGTACCGCTTTCCGCGCCGTACCTTTGCGGTGTCGGCGGGCACTGCCGTCGCGAAGTGACCGGGGTCTTTGACTTGCCAGTGTTGCGGCGCCCCGGCGCGAATTCCGGATCGCGGCACGTCGCCGTCTGAAGCGCTTAAACGAGAAACGAAACGATGTCGAGCAACCTTCCGTCCCCCCTCGAACAGATACAGCCTCTTGGCGAGGTCGGCCCGGTTCCGGGATGGAACGATCCCCCTCTGGATGACGAGGGCGGCATGGGACTCGGTCGCTATCTGGAGGTGGTTCGACGTTACCGGTGGCTCGTGCTCGGTGTGACCCTCCTCGGCGGACTGGCGGGCGCGTTGGCCGGCCGCCTTCTCCAGCCGGTCTATCATGTTCGCTCGGTCCTGTGGATCGAGAACTCCTCGGAGCAGGGGCCGATTCGTGGCCCGTTGCGGAGCGGCGAGCTGCTTCAATCCTCAGCGTGGATCGACCTCCTGCGATCGTTTGTCGTTCTCGACGAGGTTGTTCGCGACCGCCGTCTCTACGTTGAAACGACGCCTCAGGACCGGGCGGCGTTCGAGGGATTCGAGATCAGACCGGATTTCACGCCCGGGGCCTATCTTCTCGAGGTTTCGGAGGATGGTCGAAGCTATACGTTGCTGCGAGATCGGACGCAGATCGATTCGGGAAGCGTAGGAGCTCCGGTCGGAGCCGCCGCGGGATTCACCTGGAATCCAGGTCCTTCGATGCTCACGGCGGGTCGGCAGATCCGATTCTCCGTCCACAACCCGCGAGATGCGGCCGTGGCGCTGGCGAACTCACTGGAGTCGAGCCTTGCCTATGAAAGCAACCTGCTGCAACTCGGGCTGACCGGAGTCGATCCCCAGTTCGCCGCCGGCACGTTGAACATGATCGCGGATCGCTATGTGTCAGTGGCGGCCGACCTCAAGCGCTCGCAGCTCGACCAGCTGACCGAAGTCCTTTCCGAGCAGTTGACCTATGCCGAGACCAACCTGCGCGAAGCGGAGATCGCGCTCGAGGGGTTTCGCGTTCAGACTGTGACTCTTCCTTCCGATCGGGGGGGACCGGTCGCGGCGGGTCTCGAGATCACTCGCGACCCGGTGATGACACGCTTCTTCTCCCTGCAGACGGAACTCGATCAGTACCGGAACGATCGGGAATCAATCGAGCGAATCCTCCGCGACTCCCGGACGAGTGGGCTACCGCTGGACGCCCTCGGGATGGTGGACGCCGTCCAGCGATCAGGCAGTCTGCGAATCGCGCTGGAGGCGTATCAGGTTCGTCGGGCGGAACAGCGGAGTCTGCTCGAGAAATACACGGAGGACCACCCTTCCGTCGTACAGATCACTCGAACGCTTCGCGAAATCGAGAACGAAACGATTCCGGCGCTCGCGAACGAGTTGATCGCGCAGATCTCCGATCGGGAGAACGAGATCGCCCAGAGGATTGAATCGGCGTCGGGGGAATTGCGGCAGATCCCGCCGCGCGCGATCGAGGAAGCCCGGCTCGAGCGGCAGGTTTCGGCCGCGGACAATCTGCACATGGGGTTGAAGGAGCGTTACGAGGAGGCGCGCCTCGCGGCCGCCAGCACGATCGCCGACGTCCGCGTCCTCGACCGGGCGGTTCCTCCGTCCCGGCCGGTCAACAATCGAACGATTCTGATGCTCGCCATGGGCCTGTTCGGCGGCCTGGGTCTCTCGATTGGCGGTGTGATTCTCCTCGATCGATTCGATCCGCGGGTTCGGTACCCGGAGGAGGTCATCCATGGGATGGGGCTTTCCATCCTCGGCGTGCTTCCTCTCATCGGCCGAGTGGGCTCGAAGGCGGGGGCTGAGGCAACGAACCAGGCGGCCGAGGCGTTCCGCGAGATCCGGATGAACGTGCTCTACTCTCACGGTGCGGCCGGTCCAGTCACGCTGACGATAACGAGCCCGAGCAGCGGCGACGGCAAGTCGTTCGTCAGTTCGAACCTGGCTCTCACGTTCGCCGATCAGTCGAAACGGACTCTGCTCATTGATGGCGACATCCGCCGCGGAGCGTTGCATCGGAAGCTCGGATGCAAGCGCGTCCCCGGCCTCACGGATTACCTTGCCGGAGAGGCGACGCTCGAGGAGATCGTCCAGAAGACCGATGTGTCGAATGTCACCCTGATTCCCGCGGGAACCAGAAGGCCGGACGGCCCTGAACTGCTCAGTTCGGGCAGGATGGGTGAGCTGCTGATTGCTCTCAGGCCCCGGTTCGATGTGATCCTTGTGGACAGCCCTCCCCTCGGTGCGGGGATCGATGCGTTCGTGCTGGGTTCACTCACACGGAACATGGTCATGGTACTGCGCACGGGGACCACGGATCGCGCGTTGGCCAGGGCAAAACTCGCGATGGTCGATCGGCTCCCGATCCGGATGCTGGGGGCCGTGTTGAATGCGGCGTCCACGATGTCGGGAACGTACAAGTACTACTCGTACATCCCGGGCTACGATCTTGTGGAGAGCGGCGAGGAAGTAAAGCTGCTGGTGAATTGAGCGGCCGGACGTGGACCATCTCATCAACTCTCAGGATGCAGGGGCTTCGTTGACGAACTCGAGCACACTCCCGGACCAGTTCCGCCTCAAGGGTATCCATATCTTCATGCGAATCGTCGTTCCGCTCCTTGTTATCGCGACGAGTCTGATCGCGACGCCGGCTGCGTCACAGATCGTCGATCTGAACCCTTCTCAGACCGAGTTGAGCCGAGCTGAACTCGACTCACTGCTTGCCCAGTTCGAGGAGACCGCGGCATCGAGTGCGTACAGCGGCGCGCTGCGGGAACGAGCCCGGGCGGACGCGATGCTCATCCGGCGCCGGATCGAATCGGGAGACTTTCAGATTGGCGACCAGATCTCGCTCGTGGTCGAGAACGAGCCGAGCCTGACTTCCACCTTCGTGGTCCAGGCGGGACCATCGCTCACCCTTCCCGCCATCGGATCGATCTCACTCGCGGGCGTTCTTCGTTCGGAGCTTCAGGACCATCTGCGAACCGAGCTCGGTCGCTACCTGCGCAATCCGGTCGTCCAGGCGCGCGCCTCGATCCGGCTGCTGATCACCGGCAACGTGGTGCGGGCGGGATACCACGTCGTATCGACCAATACCGTGTTTGCCGACATCCTGTCGGACGCGGGAGGGGCGACCGCGCTGGCTGACCTGGAGCGTATTAGGGTCGAGCGTGGGAACCAGGTGATCTGGGACCACAATACGCTTCGGCAGGCGACGATCGAGGGACGCACGCTTGACCAGCTGAGTATCCAGGCCGGCGATCACATTGTTGTGCCCGAACAAACAGGAGGCACGGGCGGTTCCGTCCTGCGCGTGATCACCACGATCGTCGCGCCGGTGGCTCTCCTCATTGTTGCGGTGATGCAGGCCTTCTAGCGCCGCGAGCGAGCAGCCCTTCCGCGTTCTCAGCGGGGACCCGTCCCGTTCATAGCCACCGCCGAACCGCCCCAGTGGATGACCCGCACGCGCCAGACGAGGAGCGCTGACGCGGCCGCCAGACCCGCAACCATCCCCGACCAGACGCCGACGGGACCGAGCGGGGTGCGGAAACCCAGTAGGAACGCGGCCGGGGCGCCGACGAGCCAGAATGCCGCCGCGGCGATCAGCATCGGCACCCGGGTGTCGGCCGCGCCGCGCAGGAGGCAGACGCCCGCCGCCTGGGTCCCGTCGAAGATCTGGAAGAGCGCCGCCATGAAGAGCAGCGAGGTGCCAAGCTCGATCACCGCGGGATCGGAGGTGTATAGACGCAGCAGCGCTTCCGGAATCGTCAGGAAGACCAGCGCGAATGCGCCCATCGCCGTGGTCACGAAGAAATAGGTGATCCTGACAGTCCTCCGCGCGCCCTCCGGGTCGCCGGCCCCGATGTGCTGCCCCACCCGGATCGACCCCGCGATACTCACGCCCAGTGCCACCATGAACGTCGTCGAGGCGAGGTTGATCGCCACCTGGTGCGTGCCGAGCTGCGCGCCACCGAACCATCCCATCATGACGGCGGTAAAAGCGAAGAACCCCGCCTCCATCGCGACCTGCCCGCCCGTCGGAAGTCCGATACGCACGATCCTGCGCAGAATCGGCGGGTCCGGTCGCGCGCCGACGCCCGCGGGCCGGAGATCCCGCCGACACAGCACCCAGACGACGAGCGCGACGAGCATCGTCCAGCGCACGATCGTCGTTGCCCAGCCGGCACCCACCGCACCCATGGGCCGGACCCATCCCTCGACTCCGTAGATGAGAGCGGTGTTTGCGAAGAAGTTCGCGACGAGTCCGACCATGGTGATGACCATCGCCGGCTTCGTGAGGCTCATCCCTTCGAGATACTGGCGGAACGCCACGAAGAGGAGGAGCGGCGCGACGCCCCACGCGAGCGCGCCCATGTAGCCGCCGACCGTGCGCGCGATGACCGGGTCCTGGCCGAGCGCCAGCGCGATCGGTTCGCCCACCGCGTTCACCAGGAACATCGGCACGGCAAGCGCGAGGGCGATCCAGATCCCCTGGACCAGCACCTTCTGGCACCGGAGGATGTCGCCCGCGCCAAACGCCTGACTCACGAGGGGAGCCATCCCCAGGAGCGTCCCGGTCGTGATGACGAGGGCGGCGAAGTGGAGAGAACCCGAGAGTCCAAGCGCGGCGAGCGCCTCCGCGCCGAGCGGGCCGACCATGATGGTATCCATGGTCGTCATGGCCAGGCCGCCGAGCTGGGCGAGCGTGATCGGACCCGCGAGCCTCAGGAGCGCGCGCGACTCCGCGACCGTTGCCGATCCCGGCACGGTGAGGTCCCGGGCGCGCGCCGCGCCAACACCAAGGCGCTCCAGCGCCCGCTCTCGCACCGCCATCCTTCCCGCCCGTGCATCTCGTGGTTTCGTCGGTCGGCTTCGCCGGACTCCCCGTTACCGAGGGCGGCGAGATTCGTTCCGCCATCATCCGGCCCGTCTGTCGAATCCGGGGAGTCCTTTTCGACCAGATTGTGGAGGACGTCCGAACGTGTCCGAACGGGACGTCGGCCCGAACCCCCGGCGCTGGACGAGGCGCCAATGCGGCGTCCCGCCGGGACGAGGCGAACTAACGGTGTTTCCTGGACTCGGCGAGTTCGAAAGTATTGACATGCATGTGCATGCATCATAATTTTGAGCATGCGAACAACAATCGAGATACCCGATGAGCAGCGGGCAAGGTTGCTCGAACTTGCAGCGCGGCGCGGCGAAAAGGGATTCTCGCGCCTGGTTCAGGAAGCGCTCGAGCGTTTTCTCAACGAGGAGACGGAACGGGAGGAAAAGGTCGAGGGCGCGCTTTCCGTGATCGGCAGTTGGAGTGAGGAGGAAGCAGTGGATGCGCGGGAGGCGGTCCGGCGACTTCGAGGCAAGTGGCGTTGATCGTCGCCGACACGGACGTGCTCATCGATGCCCTGCGCGGACGGGAACCCGCGGCGAGCCGAGTTGCCGGTCTGATTCGGGCTGGCGGCATTGCCACCACCACCATCTCGAAGTTCGAGTTGATGAGCGGTGCCAGATCCACGCGGGCGCGGGAACAGATCGACCTGCTGCTCGCGCCGATGCTGATTTTCGACTTCGATGAGACTGCGGCGGGAGCGGCGGCCGCCACGCGGCTCGATTTGGAGGCGAACGGATCCCCGATCGGGATGGCCGACTACCTGATCGCGGGAATCTGCCTGGCGCGGTCCGCGGCTTTGCTCACCCGAAACCTGGGGCACTTTGGCCGCATCGCGGGCCTGCGACTGTCCGAACTGGAAGAAGGGTGAAAAGTAACTTCACTCTTCACTCTTCGCTCTTCCTTCCGCCGCCGCCTTCGCGGCCGACAGATACCCCGGCTTGAGGTCCAGCAGATTGGAGATCTTCCGGGTCAGGTACTGCTCGTGTTCGTTGATTTCCCCATCGGCGAGCACCAATCCCCACATCACCTCCGCCAGCACCATCTTCTGTCCCAGGTCGTAATCCTTGTGGATGCGCGACGTGAACCGGTAGTGGTCGAAGGAGGCCTTCCGCTCCTTCTCGGCTTCCTCCATCAACAGGCGACCGCTTTCCGGCGGAAGCGCGAACTGTCGCTCGAGCACCTGCTCGAGGTGCACACGCTCTTCGTCGCTGAACTCACCGTCGGCGTGCGCGACCTCCAGCAGGAGGACGCATGCGGCAAGGTTGAGCGAATCCACGGACTCACCGGGGCCGGCCGACCCGGATGGCTGGGCAGGCGACTCCGGCGCGGGAGACTTCCCCCCGAAAATGGATCGAATCGTGTCAATGAGCATGGGCCCTCGATGCTGGACGTAGGTGGTCCCGACCTTACGAAAAGTGTGGCCAGGTGCGTGGCTGGAGCCCGAAGCTATGCAATTCTGGCCCGAGGGGCACCCCGGACATGCATGATGGCAACGAATTCAACCTGATCCCGATTGCGCGAGGAGTTCCGCGGGGCGTCGGCCGGCACCGCCCCGGTGCTGCATGAGTGGATGGCCTCCCCCTGTTCCTACCACCCCTCATCCGCCGTCGGCCCGTAGACGGACGGCACCGGCACATCCAGCAACCGGAGATAGACCGTCATCTGCCCGCGATGGTGACTGAGGTGGCTGATGTGCTGCCTCACCACCGCCCTTCGCGGCAGCGTGAAGAGCACCTCCCCCTTCATCTTCAGCGACCAGGGCACCTCGTAGTCGGCGTCACTCGCGGCGGCGATCACCTCCCGCGCCGCGCGGACGTTCTCGTCGAACATACCGAGGAGCGTCTCCGTACCCTGCGTGCTATATCCGCTCCCCGCGGCGAGATCCAGCTCGGTGCTCGTCAAAGTCTGCCCGATCCACCCCGGCATCCAGGCGAGGAGCTGGGCGAGGTGGGCGATCGAGAAGGACTTCGGATGGGGTTTCCAGTCCGGGTTGTCATCGGGGACCCGTTCGATGACGCGCCGGGTGGCGGCCATCTCCTGGTCGAACTCGGGCAGCAGCGTGTCAGAGATGCTCATTGGCCTGGCTCCTGATTCTGAATGTTGCGGCGACTGGCGGTACCGCCGGGAGGCCGCGGAGGACCACTCGATCTTCCGAGCTACCGGCTCGTCATCAACGGAACAGAATAAGGCCGTCGCCCGATCCATCACCAGAATCACGCCTCTCACGGATCCTTTCGGAAATCCGTCCATTGAATGGCGGGATCC
>CAZUVK010000055.1:14485-17089 GCA_964623785.1 uncultured Gemmatimonas sp. | reverse complement strand
CGAGAACGCCCTCGACGCGGGCGCGACCCGCCTGTCGATCAGCGTTCGCAACGGAGGCAAGACGGAGATTCGGGTCGCCGACGACGGCCACGGCATGGGTCGCGACGACGCCCTCCTCGCTCTGGACCGGCATGCCACGAGCAAGATTACCAGCGCGGACGACCTTGCCACGGTGCGGACGCTCGGATTTCGGGGAGAGGCGCTGCCCTCCATCGCGTCGGTGTCGCGAATGTCGCTGGAAACCGCGGACCGCGATGGCTCGGGCACCCGTATTCTCGTGAACGGCGGGAAGGTGGCCTCCGTGGAGGCCTGCGCACGTCGAACGGGCACGACCGTCAGCGCGCGAAGCCTCTTCTTCAACACGCCCGCTCGGGCGAAATTCCTGCGCTCGACCGCGGCGGAGACCCGCGCCGTCAGCGAGGTCGTCACCGTGCTGGCGCTCGCGCACCCCGGGACGGCGTTCACGCTGGAGTCGAACGACCGGGTCCTTCTGGACTTGCCGCCGGCCGCGCACCTCGGTACACGAATCGCCGACATCTGGGGCGGCGAGGAAGCGGCAGACCTCATCCCTCTCGCCGCTGACGGGCAGCGCGCGGCGATCTCGGGCCTCGTCCAGCGGCCGCATTCCGCGACAACGGGCGGGCGGCGGGCCTACCTTTTCGTCAACGGCCGCTCATTCTCGGACCGCTTCCTCGTCCGTGCGATCGACCGAGGGTACCAGACGACGATCGCACCCGGCGTCCGCCCCTCATTCTTCGTTTTCCTGGACGTCCCCGACGGCGAGGTCGACGTCAACGTGCACCCGTCCAAGGCCGAGGTGCGCTTCCGACACCATGCGGGGCTGGAGAATGCGCTTGAAGCGGCAGTGCGGGCCGCGCTGGGGCCGCTCGAAAGCGTGCCGGCGATCGGCGGCGCGGGTGCGCCCGGCATCGCGCCCGCCTGGGCGGGATACACGACGGGATGGCGCGACGGAGACACCGGAGGGCGGTTCGGGCTTCCGTCCGGCCCCGGCTCGGGGTTCTCGACCGCCGACCAGATGAGCCTCTTCGTCGCGGCGGGCGGTGGCGGAGCGGACCGGGACGGGGCCGCGAATGAGGCAGAGCAGTCGCTGACCGTGCCGGTCATGTGGCAGGTCCACAATACCTACATCTTCGCGGAAACCCGCGACGGACTGATCATCGTGGACCAGCATTCCGCCCACGAACGCATCCTCTACGAGGAGCTGACGCGGCGCTGGGACGAGCCCGGCGGCGGCGCCTCACAACGGCTCCTCTTCCCGATCACCATCCGCCTCTCGCCGACCGAGATCGATCTCGTCGAGCAGCTCGGCAGCCTCTTCACCCGGATCGGTTTCGAGATCGAGGAGTTCGGCGGGCGGTCCATCATCGTGCATGCGGTGCCGAACCCCCACCCCTACTTCGACGCCGAGCGGTGCCTGCGCGACATGGTCCGCGAACTCGCGGAGGGATCCGAGCTGGTCGCGGCCGCGAGAAACCAGCACGAGCGACTCGCCCTCACCTACGCGTGCAAGGCCGCGATCAAAGCCGGGCAGTCGCTGAGCCCGCTGGAGATCGCCGAGTTGTTCGACCGGCTCTTCGCGACGGAGCTTCCGTATCACGACATCCATGGCCGTCCGACGGTGGTGCAGCTCCCGCTCGCCGAGCTCCACAACCGCTTCCGCCGCGGTGGATGAACGAGAATCCCCCGGTAGTCGCGATCGTCGGCCCGACCGCCTCCGGCAAGACCGACCTGTCGATCGAGGTCGCCGGGCGACTGGGCGGTGAGATCATCTCAATGGACTCGCGGCAGGTGTATCGGGGGATGGACATCGGTACCGCGAAGGCATCCCCCGAGCAGCGCGCGGCGGTACCTCACCACGGACTGGACGTGGTCTCGCCGGACGAGCGCTTCAGCGCGGGCAGGTACGCGCGCCGTGCGCGGGAATGGATCGCGGAGATCCGTGGGCGAGGCGCGATCCCGATCCTCGTCGGTGGAACCGGGTTCTTTCTACGCGCGCTGACGCACCCGATCTTCGCGGAGCCGGATCTGGACCGCGAGCGCCGCGAGGCGTTGGCCGAGCAGCTTTCACGCTACGAGACGGCCACACTGATTGGATGGCTCCAGGGTCTGGATCCCGAGACCGCTGAACGGCTCTCCCGCGGAGGCGGGCGTCAACGTGTGCTGCGGGCGCTGGAGCTGCCCCTGCTCACCGGCCACTCCCTCTCCTGGTGGCATGCCAACGCCCCGCCAGAGGCGGAGCCCATCTCCCCCCTCGTTTTCGTCCTCGAGGTGCCCCGTGAACGTCTTGACGAAGCGATCGGGGAGCGCGTCGACGAGATGATCGCCGCGGGCCTCGTCGATGAGGTGGCCGGCCTGATATGCGCGGGGTATGACGAGGATTCTCCGGGCATGAACGCCACGGGCTACATCGAGTTGATTCCCTTCGTTCGCGGTGAGATCCCGATCGAACTGGCGATCCAGCGGATCCGCGAGAATACGCGCGCCTATTCCCGTCGACAGCTTACCTGGCTTCGGCACCAGCTCCCGGCCTCCGCCCGCTGGCTCGATGCCACCCTGCCGCGGGCGGATCTGGTGGCCACGATC
>CAZUVK010000055.1:0-14475 GCA_964623785.1 uncultured Gemmatimonas sp. | reverse complement strand
ACGGCGGCGACCACCGGACCCGGGAGGAACCATGAGCTGTCGGGACCAGCCGACTGGCGTGCTGTGGGGCCCTACCGGTAACGTTCTCGCCAGATGCGTCCGCGAGCGGAGGCACGCGTCCAGGACTTCGCGAATCATTCGGCATACATGAAAATCGGAATTACCTGTTACCCGACATACGGTGGCTCCGGCGCGATCGCCACTGAGCTGGGAATTGAACTCGCGCGACGGGGGCACGAGGTACATTTCATCACTTACGCGCATCCGTTCCGGCTTCCGCACTTCCTGGAGCGGGTCTATTTCCACGAGGTCGAGGTCGTTCGCTATCCGCTCTTCGACCATTCGCCCTACCCGCTCTCCCTCGCCGCGATGATGCATGAGGTGGCGGAACGCGAGCATCTGGATGTTCTCCACGTGCACTACGCGATCCCCCACGCCACTTCGGCGTGGATCGCCAAGCAGATGCTCGGCGACAAGCACGACCTGAAGATCATCACCACGTTGCACGGGACGGATATCACGCTCGTCGGACAGGAACGATCCTTCGAGGGCATCACGAGGTTCTCGATCAACCAGTCGGATGGCATCACGGCGGTATCGGACTATCTGAAGCGCGAGACCGTCGCCCACTTCGGCGTGGACCCTGACCGCATCGAGGTCATCCCCAACTTCGTGGACACAACCGCGTACGATCGCTCCCGGTACGCCTGCCAGAAGCGGGCGCTCGCCGCCGAAGGTCGCAAGCTGCTCATGCACATCTCCAACTTCCGCGAAGTGAAGCGGGTGCGGGATGTGATCAGGATCTTCGACCGGATCCGCCGCGAGATACCGGGCCGACTCGTCTTCGTCGGCGACGGGCCGGACCGTCCGGAGGCGGTGGCGGAAGTGATGGAGCTGGGGCTCGCGGAAGAGGTGTTGTTCCTCGGGAAGCAGGACTCGGTGGCGGAACTCCTCGCCTGCGCCGACCTATTCCTGCTTCCGTCGGAGTCGGAGTCATTCGGCCTGAGCGCGCTCGAGGCGATGGCGTCCGGGGTCCCCGTGATCGCCACCGCCGTCGGCGGCCTGCCGGAAGTGGTGGAGGAGGGACAGGGAGGTCACCTGCGCCCGGTCGGCGATGTGGTCGGCATGGCCGACGCCGGCATCGACATTCTTCGCGACGACGACAGATGGCGCCACTATAGCGCGGCCGCGCGCGAATCGGCACGACGATTCAGCGTCGACCGCATCGTCCCGATGTACGAGTCCTTCTACGAGAAGGTTCTCGCCTCGGGGGCCGCGACGCCGGAAGCCGAAACGGCTGCCGCAAGGAGCGCTCATCCATGACCTGGCTCGACGCGCTGATTCTTGGAGTCATCCAGGGGCTCACCGAGTTCTTCCCGGTCTCCAGCTCCGGCCATCTCGTGCTCGGGCAGGCGGTTCTTGGCCTTCAGGTTCCCGGTATCGTCTTCGACGTGGCGGTCCATGTCGCGACACTCATCTCGGTGGTGGTCGTCTACCGGGCGAAACTGGTCTCGCTCGCGATGGGCCTGGCCCGACGCGGCCCGGATAGCACCCTGCCGTACGTCCTGAAGCTGGCGGTCGCAACGATTCCGGCCGCGGTCGTCGGCTTCACGCTGCGTGACTGGTTCGAGGCGAGGTTCGACGATCCGGTCTTCGCCGCCACGATGATCCTCGTGACGGGGTGCCTGGTGTGGAGCAGCCGATGGGCGATGGGGACACGCGGGATGAGCCTCCGCGACCTGGCGCCGCTCGCCGTCGCCGCCGCGGCGTCGATCTATGCGGGAACGCTCGTGCCGTTTCTCGCCGTTCTCGCCCTCCAGGCCGTCCTGATGGTCATCGCCCGCATGACCGCGCCGCCCGAGGTCGCTGTTGGCGACCCTTCGTGGGGCGCCGCGTCGATCATGGGCGTCGCGCAGGCGATCGCGATTTTCCCCGGGATCAGCCGGTCGGGAAGCACCGTGATCGCTGGCCTCTGGCGCCGGGTCGACCCGGTTGCGGCCGCCGAGTTCTCGTTTCTCATGTCGATCCCCGCGATCCTCGGCGCGGCGGTCCTGCAGGTTCCCGACGCGTTGAGCGCCGGAGCCGGCCTTTCGCCGGGCGCGCTCGCCGTTGGCTTCGTCGCCGCGGCCGTCAGCGGTGTGCTCGCGATCCGCTTCTTCGTCGCCCTGCTCCGGCGTCGAAACTTCTACGTCTTCGCCTACTATTGCTGGGTCGCCGCGGCGCTCTTCCTGGTGTTCCACCCATGAACGGCGGAGATCTCGACGCAACGCTGATCCGCCTCGTCGACGCCGGTCTCGCCGAGGATGTTGGACCCGGCGACCGCACCAGCGAATGGACGATCGATCCGGGGCGGGTCGTCGGCGCGCGGGTGATCGCGAAGCAGGCCGGTGTTGTCGCGGGCCTGGCGGTCGCGCGCCTGACTTTCGCGCGAGTGGACGCCGGAGTGGAGTTCGTCGCTCAGGCGATGGACGGCGAGTCGGTCGCGCCGGACACCGAGATCATCCACCTTTCGGGTCGCGCGAGGTCGATCCTGGCCGCGGAGCGACTCGCGCTGAACTTCCTCCAGCACCTTTCCGGGATCGCGACGCTGACGCGCGCGTACGTCGACGCGGTGGCGGGAACCGGCGCCCGTGTCCTGGACACACGGAAGACCACGCCTGGACTTCGCGCCCTGGAGAAAGCGGCCGTGCTCGCCGGGGGTGGCACGAACCACCGATTCGGCCTGTACGACATGGTCCTGATCAAGGAGAACCATATCCGGTCGGCCGGCGGGATTGCGGAGGCGGTGAGATCGGTGCGAGCCCGCAACGTGGATCACCTGAAGGTCGAAGTGGAGGCGACGACGCGGGGGGAGGTCGAGGAAGCGCTCACCGCGGGAGTGGACAGGATCCTCCTGGACAACATGTCGCCTGGCGCGCTGCGGGACTCGGTTCGCGCCGTACGCGACTCGGGCCGTCCCACGGAAACCGAAGCGTCCGGCGGCGTGACCCTTGCCACCGTCCGCGCCATCGCCGACACCGGTGTGGATTTCATCTCGGTCGGCGCGATCACCCATTCGGCTCCCGCGCTGGACCTCTCTCTCCTCGTCGATGATGGGTGATGGATCGCTGTCGCTGGAGGTGCCCGCGGAAAGCTGGGAGGGTTGCGGCGCCTCCGACCTCGCGTCGTACTGGGGCCTGCCGGCCGTCCGCCTTTACTCCGCCGTTGGCTCCACGAGCGACGTGGCGCGGCGGCTCGCGCAGGGTGGTGCGCCCGGCGGTACCCTCGTAATCGCCGACGAGCAACGAGCGGGGCGGGGAAGGGGCTCGCGATCATGGTCCTCCCCCGCGGGCGTCGGCCTCTGGTGTTCGTTCGTCCTGCGCGACCTCACCGTGGATTCGATCGGGCTGCTTCCGATCCGCGTCGCGCTCGCGACGGCGGCTGCGCTCGACCCGTGGGCTGGTGCCCCGATCCGCGTCAAATGGCCGAATGATCTTCTCATCGACGGCAGGAAGCTCGGCGGGATCCTCTGCGAGGCCTCCTGGGACGGGCATCGTCTCGAGCACATGATCGTGGGCATCGGGTTGAACCTGCTTCAGGCGCCCGAAGACTTTCCCGAGTCGATACGACCCCTGGCGACATCGCTGCGCGCCTCGAGTGGTGAGCCCGTGTCCCGATTTCAGGTGGGCGGCGCGCTCGTCGCCGCACTTCGGCCCATGCTGGACAGCGCTCCGGGAACCGACCTCGATGAAGGAGAGATCGTCGCCGCCTTCGCGGACCGCGACGCACTCGCGGGTCGCCGGGTCGAGATCCACGAGAGTGAGACGGGGCGTGTGCTGGCCCGCGGCCGGGCTTCGGGAATCGGTGACGACGGATCGCTCCTCGTCGAGTCGGGCGGAGAGGTGACGCGCGCGCGGTCCGGAACGGTCTACCTGCCCGGCGGCTGGAGGTGATGGAGACGGACGCCCCGGCCAGAACGCCCGACCCGCGCACGGCCAGCGCGAGCCGCCGGCTCGGTTACCGGATTCTCCCGGGCGATGCCTACTCGTACGTGCTCCACCTCCGGCCCCGCGAGTGGCCCATCGTGGCGGCCCACACCTTCTTCGGCTTCGCGCTTGCCTGCGCCGAGCAACCGGATGCCTGGAGTCGGTGGCCGGCGGCCCTCCTCGGAATCACCCTGTTCGTCATCTGCCTCAACGGTGGGACGCTCGCGATCAACTCCGCCTTCGATCGCGACGAAGGTGACATCGGGTACCTGGACGCGCCACCGCCACCTCCGCCCCATCTGCTGGCGTTTGGCATCGGGCTGATGGCGTTCGGCCAGTTGGTCGCGTTCTTCGCCCTCCCCCGATCCTTCGCCGTCGTATACGCCGCCTGCTTCCTGATGTCCGTGCTCTATTCGGTGCCACCATTTCGCTGGAAGGCCGTAGCCGGGCTGGATCTCGTCATCAACGCCCTGGGATTCGGCCCGTTGACGGCTCTCGCGGGATGGACGCTGGCCGAGGTCACGACGCCCATGTGGGCGGTCGCCATTCTCGCGGGGTTCGCGCCGCTGTTCGCCGCACTCTATCCGCTCACCCAGCTCTATCAGTTCGACGAGGACCGCCGCCGTGGCGACCGCACCCTCGCGCTGGTGATCGGGATGCGGGCATCGCTCCTCTTCGCCGTCGCAATGACCGTCCTCGCGTTCGTCCTGTTCTTCGGCGGCCTCTGGTTCGGTCCGATGGGCGGTGGGGCGGTTGTCATCTGCGTTCCGCTCGCCGTATGGCTCGCCCTCCTCTTGCGGTGGCTCGCGCGGTACCCGACCATGTCCCCTGCCGAACACAAGAAGGGGATGTACGATGCCCTGATGGCCTGGGCGATCACCACGGTCGCCCTGCTGGTGGCGGTCTTCGCGCCGCTATTCTGAGGCCGGTGGCCCCGGTCATGATTCAAGGATGGAGATGAGCTTCCATATCGCAGGTGAGACCTCGGTGCCCGGTGACAAGTCGCTCACGCACCGTGCTCTGATGTTCGCGGCAGCGGCCCGTGGTGAGAGCCGGCTCGAGGGCCTGCTCGCCGGAGCGGATTGCCAGAGCACGGCCTCAATCCTGCGCGCCCTCGGCGTGGCGATTCCAGAGCTTCCCGTCGACGGCGGCGAGCTTCGCGTGCGGTCGGACGGAATCGATGCCTGGACCGCACCGGCCGGTATCCTCGACTGCGGTAACAGTGGAACGACCGCGCGCCTGATGATGGGGTTCCTTGCCGGCCGCCCATTCTGCTCGACCCTCACCGGCGACGAATCGCTCCGCGGCCGGCCCATGCGGAGGATCACCGACCCGCTCTCCAGCATGGGCGCCCGGGTCACCGAGACGGAACGGCCCGACCGACTGCCGCTCGAGATCTGCGGTGGCGACCTCCGCGGGATCGACTACCAGTCGCCGAAGAGCAGCGCCCAGATCAAGAGCGCGGTGCTCCTCGCCGGGCTTTCCGGCCGCGTGGATGTCAGCGTTCGCGAACCGATCCGCTCGCGCGACCACACCGAGCGGATGCTGCGCGCCCTCGGCATCGATCTGGTCGAACGCGAGGAGGAGGACGGCTGGTCTGTCTCGTCCAGGGCACCGGCCGGCGACCTGCCCCCGCTCGACATGCGGGTCCCCGGAGATCCCTCGTCGGCCGCGTTCCTCGTGGCGCTCGCCGGGCTCGCCGACTCGGGCGAGCTTCGGATTCACGGCGTTGGGATCAACCCCACGCGGATTGGCTTCCTGGACGCCGTGCGGAGGATGGGAACCGTCGTGGAGGTCGAGGAAGAGCGCACCAGTGGGGGAGAGCCGGTCGCCGATCTGGTGGTCAGGCCGGGGACACTTCGCGCCGTTGTGGTCGGGGCCGACGAAGTCCCCGCGATGATTGACGAACTGCCCATCCTCGCGTGTATGGCCGCGCGCGCGGAAGGCGCGACCCGGATCACGGGGGCTGATGAACTGCGAGCCAAGGAGAGTGACCGGATCGCCGCGATGGTCGCGAACCTCCGCGCCGTCGGCGTCACCGCGGAGGAGCTTCCCGACGGACTCGTCGTTCACGGCTCGGACCGGCCTCTCGCCGGAACGGTCAAGACCCATCACGACCATCGGATCGCGATGGCGTTCGGCGTGCTCGCGGCGTTGCCGGGCAACGAAATCGTCATCGATGTCCCCGAGGTGGTCGACGTCTCCTACCCGGGGTTCTGGGCAACCCTCGCTGACCTCGGCGACGGGGCCGTCTCGCGATGAGCCAACGCCCCCAAGGCCTTGTCATCGCGCTCGATGGACCCGCAGCGTCCGGGAAGAGCAGCACGGCCAGGGCCGTCGCTTCCGCGCTCGACTACAGGCACCTCGATTCAGGCGCGTTCTACCGCGCCCTCACACTGGCGGCGCTCCGCCGCGACATCCCCACCGGCCGATGGCCTGATCTCACGGTCGAAGAGGTCGCCGCCCTCGAGGTGGATGCGTCCCCGACGGACTCCTCCTTCGCCGTCCGCGTCTCCGGAGAAGATGTCTCCGAGGAGATCCGCGCGGTCGACGTGAACGCCCACGTCTCCACCATGGCGGCTGTCCCGGCGGTTCGCGACTGGCTGCTCGACATCCTTCGCGACATCGGTCGGGACGGCGGGCTCGTGGCCGACGGCCGCGACATCGGGACCGTCGTGTTCCCCGACGCCGACCTCAAGGTATTTCTCGTTTGCGACCCTGAAGTCCGTGCTATCAGGAGACTTGTGCAGCGCGGCAATACGTCTCCGGACGTGGACGAAATCCGGGCCGAGGCGCGGCTGCTCGCGGAGCGCGATCATCAGGACGAGAACCGAAGCGTCGCGCCACTTGTCCGGGCTCCCGACGCCATCCTGCTGGACACTTCGGAGTTGACCTTTGAGGACCAGGTCCGGGCCGTCGTCGAGTTGGCCCGGAACCACATGGGCTGAACCGCGCAGCCGGTTGACTCCCCTCCGCCGCTCCGCTAAATTAGCCTGCTTCCCGGGTTGCCTCGTGGGCAGCCCCATCGTTCGTTAACATCCAACACTCCGCGCGAGCCCGAACGGACACGCGCCACGGAAGGCAACACCTCCACATGGTCGATCAGAACACCGAGGATCAGAACCCCACCGCCACCAACGACATCGATTCGGATATCGACTCGGGCGGCGTCGCCGTCGCCGAGGAGCCGACTCGCGCCCCGGTCACGGACCGCCCCCGCGCGCATTTCCGAGCCGACCTCTTCGACGAGGAGGAGTACGACCTCGAGGAGTATGAGGCGCTCCTCGAGATGTACGAGGATACCCTCACCAACATCGAAGAAGGCGAGATCGTCACGGCGAGGGTCCTGCGGGTGACCGACAAGGTCGTCATCCTCGACGTCGGCTTCAAGAGCGAGGGCTCGGTCGCGCGCGACGAGTTCAAGGACCCCGAATCCCTCCAGGTCGGCGACGAGGTCGAGGTCTACCTCGAGAACCTCGAAGACGAGGATGGGATCGTCGTCCTTTCGAAGAAGAAGGCCGACTTCCTTCGCGTGTGGGAGAAGATCCGCGAGGCGTACGAGAGCGGCGATCCCGTTCCGGGCGTGCTTACGCGCAAGATCAAGGGTGGTGTCACCGTCGACCTCATGGGTGTGGATGCGTTCCTGCCGGGTTCGCAGATCGCGCTTCGTCGCGTCCCGAACATCGAGGACCTCCTTGGTCAGACGTACGATTTCAAGATCATCAAGCTCAACAAGCGTCGGCGCAACATCGTCGTTTCGCGGCGAGTGCTGCTCGAGGCTGAGCGCGAGGTTAAGCGCGAGAAGCTCAAGAAGGAGCTCGAGGTCGGCCAGGTTCGGAAGGGCGTGGTCAAGAACATCACGGACTTCGGCGCGTTTATCGACCTGGGCGGCATGGACGGCCTGCTCCACATCACCGACATGAGCTGGGGTCGCGTCGGGCATCCGAGCGAAGTCGTTTCGATCGGGCAGGAACTCGACGTGAAGGTGCTCGACATCGACTGGGAGCGCGAGCGGCTCTCGCTCGGCGTCAAGCAGCTCCAGTCGTACCCGTGGACGGATGTCGACAAGAAGTACCCCGTCGGCTCCCGTGTCCGTGGTCGTGTGGTCTCGATCACCAACTACGGCGCGTTCGTCGAGCTGGAGAAGGGCGTCGAGGGTCTCGTCCATATCTCCGAGATGAGCTGGACGCGCAACGTCCGCCACCCGAGCAAGATCGTTTCGCTCGGTGACGAGGTCGAAGCCGTGGTGCTGAAGGTCGACCCGAACGAGGAGAAGATCTCGCTCGGCATGAAGCAGATCGAGGAGGATCCGTGGCACGCGTTGCCGGAGAAGTACCCGGTCGGTACACGGATGAGCGGCAAGGTCCGCAACCTCACGTCGTTCGGCGCGTTCGTCGAGATTGAGCCGGGCATCGACGGGCTCGTCCACATCTCCGACATGAGCTGGACGAAGCGGATCCAGCATCCGTCCGAAGTCGTTCGCAAGGGCGATGACGTGGACGTGGTGATTCTCGGTGTCGACGCCGAGAACAAGCGGATCTCGCTCGGTCTCAAGCAGACGCAGGACGATCCGTGGGGTCAGATCGCTCAGGACTACGCAGTCGGCCGGCAGATCAATGGCACCGTCTCCAGGCTGCAGGAGAAGGGTGTCGCGGTCGACCTGGGCGATGACATCGAGGGCTTCGTCCCGCTCTCACAGCTTGGCGTCGCTGGCCTGCAGAATCCGGCCGACCTCTTCGCCGAGGGCGATGCGCTGGAGATGGAGATCACCGAGGTCGATCCGGACAATCGACGGATCGTGCTCAACGCGACTCGCGTTCCGAAGCTCGAGGAGGGCGGGGTGATCCTGCCCTCGAAGCCGGTGGCTCCGGAGGGTGAGGCGGATTCCGGGGAAGGCCCGCAGGTCGAGGCCGCGGTCGAGCCGGATGCGATCGTCGAAGCCGAGCCAGTCGCGGACACGGAGCCCGTCGCTGAATCCGAGCCAGTCGCCGAATCGGAGGCGGTCACCGAGGTGGAGTCAGTCGCCGAAGCCGAGCCAGTCGCGGAAGCGGAAGTCGTCGCTGAAGCGGAGGTTTCGAAGGGCGCCGCCGGTGAGGATGCTGTCGAGGTGGCGGCCGCCACGGATGAGGACGAGGTCGAGGAGACCGTGTAGCGCACGCGGTTTCGATCAGGTTCGTGGGGGTGCGGGGCCGAGACGGCTCCGCACCCCTTCCTTCTTCAAGCTCAGGGAGAGAACCCAACCGAGCGGCCCATGCGAATCGGAATCGATATCCGCATCGCGGATCCGCCGGGGCCGGGACAGCCGCGATACCTCTGGCGTCTCGGGGCCTGGCTCGGGTCCCGGGGATGCGACGTTCACTTCCTCACCGTCCGCCCCCAGCCCGAGGCCATCGTGGCTCCGGCGGGCACACAACTGCGCCGTCTCGACAAGCTGGGACGCACAGCCCTACGAGCCGAAGTTTCCGCGCTGTCGCTCGACGTCCTTCTGCTGAACCCCGAACGTTCGCGTCGCTACCGCGGCGTTCACGCGAACGTGCTCCGGTCGGCCTACGGGACCGAACAGTATCGGCAGAAGATCCGTTCCTTCCACAACCCCGTTGAACGAGCGCTTCGCGCGTCGATCCGGGTCGCCCCCTGGACGCTGGCGGAGCGTCGGTGGGAACGCGCCTTCTACGAGGGGCACGGCCCGGCTCCCGACGTAATCGCCCAGTCCGCGTACATGCGCGCACAGATCCTCAAAAGTTACCGAATCCCCCCGGACCACGTGCACGTTGTGCACAACGCCGTCGACACGGGAGAGCACAATCCCGCCATGCGCGAAGTCCACCGTTCCGAGACGCGCGCCCGATGGGGTATTCCGAATGAGGCCCTGTGCCTGCTCTTCCTGGGTCACAACTTTCGGCTTAAGGGGCTCTGGCGAATCCTGACCCTGATGCCGCGCCTCGCCGATACGAACCAACCCATGCACCTGCTCGTCGCTGGTCGCGGTACGGGTTCGGGG
Source organism: uncultured Gemmatimonas sp. (assembly GCA_964623785.1). Taxonomy (GTDB): domain Bacteria; phylum Gemmatimonadota; class Gemmatimonadetes; order Longimicrobiales; family Longimicrobiaceae; genus WHSP01. The sequence continues at coordinate 4,509 of CAZUVK010000055.1, read as the reverse complement.
CAGCGAAGGCAAGCTGAGCGACTGGTGCGGTCCCTGGGCCTCGAGAAACAGGTGACGATGGCCGGCGAAGTCCGCCCATCGCTGAATGCGCTCGCCGCCGCGGACGCGCTGATCCATCTCTCGTGGCACGACTCCTTTGGCTTCGCCGCCCTGGAGGCCATGGCGTGTGGACTGCCTGTCATCACCACACCGTACGTCGGCGCGGCGGAACTCATCGAACACGAGGTGTCGGGCCTGGTGGTCGACCCCGCCAGCGACGAGTCCGTGGTCGCGGCGATCGAGTCGCTACGCGACGAGCGTCGCCGGCTGGCGATGGGAGCGGCGGCCGCCGTGGTCGGCGCATCCCACGACGAGCCGCAAAACTTTGCGCAGGTCCTCCAGGTCTTCCGCACAGCCTCCGCGCGGCGCTAACCCCGATTCCGCGACGGTCCTGATCCGAGTACGGCGGCCGGTCACGGCCGTTGCCTAACCTGGACACCCATCCTAACTTCTGCGTTGCCCATCGCGGATCCCTTAAATCCCCGGATCCGACCCGGGCATCAGGGAAATTTTCCCGTGTGCGGGTTGCCGCCGAGACGCGTCGAAGTGGATGAGGAAGGCCCGCGGGTGTCCGACGAAGGGCCCCTCATACGTTCACGGGTAGTCGAGAGTCGCGGTAGGCGGCTTCTGGCTGGATCAATGATCCCGCATGGTTGTTTCGCGTGGCGCAAAACTCGCGAAGGGCCAGCGCGGACCGGCGCGGCGAAGGCCCGCGCGCGTGCCTTCCCGGAACCTACCGGATGCCATGGATTCGGCGGACAGCTCATTGAGGGTCGCGTTTGTTGTTGCATCGTTCATCGTTGGCTGGTTGGGAGTTCGGATTGCGCGCGACTACACACGCCGCGCGGGCTTCGTGGACCACCCCAACTTCCGTAGCTCCCACCAGGTCCCAACTCCACTCGGCGGCGGATTGGCGATCGCGGCGACATTCATCGCCGGTGCACTCGTCCTGACCGCCGCGACCGGATTCAACCTCACAAGCATACCGCTCGTTGCCCTTGCCGCGACGTGCGGGCTCCTGACCGCGGTGGGTTGGCTGGAAGATTCTCGCGGTGTGTCGATCCCCGTGCGCCTGGCCTTCCAGGTGGCCGCGGGTTTCATGTTTCTGATGGCTGTCGGTTGGCCGAGCGGGGTGGATCTCTTTGGCTTCACCATCCAGTTCGACCGCGTCGGGCTGGTGCTCGCCCTCCTCTGGATGGTCTGGCTGACCAATCTCTACAACTTCATGGACGGCATAGACGGGATCGCGGCGGGCCAGGCGGTCGTGGCTGGCGTCACCTTCGGCGCGTGGTTCCTGATGGCCGACGCGACGTTGGAGGCGCTGCTCGCGTGGGGACTTGCCGCGGCGGCCATGGCCTTCCTCTGCTGGAACTGGCAGCCGGCAACGATCTTCCTGGGCGACGCGGGGAGCCTGATGCTTGGCTCAGCGTTCGGAGGATTCGCCCTGATCGGCGTGATTCGCCACGACATCCCTCTGGGTGCGTTCGCGCTCGGCCTCGGGCTCTTCATCGCGGACGCCACCTGGACGCTGCTCGCACGGGTGCTCCGCGGCGAGCCGTGGTGGTTGCCCCACCGTTGTCACTTCTTCCAGCGAGCCGTGATCGCCGGGTGGACACACCGTCAGGTGGCGTGGACCGTTCTGCTGGCGGGTGTGCTTCTGGCGGGATTGGGCACCCTCGAAGCCGCGCGCGTCGGGCCCCGCTGGTTCTGGCCGATGATCGGCGCGGCCATCCTGGTGACACTCGCGAGCCTTGTCCGCGCCAGGGAACGATCGCTCGGCCGTTCCATACGGCTCCCCATCGACCCGGATCCGGCGCGGATCATCGCGACGTCGAGCGGCACTCGACTGTACCCTGGCCAGGAGGCCTCCGGGGTCAGGAACCCGGGGGTTGTTGAGCCAATCGGTCGGAATCGGACCGTGTCGACGGGGCAAAGGCAACGGACGGCGCTGAGCGCTGACTCATCGCTGCCGCAACGAGTCCTATGAGCCACCAGATCACGGTGGACCAATAGGCGCCGTAGAATGCGGCATGGGCGTTGAGGGGAAGGGTTGCCACAATCGCCGCGATGCCACAGGGCCACAGCCAGTCGTCCCCACCAGGACGCGAGCGAAGCAGAACGGACCAGAGCAACCACAGCGCCAATCCGTAGCCAAGGAGGCCCGGCACCCCTGTCTCCGCGGCAACCTCCAGGGCGAAGAGGTGCGGATGGTAGGCGCCATCCAGGTGGCCCTGCAACCAGAAATCGTCGTCCGCGGCATAGTCGGCGTAAACCCCGCGGAAGCCGCGGGCTCCGACCCCGTTCGCCCAGTTCGACTCGGCGACGGCGAAACCCGTCTTCCAGATGTCCAGTCGCCAGGAGAGGGCGACATCGATCGTTTCGACGTCCGTCGAGAACAGGCCGGCGGTGAGATTCACCCGATTTCTCGTTTCACCGTTCCCCAGGTAAACGAGAACGGCGACAACGGTCGGGAAGAGCACGGCCAGAGCGACTCGGCGGGGTTCCGGCCGCTTCAATCGGACGAGGTAAACGAGGTAGGTGGCCGCGGAGATGAGCAGCATGACCCAAGCGACGCGCCGTCCGGAGAGAAAGACGAGCGCGGTCAGGACTACGGGTAGAACCCAGACCCAACGATGGGCACGCGATTGACGACGAACCAGTTCGAAGACGAGGGGCGAGACCACGGCGGCGACGTGCCCCACGAGAAACCGACTGAACAGGGCTCCCGGGATGTACCGTGGGTCGGCCCGCTGGACCGGCCATTCCACGAGTCCGGTCGCACCGGGAATGACGTCCAGCGCCCAGATACAGACGATCGCGGCGGCGCCGGCGGCGAAATGTATCCATTGACGGCCCGGCCCGAGCCCGCGAAGCATGAATACGGCGGCCAGCGGGTACATGAGATAGACCGCGGCCATCGTCAAGCTCCGACCGGGGCTGGCCGCATCCGGCAGTGCGATGAGCTGTGGCACCCAGAGGCAGAGGAAGATCCACACGATGAAGCGGGCGCCGGGATCGTTTCGCAGGGAGCGGTGGTCGCGAACGAGATACGTCGCGCCCAACACCGCCATGAGCGCGATCGGGGCATGGAACATCGCGCCCGAGACCAGGAGTGGCAGGGCCGCCACGATCAGGATCCATTGCCAATCTCCGCCGGGTTTCCGGGTCATGGTGAACAGGAGCGACTCAGCTCGGTTCGATCGTTTCCATGGAAGGGTCTTGCGCGGCGCAAGCTAGCGAGGCCCGAGATCCGGAAGCAACAACGGTCAGATAGCCACCAGGCAAAGCCTTCCACAAGGGCAAGGTCCGTTTGACAGTACGGATACTCCATGTTTATCGGACCTACTTTCCGGATTCCCAGGGCGGGATGGAGGAGGCGATAAGGCAGATCTGCCTGAACACAGGGCGACTCGGCGGGGAGCCTCGCGTTCTCTCGCTCAGCGCGGGGCCCTCGCCCTCGGTGGTGAAGCGCGAAGAGGCCACCGTGTTTCGCGCCCGTCGGTCGTTTGAGGTGGCCTCCTGCGGCTTCTCGGCGCGGGCGGTTCCCATGTTCCGAGAGCAGGCCGCATGGGCGGATCTCATCCACTTCCACTACCCGTGGCCGTTCGGTGATGTCCTCCATTTTCTCGGTCAGGCCCGCAAGCCCACGCTTCTGACATATCACTCGGATATCGTTCGCCAGCGATTTCTGAAGAAGCTCTACTCACCGCTGAGGAGGCTGTTCCTGGCCTCCGTCGATCGAATCGTCTGCACGTCTCCCAACTACTTCGCCACGAGCAAGGTCCTTTCCTCGTACGGGGCGAAGGTCGAAATCGTGCCGATCGGCCTGGATGAGGACTCGTACCCCACGGTCACCGAAAGCGAGGTCGAGGGAGCCCGACGGGAGTTCGGATCGGACTTTTTTCTCTTCGTGGGCGTGCTACGGCATTACAAGGGTCTGCACATCCTCCTGGACGCGGCCAGGGACGCCCCCTTTCGCATCGTGATCGCCGGTTCGGGCCCGACCGAGAAAGAGTTGAAGCGGCACGCGACCAGGCTCGGGCTCACCAACATCACATTCCTCGGCCAGGTCGACGATCGGACGAAGGTCGCCCTGTTCAGGCTCAGCCGGGCCGTGGTGTTCCCGTCGTACCTGAGATCCGAGGCGTTTGGCGTTACCCTGCTCGAAGGGGCGATGTTCGGGCGCCCCCTCATCTCAGCCGAGGTTGGCTCGGGAACCAGCTATGTCAATGTCGACGGGGAGACCGGCCTGGTCGTGCCGCCCGGCAATCCGGATGCGCTCCGGGCGGCGATGAACCGGCTATTCGAGGATCCGGATCTCGCCGCCGACCTGGGATCGCGGGCGCGGCGTCGGTACCGCGCCCTCTTCACGGGTAGGCTGATGGGGAGTCGCTATTTCGAGATATACCGGGGGTTGCTCGAGCGACCGGCCCGTGGCACGCCGCGCCCGCGCCCGTCCGGGCCCGATAC